>JARLIW010000059.1 GCA_031291515.1 Beijerinckiaceae bacterium | reverse complement strand
CCACTTTATGAAGTGATCGGGATCCTCGGGAAAAGCGCTCATGTTGCTGGCGCGGACATTGAGGAGATGTTTGGGATCGCATGTGCCGTAGGCGAGCCCGCGTCCGAATTCAGCTGCGCGTTCGATCAGGATGACGGTGGCTGAGGGATTGGAGCGCAGAATGTGAAGCGCGACGAGGGAGCCGCTGAAGCCCGCACCGGCCACGGCGATTTTCAATGCTTTTTCCAATGACAGGACTCCCGGGCGAAGCCCGTGTTCCGAGGACTTGCCGTAAGTCTATCAAACGCATGGAAAATGGCCAGAACTCTTGCAAATCTAAAGATAATCAAAATCGAAACGGAACAACCAATTGAGATATATCGTAATTATTGGCGAGTTGGGTTCAGCCGGGTGCCCCCACCCGGCCGACGAGGCGTAGCGATTGGCCAGCCCAAAGATTTGATTATTGCATCGCCTTTTCCATGGCCTCTGACGCCTTGGCGGTCGGGTTTTTGGCGCAATAATCGTTGATTTTGCGGTCCATTTCGGCGGCGGATGGGTCGCTTGCGGTCATGGCCTTGGTCTTTTCGTCAAGCTGCGCATTGAGTTTCAGCAGATCCGCGCAGCTCATATCCGTCTGCGCTTGCGCCAACGATATCCCGAGAACCGAAAAAATGGCGCCGATTATGATTGATTTCACGATGTTACCCCCTTTGAGAGGACTCGCATAAAGCGTTTTTCGCGCGGGATTGCTAGCGAGGACGCGACGGAAACCCAACAATATTAGTGAAACGGCCGGTTTTATCGGGCTCAGGCGAAAAGGTCGTTCCTCGACTATCCCTTCGCCCGCCGTGCGAGTCGCGCGCCGTCGGAAAACATCCCGTCCCGGCGAACGATTCTCCCTCTAATCGGCGTCCGTTTAGTCGCGGTAAGGGGTGCCAAACAGATCCCGGTCTTCGTCGGGATCGCCCGCGGGGCCGTAATAGCCTGCGAAGAAAGGCGTTCCGTAGCCATCGACAGGGCTGAACACGGTATGGGCATGCTGTTCGCCGGGAACACCGCCGCCGAACCCATAATAGCTATAGACGGCCTGACTCTCGATGGAGTCGCGGACCGCGTTGCGGCGCGGCTCCCGCCACACGCTGGGATAATAGGGCCGCGCCGGCGGATAAAATCCAAGGCCGGATTCGCGATCTCCGACAAGCGCCGTGAGATGATGATGGCCTGCTCCGCCGCCGCTCGCATTGGAATGGGCGTGGCGCCGTCCCGGATGGGCGAACTGCAGGTAGACTTTTCCGTGGCGCGACGCGGGGGCGGCCGCTTCAACCGAGGCTGAGCATATCAGAGCCAGCGCCGCAACCGCCAATTGAACCACCTTGAAGTGTCGCATCGGGCTTTCCTCGATCAGGGCTCGCCACGTTCGAAATGGCTCATGCTGTAAACGCCGCAAGGCCGAGCTTGTTCCAACTCCGCGGCGCATCGAGTGTTGGATTATCATTGCAACAGTTATATTTAAACTCTAATCGGCGAGACGGCGGCCATGCTAAAATTTTAACACGCGCTTTCGCGATCCACCGGAGAAAGAATGTTATAGATGACCGGTCTTTTGGTGATTGCCGAATTGGAGGCCTTCCGCTCCATCTTGGGAGGCGCCACGCGAGACGACCACGAAAAAATCAAGCTTTGGAGCCGTTCGACGATTTCCAATGCCTTGCATCGAGTGGGACCGGCCGAGGGCCTGAAGGCGGCGGCGTTGCGTGCTTGGGCCGATGCCGATGCCTTCGCTGGCCTTCTCGCGCAGCCGTCGTCCGCGGAGGAAGACGTCACTCAGGCGCGCGCGCTCACCCTCGAATCGACCGACGCCTTAATCGCTGAAATTCGCGCCCATCGATCCGCGGTGACTTAGAATTCGCCTCGGCTCGTCGCCGGACGGGAGGAAGAGCTGGGCATTGTCACGGCCCTTACCAAACTGTCCTGAACGCGCCTCGCCTCTGCTGCCGAATGCCTCCATGGCCGAGGAGTTTGATGGTTGTTCTCCAAAGGCCTTGCACCGCCAGGGTGACCGCAATCACAAAGATGACGGCGAGGGCGGCGGTCAATTGCCCGTAAAAGAGCGCTCTCCGGGCCAATGTGATCTCGTTTTTCCGCCGTTTGGGGGTTGCGGAGCGGTTTGAGCTTTCGAAAGCGTTCGCGTAGAGCATTGCGGTCTCCGTTGCACTGATTTGCAAAGGCTAAAGCCGGACATGCCGCGATTGCCGTAATTTTTTTCGTAAAATTTTACGCGTTTTGCGTTTCGTGCGCGTTCTCGTGGCCGCCGCTCACAAGGGCGGGACATTGACTTGAACTGACGAGGAATTACATGTCGGACAAGAGACCGCGACGCCCCGCCAGCGTGTTCGAGACGGCCGAGGCGGTTTTCAAGGCGCCAGCGAAGCAAGCGCCGCCGCTGCCGCCCAAGCCTCGGGCGATCCCCAATGCGAAAGAAACGGTCTCGTTGCGGATCGATCAAGACGTGCTGGAGTATTTTCAGGAGCAGGGGCCGGGCTGGCAAGATCGGTTGAACGCGGTGTTGAGAAAGGCGATTGGAATTGACGAGGTCTCATGATTTGTTCGGAGAGGTGCGGGCGGAAGTTGCCTCGCGCGGCTTCGCTTTCGTCCCCGCCGGGGATATGTCGGATCTGCTTGCGGCCCACAATTTCGATGTGACCGGCTTTGCCGCCAGTTGGAACGACCTCGGTGAGGACCGTTTCATGGCCGATGGCGGGCGCTATCGCCGCCGCCGCCATGCGACCTTCGATGTCATGCCGGACGGGATCGTGCGCCGGCCGCATCAGCCGCATTTTCAGGCCACGGATTTTAATCCTTTGAACGGCGGGATCGAACGTTGGTTCGATCCCGTTCGCGCGGAGGTCGCGGCGCATCCGTTGATGCAGGCGGTCCTTGCGACCGGCCGCGATCTGTTCGATGCCTTGACGCCCGTGGACCAGCGCCCGGCCGCGTGGTTCGTCGAAGTGCATCAATTCCGCATCGAGGCGAGTGCGAATGGGGCAGGGCAGCCCACGCCCGAGGGCGCGCATCGCGACGGCGTGGATTGGGTGCTCGTGATGCTCCTGACTCGTGAAAACATTGTCAGCGGCGTGACGACGATCAGTAATCTCGACCACGAGCAACTTGGGTCGTTCACGCTGACGGAGACGTTCGATACGGCGATTGTCGACGATTCCCGCGTATTCCATGGGGTGACGGCCGTCGAGCCGCTCGACCCGGCGCGCCCGGCTTACCGGGACGTGTTGGTGGTGACGTTTAAGCGCGGTGGGGAGGGCGCCGTCGGCCGATGAGAGCATGCGGTCCTTGGCCAAAAGCCATCTTTTGATTTTCGCTCCAAGCCGCTGGGAACGCAATGGCGACGGCGGCCACGGAACCCTGACCTTGTCTGATGCGCCGTGCGTTTTTGTCCCGCGCGCGGACGTCGGCCCGCTTGCGAGAAATCCCAAATCGTCGCATTCTGAAGCTGGATTTGCGTCCGTGGACGACATGCCGGTCAGAGGGGGGCTTCATGATCCGGACTATTTCAGCATTTGCATTTTTGGCCGCATTGACCTCGGCGAGCGCGGAACCTTTGACGCTCGCTTCGAAATACACCGCCACGGGAACGAACCCGGATGGCTCGAAATATACCGGGACCGCAACCGTCCAAATCCTATCCGACACGACATTCGCCATCCAGTGGTCGATTAACGGGTCGATCTACAAAGGATTTGGAATGCGCAGGAACGACGCCCTTGCCGCCACCTACACGGTCGACGGAGAGCCGGGGCTCGTCGTTTACAAGGTCGACGGAAACGGCCTCGATGGCGTTTGGGCCATCCGCGGAGAGAACGGCAATGGCACGGAGCACCTGACCCCGAGCAAGTGAAAATCGCTATCCCGGCGGCGTCGGTTGGCGATAAAATTTTACACGCGTTTCGCGGGGTGGACGCGGAGCTCCTTTGGGGCTCCGGGCGCGAAGGCCTTCAGCTCTGAAAATTTCGGATGTGGTCAGAGCCGATGATCAAGGCGCCGGAGGCTCATTGATCCACGTCCCTCGGCTTCAACGCCCGTTTCCCAGCGTCGGTCGTCGCCGAGAGGCCCGGCCCGATCGACCAGGTGATGCCAACCGGAGTCATGTCGAGTTCCGCATCGACGCCTTCGACGATCACGAAATCGCGGGTGCCGGTCGGTACGCCACCGCCTTTCGCCGCGGCGTCCCGGAACTGCGCAAGGCTGCCGGTGGTCATGGTCTTCACCAAGCCGCGACAGTCGTTGGCCGGGGCATCCGCCAGCGCGCAGACCGAGGCGCTTGCCAATTCCATGAAACGGTCCAGCGCAATGCCGAGATTGTCGGACGTTCGCGTGGCTTCGTCGATGGCGATGCCGAAATCCTCGAAAGCCCCGGTCTTTCCGCAGGTCATCGTGCCGGCAATCCCGACGTCTCCGGTCCATTCGTATCGCTTTCCCGTTTCCGCGCCGCCGTCATAATTTTGTTTCAGGGGGCCGGGCGGCGCGACGAGACCTCCCATGTCGCGAACGGTTTGATCAATCCGGCTCTTGAAGACGTCGCAGGTCAACACCTCCGCCGCGGCGGGGCAGGGCGACTGCAGGAGGGTGAAGGCAAGGAAGGCGTACCGCATTTTGTGATTTTAAGACCAATGTCAGGAGGGGGATAGCCGGTACCTCACGAAGTCGTCGGCGCGGGCAAACTCGTCGTAGAGGTTTCGTGCGACGGTATTGCCCTCTTGCGTATGCCAATACACGCGCGACCATCCCGCGGCGCGCGCGCGATTCATGAGGGCCGTGATGAGCGCCCGGCCGGCTCCCGCCCCACGGGCTTCTGGCGCCACGAACAGATCTTCGAGATAGCAGACCGGCGTCGTTGTCCAGGTCGCTTCATGGAGTACGCAGACCGCAAAGCCGAGCAAGCTAGCCCCGCGCTCCGCGACGATCGCGAAGACCGGGGAGACGGGATCGAGGATTCGCCGCCATGTGGAGTCCGTCACCTCGCCGGGGATTTTGGCATGATAAAATTCGATATAGAGATCCCATAGCCGGCGCCAACTCTCGGCGTCGGCTTCCCTCGCGTCGCGTATCATCAATTCATGATCTGTCATCGCTGCGCCTGCTGGCCGGCCCCATCGTTTCGAGCTCGTTTTCATGAGGAGGTGGATGCGCTGGGCTAGCTCCGCCTTTTTCGCGGTCGAGAAGCGCTTGCTTGCGCGCGATGCCCCAACGGTAACCCGAGATCGCTCCATCGGAACGCACGACGCGGTGGCACGGGATGGCCATCGCGAGCGGATTGGCGGCACAAGCGCGGGCCACCGCGCGCGCCGCGCTGGGCTGGCCGATGGCGCGCGCGATCTCCGCATAATTCGCGGTCGAACCCAAAGGAATGGCGCGTAAGGACTGCCAGACACGTTGTTGAAACACGGTGCCGGCAATATCGAGCGGGAGGTCGAGCCCCTGGCGCGGCGCCTCGACGAAGCCCACGACTTTGGCGACGGTTTCTTCAAAGCCGGCATCGCCGCCCAGTAGCTCCGCCTTGGCGAAACGGTCCTGAAGGTCGCGGACAAGCGCATCGGGATCGTCGCCCATCAGGATCGCGCAAACGCCCGTTTCCGTCGCGGCGACGAGAATCGCGCCGAGCGAACAGGCGCCAACGGCGAAGCGGATTTTTTGGCCCGCGCCGCCCTCGCGGAAAACGCCCGGACTCATGCCGAGCCGGTCCTTCGCCGAGGCATAAAAGCGGCTCGAGGAGGAATAACCGGCTTCGTAAAGGGCATGGGTCACCGTGGGGGCCGCGCGAAGGCCGGACTCGGCCCGCGCCGCGCGCTGGGCCGTGGCATAGGATTTCGGGGTCACACCGGTCAAGCGCTTGAACAGACGATGGAAATGGGTGGCGCTGAGGCCCGCCTCTCGCGCCAGCTCGCCGAGCGCCGGTTCCGCTTCCGCCGCTTCGATCTGGCGGCAGGCACGGGTCACAAGGGCTGTTTGGAGGTCGGCCGTGCTCGAAGCACCGGGATTGCAGCGCTTGCACGGCCGGAATCCCGCGCGCCGGGCCTCCTCTGATGTCTTGAAGAAGATCACGTTTTCGGGCCGGGGCCGCCGCGCCGGGCAGCCCAGCCGGCAATAAATGCCGGTGGTGCGCACGCCATAAAGCGAAGCTCCGGCCGATGAAGATGATCCGTATGTCGCCGTGTCCATGCATCCGCGCCGTTTTGATTGACGCCGGTACGATGCCCGACGGAAAAGCCGCCCGCATCCCAGTTCTTACCGCGACATTCCGTTTGCCGGGGTGACGCGGAGGAATCAATTCAGCGCTTGCCGCCCCTTCGCCTGCTCACATCCGTGGCGCCAGCCGCGCGATGAGTTTCGACGTATAATCCACCATCGGCACGATCCGCGCGTAATTGAGCCGGGTCGGCCCGATCACGCCGAGCACGCCGACGATCCGGCGCGATCCGTCGCGGAACGGCGCGGCGATCATCGAGGATCCCGACAGCGAGAATAGTTTATTCTCCGAGCCGATGAAAATCCGCACGCCTTCGCCGCTTTCGGCGCGCGCCAAGAGATCCATCACGTCTTTCTTGGTCTCGAGATCGGCGAACAGCAGCCGGATCCGTTCCAAATCGTCGAGCGCGGTGAGGTTGTTCAAGAGATTGCCTTGGCCACGCACGATCAGCTGTTGCGTGGGACCGAGCCCGTCCGCCCAGCCCGCCAGCCCGGCATCGACCAGCCGCGCGGTCAGTTCGTCGAGCTCGGCCTCCGCGGCGGCCCGCGATTGTTCGATATCGAATCGCACCTCGGCCAAGGTCCGTCCCCGAATCCGGGCATTGAGGTAATTGCCCGCCTCGACCAAGGCGGAGGCGGGCAGTTCGCGCGGGATGGGGAGGACGCGATTTTCGACCGATCCGTCCTCGGCGACGAGGATGGCAAGCGCCCGTTCCGGCTCCAGCCGCACGAATTCGATCTGCTTGAGGCGCCCATTGTCCTTATGGGTCACGACGACGCCGGCTCCCAACGTCATCCCCGACAGCATGGCGGTGGCGTCGTTCAAGATCGCCTCGAATCCGCGATCCGCCGAGGCCCCGATCTGTTTTTCGATCTGCGCGCGTTCTTCGGTGGCGATATCGCCGATCTCGAGCAAGGCATCGACGAAGAAGCGCAGGCCAAGTTCGGTCGGCAGCCGCCCGGCGCTGGTGTGCGGCGCGAAGATCAGCCCGATATCCTCGAGCGACTGCATCACGTTGCGAATCGAGGCGGGCGAGAGCGGCGTCGGCAAGAGCAGCGAAAGGTTGCGCGAGCCGACCGGCTCGCCCGTGGCGAGGTAGGATTCGACGATCCGTTTGAAAATATCGAGCGAGCGTTGATTCAGGTTCTTCAGTGCGCTGGTGTCGCGCAACGCGTCGAGGGCGGCTTGTTCCAAGGGGTTTGTCATGACGAGAGAATGGCGCTCCACGCGCCGCGATGCAAGATAGCTTGCGGCGAGGGCCCCGTGCGTGATTGGGACCCACAAAGGCGATCGCTGTGGAAAGCCTGTTGCAGTCCGCTCCGCCTGGCACTATGGTCCGCCCGCCCAGACGCTAAATCGACTGGACCGATGGGGCGTCGCCAAGCGGTAAGGCAGCGGATTTTGATTCCGCCATGCGGAGGTTCGAATCCTCCCGCCCCAGCCAGT
>JARLIW010000273.1 GCA_031291515.1 Beijerinckiaceae bacterium | reverse complement strand
TTCGTCTCGAGCTGGTCTGAGAGTCATCCGCGTCAGGGACGCGTGGTGATCAAGCGCCGCGATCATGGCGAGGAAACGCTTGGGGAGATTGGCGCAGCTATAAACGCGAGGGGTGGGTAATGGCGAGACCGATACTACAAAAGCATTCCGCAAAGTCATGGACGAGGTCGGGGCGGTGTCGAACGATATGACCGATTTTTTCCTATATTTGATGCGCGCTATCGTTACGCGACATTTGGGCGGGGATGTTTTGAGCCCACGAATTGGAACCGGAACAAAGATCGTCAATGTGCCTAATCTACATAAGGTTTCGATCCCATTTTTCACGGTGCAACTTGACGACAACGCGTCGGTTTAACGCGCGTCCCCTAATTCCAAAAGGCCGCCGGACATTTCTTTGTTACTCGCGTTCCTCATTCGCGATCGCGATGACGAGTTCGTCGCGGCAGACTTGATACAGCACAGGCAGGTTATCGCAGGCGAGCTTCCACAAGACATCCGGCGCGACGCGATCGTAGGCATGCCGGAGGACGTTGCCGATACCCGCGACTTTTGCCCAGGGGATATGCGATTGCCGCGCTTTGACATCGTCCGTGAGATGACGGCTCGCTTCGGAAACGATCTCGATTCCGCGCTCCACCAGCCAGCGCTTTTCCCAATCCAATTCAAACGCTTCGAGAGATATCCCGTCCAACACGCGGCGGATGCGTTCAATCGCTTCGATCATGTCTGTGAGACGCGGCGAGACGATTCGTCCGGCCATCAGAAGACGAGCACGGCCGAGTCTTCGATGCGTTTCCGGAGACCTGGATGCAGGCTGTCGCGCGTCATGATATCGGTCTTGCGGCCGAGGATGCTGGCGGCGCGCTCCTTCACGTCCATCAATTCATAGAGGCCGAGCTTGCCCTTTTCGTGATCGAAAAACAGATCGACGTCGGATTCGTCTTTCGCCTCGTCGCGCGCGGTCGATCCGAACAGAAAAAGATGTTCGACGCCAAGCCGCTTCAAATCGGCTTCGTGTTGCAGCAAGCGGTTTATGGCTTCAGCGCGTTTCATAAATTCAGCTTAGCATAATCGGGGCGGCGGTTTCCACACCTCATGGCGTTGTCACTAGAATAGCGAGGCTCAAGAAACGAGCATACCCCATAAAACGCGCTATTTCCCTACAAGATCCCCGTGATCCAAATCTCCGCCTCGGCCTCTTGAGCCGCGTCGTAGACTCGAACTTCGGGATGCACGAACAATTTGGCGACGCCGATCAGCCAGCGTTGCCATTCGTGCCCGACGATGATCGCGATGCGCTCGACCCGCTGTTGGTGGTTTTTGACGAATCCGGCATGGGTTTCGAATGCCGCCATGTTTTCCCAGCCATGAAATCCGGAGGCATCGATCAGCAATCGAATTTCGCCTTGCTGCGCGATCAGCAAATCGGCTTGCTCCGCGAGCTGGCTGAAATCGCCGGCTTGCAATTTGTCCGGGACGCGGATCTTCAAGGCATTGGCGGAAATGGCGTCGATCTTGATCACGGCGGCCTCCTGTGGCTCGCGTCCGGCATGCCTGGAAGATTGCCAAGGATAAATCGACCGGCAATATTGGCGCGGTGACAGCTTTAAAAAAAAACTTAAGCCGGTTTTCGCGAATTGGCCACACTATCGTTCGGGATGGCGAGGCTGGATGACCGGGCCCATCCCAGGCTAACTATCCCGCAAGATCCATCAAGCCTCTCGCGAAAGTCCCAAATGCCCGAGATCACGACCCGGACTGTTCAAGCCAATGGCTTGACCTTCACCGTCGACGAGGCCGGCGAGGGGCCTGACATCGCGCTGTTCCTGCACGGGTTCCCGGAAAGCCGGTTTTCGTGGCGTCATCAACTCGCGCCGGTGGCGGAACTTGGATGGCATGTGGTGGCTCCCGACCTGCGCGGTTACGGCGAGAGCAGCCGGCCCTTGGGGGTTGCGGCCTACCGGCTCGAACATCTCCTCGACGATGTCGCGGCGCTGTTCGATGCCTATGGCGCGCGGCGGCGATTGTTGATCGCGCATGATTGGGGCGCCTTGATCGCCTGGACCTTCGCGATCGAGCGCCGTCGCGCGCTCGACGGGCTCGTGATCATGAATGTCCCCCACCCCAGCATTTTTCGCGCGGTGCTGCGGCGCTCCTGGGCCCAGAAAAAACGCTCATGGTATGTTCTGTTCTTCCAATTGCCCTGGCTGCCCGAGGCCATGTTGACCGCCAAGCGGGCGCGGGCCGTCGCGGGCGCCTTTCGCGGCATGGCGGTGGACAAGTCGGCTTTCCCCAAGGAGGTTCTCGACCACTACCGCGCCAATGCCCTGCGGCCCGGCGCGATGACCGCGATGCTCAATTATTACCGCGCCAATGCCAGGCGGCTCTTGCGTGACGGCGGCCCCGTTCCGGTCATCGAGGTGCCCACGCTGATGATCTGGGGCGAGGAGGATCAGGCGCTCGGCCTCGAACTGACCGAGGGCTACACACCCTATGTCGCGGATTTCACGCTCGAACGCTTGCCCCGCGTGTCGCATTGGGTGCAACAGGAAGCGCCCGCGCAGGTCAATGCAAAGCTTGTCGCGTGGCTCAAAGCCCACGGCTTGGATCTCGCCGCGCGATGACCATCGGCGGCCAGGGAGCGCCAATAGCCCAGACGCGAAGCGCAATCTTGCTCGCGATCGCGCCGGTCAACAGAACAAACTTGTCTCGCAACTCAAGGAAGGAGTGGAATAATTTGGTCTCGGCGCGCCGCGCGACAGACGAATTCTCGAAGCTTGTGTATCGAGATGTTCGTCGCGGCAGTTTGGTCTATACGCGAGCCGCCTTTCATCGTATTAATATAACAGCTCTTTTTAGGTTTTGGGACCATGGCCATGAAAGTCACTGTCGAGGTCGACTGCACCCCCCTCGAGGCACGGCAATTCTTTGGGTTGCCGGATGTTCAGCCGATGCAGCAAGCGATCATGGCCGAGATGGAAAAAAACATTATCAAGGAGGCCCAACGTTTCACGCCCGATGCTATGCTGCAAAATTGGTTCAGCAGCATTCCGCAGGGTGCCGATTTGTTCCGCGATTTTGCCAGTAAGATGATCGCGGCGAGTGGGGCCGGATTGGGTGGAGTCAAGAAAAGCGCCGAATCCAAATAGACGGGCCGGCCCGCGCGCATTGCCGAAAGCACGTCGAGCCTGTTGCGGCGCGCCGCAAGCGCACCATATAATCGCATGTCCGGATTGACTGCATGTCCAGTTTCACCCATCAGCGAATGTGGGCGCCCGGCCTGCACCCGTCCCAATTCGAGAAGTTCCGATGTTCTCCTTCTCCAAGCCCATGACGATTCCGACGCGCGAAGAGGCTCTGCTCGGCCGGTCCGAGCCGCTGCGGACGGCGGATACGCATTTCGTGAACGGCCGCTCCTTGCATCCCCCATTCCCGGACGGGATCGAGACGGTGATATTCGGGCTCGGCTGTTTTTGGGGCGCGGAGCGTCTGTTTTGGCAGGTGCCCGGCGTTTACACCACCGCGGTCGGCTATGCCGCGGGGGTCACGCCAAACCCCACCTATGAGGAAGTCTGCACGGGACGCACCGGCCATAACGAGGTCGTGTTGGTCGCGTTCGACCCGGCGGTGGTCTCGTTTGAAGCGTTAGTCAAGATCTTCTTCGAGAGCCATAATCCGACCCAAGGGATGCGCCAGGGGAACGATGTCGGAACGCAGTACCGCTCGGGGATCTATGGCGGCCCGGATCAGCAGGCGCGGGCCCTTGCCGTCAGGGCTGCCTACGACGCCGTGTTGAGCGCGCAAGGCTATGGCCGGATCACGACGGAAATCGCGGATACGCCGGTGTTTTATTATGCCGAGGCCTATCATCAGCAATATCTCGCCAAAAACCCGGCGGGCTATTGCGGCATCGGTGGGACGGGTTTGAGCTGTCCGGTCGGCACCGGGTTGGCGGCCGAATAAAGCCCGGAGCCAATCGCTCGTTCTCCTGTGTCACAAAGCTTTCCCAAGGGCCGCGCCGTCATTCCGGGGCGCCGGAGGCGAGCCCGGAATGACCGCCTGGCCCTAAAGCGCGTTCCGCTTTGGTGGAATCACCAAAGCGATAAGAACTCGCTCTCTTACCAAGAAGTTAGAGCCTGTCCCCGATCGAAAAAGCCTGCAACTTTTTCGGGACATTCTCTAAGGCGAAGGCTGACGCGGGAGGCCTATCGCGAGGGGGTGCCCTTGGCGGTGTCGCGCGCGAGGGCCGGAACGATCCGCAGCGACGCGAGCCGGTTACGTACCTTGCGCAAGACCTCGAAGCGGAAGCGGTGGAAGGTGAAGACCTGACCGGTTTCGGGAATCGCGCGGGCCTCGTGGATCACGAGCCCGGCGATCGTGGTCGCCTCTTCGTCCGGAAGATCCCAGGCCATCACCCGGTTGAGATCGCGGATCGGCACCGATCCTTCGACGATCACCGATCCATCTTGCTGCGGATGGACGCCTTGGACCGCGAGATCATGCTCGTCCTTGATGTCGCCGACGATTTCCTCGATGATGTCTTCGAGGGTCACCAATCCCATCACGACGCCATATTCGTCGACGACGAGCGCGACATGCGATTTGCGCTTGCGGAACGCGTTGAGCTGGTCCTTGAGCGTGGTGGTTGCCGGGATGAACCAGGCCGGCACCGCGACCTTTTCAACCTCGAAATGGGCGACGTCGCCGCCCGAGGCCGTCAGCGCGCGCAAGAGATCCTTGGCATGGAGCACGCCGATAATATTATCCGGCTCGCCACGCCAGACCGGGAGACGTGAAAACGGCGAGGCGACGACTTCGCGCACCAGTTCCTCCGGCGGCAAATCCGCGTTGAGCGTGGCCATCCGGGTGCGATGGGCCATGATGTCGGAGACTTCCATCTCGTCGAGATCGAGCAGCCCGCCAAACATGTCGCGATCGGACCGTTCGACGCCGCCCTCTTGGTGGAGGAGATCGACGGCGCTTTTGAGTTCTTCCGCGCCGGTCAGCTCCGATTTACGCTCGCCCGCCGGGACGCCCGAAAGTTTTAGCACGCCGCGAACCAAAGCCTCGATGGCCATGAGGACGGGCCCAAACACCGCGACGAAAATGGACATTAAGCGCGCGACGAGCAGCGAAATGTGATCGGCATTGTTGATCGCGACCGTCTTGGGCAGCACCTCCGCGAATACCAACAGCAAAACCGTCATGATTCCCGTGGCATAGAGCGCGCCGCGCTCGCCCACCAGCACCATCAGGACGCTCGTCATGAAGGCCGAGGAGCCAATATTGACGAGCGTGTTTCCCAAAAGCGCGGTGCCGATCAGCCGTTCGCGCCGGCGTAGCAGCCGGTTGACCAATTTTGCCCGGATGTCGCCGTTGCGCTCGAGCGCGTGCATGCGCGCGCGCGACGCGCCTGTCAGCGCGGTCTCGGAGGCCGCGAAAAAGGCCGAGAGCGCAATGCACCCAATAATGATCGTGACCGCGACCCAAAGGTCGACAGGCAAGGAAGCCGGCTGATCGCCATGCATAGGATAAGGCCTTTAAAGCGTGGTCCCCACACGCGGATGAGCAGGAATAATAAAGAAAGATGCGATCGTCATGTAGATATTGCAGTCCGACGGGCAATTGGGCCGCATGGGACATTCGCCGCCCTCTCCCACGAACGTGATACCCTATTTCAGCCGAGCTTAGGGAGTCTCCCCATGATGGGGCGCCGCGGCTCGACAGAGCCGCGAAGCGGCATTACCTCTAGCATCAGAGCGGTTTCCGTGCGGGGGGAACCACCCGAGGAATCACAAACCGCTCCCATTTTGAGTGGTGCGCGCATATTCTCAATCGAGGCGCCGCGCCATGTGTCGAAAACCGCGGTGTCGAAAACCGCGCCCGTTGCGAGCCCGAGGAAGCCGTCCGTGAAAGTTTCGCTCGTCCAAATGAATTCCGTCAACGACAAGCCCGCCAATATCGCGGCGGCCACGGCGCTGATCGAGCGCGCGGTGAAGGACGAGCGGCCGGATTGGATCGCGCTGCCCGAGGTCTTCGATTTCATCGGCGGTTCGCGCGCGGATAAAATCGCGGCGGCGGAAGTCTTGGGCGAAGGACCGGCCTATCGCGCCATGCGCGATCTGGCCGCGCGGCACCAGATTGTGCTCCATGCCGGCTCCCTTCTTGAAAAAGTCGAGGGCCAGGACCGCCTCTACAATACCACGGTCGTCTTCGGACGGCAGGGCCAGGAAATCGCGCGCTACCGCAAAATCCACATGTTCGATATTACCGCGCCCGATGGCGCCTCCTATCGCGAAAGCGCGAGCTTCAAGCCCGGTGAATCCGTGGTGACCTACGAGGTCGACGGCCTCGTTTTCGGCTGCGCGATTTGTTACGATTTGCGCTTTCCCGCCTTGTTCGAAGCGCTCGTGGCCAAGGGCGCGCAGGTGATCGTGCTGCCCGCCGCTTTCACCTTGCAGACCGGCAAGGACCATTGGGAGGTGCTCTGCCGCGCCCGCGCGATCGAGACGCAGACCTATTTTCTCGCCCCCGGCCAGACCGGCCCGCACCAGACCGCGACGGATACGCGTCACAGCTATGGCCATTCGCTCATCGTCGATCCCTGGGGACATGTGATTGGCCGCGCGTCCGATGGACCCGGGATCGTCTCCGCGCGGATCGAGCCGGAGCGGATCGCCAAGGTGCGGCAGCAAATTCCGGTCGTGAGTCACAAGGTCGCGCTTCCCGCGTGATGGCGAGGGTTTTCGCCGCCGCGGTTCTTGTCGTCTCAACCCTCCTGGTCTTGGCGCCGCCGACGCCGGGCGGCGCGGCGGGCATTTGGCGACGGGGTGAAACCGCCGATCCCGGCTCGCTCGATCCGGCCAAAGCCACCACCGTCGTCGAGGAGCATATTCTCAACGAATTGCTCGAAGGCCTCGTCGTCTACGACGCCAAGGGCGCGCTGGCGCCGGGCGCGGCGGATTCCTGGGAGGTCAGCGCCGATGGGCTGACTTACCTGTTTCATCTGCGCCCCGACGCGCGCTGGTCCAATGGCGCGCCGGTCACCGCCGACGATTTCGTCTTTTCGTTCCGCCGCGTCATGGATCCAAAAACCGGCTCGCCCTATGCCAATATTCTTTACACGCTGAGAAACGGCGAGGCCGTCAACGTGGGCAAGGTTCCGGTGGACCAACTCGGCATTCGCGCGAAAACCGCCGCGACGCTCGAGATCGCGTTGGAGCACCCCGCACCTTATTTTCTGGCGCAACTGACGCATACCACCGCGCTGCCTGTCTATCCCCCCGATGTCGCGCGTTTCGGCGCGGGCTTCGCGCGCGCCGGACGGCTCACGGGAAACGGCGCCTTTGTCCTCAAAAGTTATCTCCCCAACGATTCGATGGTGCTGGAAAAGAATCCCTTCTTCCACGACGCGAAGAATGTCGCGTTGGATGGCGAGGTGATCTTGCCGATCGAGGATCACGCGGCGGCGCTGCGGCGGTTTCTCGCGGGCGAAATCGACAGTTACGACGATGTCCCGATCGGCCAAATCGCTTATGTCCGCGGCCATCTCGCGGATTCGCTCAAAATCGCGCCGAGCTTGGGCAGCTATTTCTATGCCTTCGACACGAGGCATAAACCCTTCGACGACGCGCGCGTGCGGCAGGCCCTATCCATGGTGATCGACCGCGAGTTTCTGGCGAACCAAATCTGGGGCGGGACGATGCTGCCCGGCTATAGTTTCGTGCCGCCAGGCATTCCGAGTTATGGCGCGCCGTCGACGGTGCGCTGGAAAGATCAAAGCATTTTCGACCGCGAGGACGAAGCCAAGCGCTTGATGGCGGCGGCGGGCTATGGGCCGGAGCACCCGCTCCGCCTCAGTTTCCGCACCAACCAATCCGAGAATCACAAGGCGACCGCGGTCGCCATCGCCGACATGTGGAAAGTGCTTGGCGTCGAGACGGAATTCATCGTCACCGACGCCCCGACCCATTACGCGTTTCTCGCCTCGAAGGCACCGTTCGACGTCGCGCGTAGCGGCTGGTTCGCGGATTATCCCGATGCGCAGAATTATCTCTTTCTCGGACAGAGCGACAATCCCGGCCTCGATTATTCGCACTTTTCCGATCCCGCCTTCGACGCCTTGATGCATGAGGCGGCCGTGACGGCGGATGCCGCGAAACGTCAAGCGATTTTGCACGAGGCCGAGGCGATTCTGTTGGATCAGCAGCCCTATCTCGTCCTGATGAGCTATCAGGCCTCGAATCTCGTCTCGCCGAAGCTCCGGGGGTGGGAGACCAACATCATGGACCTGCATCTCGGTCGATATGTTTCGAAACGGCCGTGAGCCCAAGGCTCTACCGCGCCGGTTTTCGTTTTAGGGCCGCGCCGTCATTCCGGGGCGAGCCGGAGGCGAGAGCCCGGAATCCAGGACACCGTGGATGCCGTTAGAAGCGGAACCGTTCAGTGGCCGGAGGTTTATCGATCATCCGCGTTGTCCTGGATTTCGGGCTCGCCTCCGGCGCCCCGGAATGACGGCGCCGCCCTTGGGAGGGGTTCGTGACAGAGG
>JARLIW010000272.1 GCA_031291515.1 Beijerinckiaceae bacterium | reverse complement strand
GGATTATCGATGCTCTTGCGGCAGACGCGCCCAGTCGGGGGCAGCCGGGCGCGGTCGATACCTGTCAAAAGCCAAGGCACGATACCATAATCCTATAGAATTAGTATTTTTATATCCAGAAAAGCGCGCGGTCTCCATCTCTTCCGGGCGGCGGATGGGGAAAGGACTTCCGGGCGTCGCGAACGGGAGCCTCGGCGATGGCGGTAGCGAGAACGGTTACAGCACGATCGCCGAAATCAGCCGGCCGTAGTCCGGCTCGCTGCGGTGCGTGGTCCGGCGGTAGGAGAAGAAGCGGGCCTCCTCCGCGTAGGTGTCGAGACCCAAATCGGTAAACGCGCCCACGCCGGCCGCGCGAAGCCGGTGGCCGATGAAGCGCGGCAGATCGAAGAAATTGTGGCCGTCGCGGCCCGACGGCGTGAAAAAATCCGCGTAAGCCGCATCCGCCTCGAGAAACCGGGCCAAAAATTCAGGGCCGGTTTCGTAGGATTTGGCGCCGATCGTCGGGCCGAGAACGGCGGTGATAGCCGCGCGCGTCGCGCCCAAAACTTCCATGCCGCGCACGGTCGATTCGAGCACGCCGCCGAGCGCGCCCTGCCAGCCGGCATGGGCCGCCCCGATCACGCCGGCCTGTTTGTCGGCGAACAGGATCATGCCGCAATCGGCGCCCGTGACGCCCAGCGCGAGGCCTGGCGTCGCCGTCGCGAGCGCATCGCATTTCGGCCGTTCGCCGTCCCACGGCTCGGTCAACGCGAGGCAGATCGGCGAATGAATTTGATAGGGCACGAGCAGCGCCGTCGCGCCGAGATGGTCCGTCATGCGGCGGCGATTTTCCGTGACGGCCTCCGGCGCGTCCTTCGAACCGGTGCCGCCATTGAGCGAGGCATAAACGCCCCGCGACACGCCGCCTTCGCGCGTGAAAAAGGCATGGCGCACCCCGCTCAGGGCGGGCGAGGTGATGACGCTTCGATGCGGGATCATGGCCTAATCCTCGAAGCCCGGCGGCCTCATGTCCTTTTGTACCACGGCCAGCACTTTAAAAAGCGTTGCCATGGTCGAATTTGGCGCGGTGAGCCGCCCGAGGGCGCTGTCGATCTCGGCACTCTGGGCCGCGCTCGCCTTGGCCTTCAGGCGGCGCGCACGTTCGAAAATCCCGAGGCGTTCGAGCCAAAGGCCCTGCGTGACCGGCCCGTGAACCGCCGCCCCCGCCGCCTCGGCGGCGCGACGCAGCATCGCGAAATCGACATGGACGGTGAGATCCGCCTCGCCGGGATGGGCGAGCGGGTCGGCAAAGGCATGTCCCGCGACCGCCTGCAAGGTCTCCCCAAGGCCCGACTCGGCGTGGCCATAGTCCCAAACCAGCAACGCGCCGCCCTGGCTTGCGATCCGGCTCGCAAGCACGGTCATCACGGCCCGCGCGACGTGGCCGATTTCGAGGATGTCGCCAGGCCGACCGGCCAATGACGGAAGGCCGATCGTCTCAGCGGCGGCACCAAAGACCAAATCGCCGTCCGATCCGAGCCCGACCTGCCGCTCGTGCCAGCCGGTTTCGCTCCTGACGTAATGGCGCACCGGCAAAGCGTCGAAAAACTCGTTGGCGAGAAAGATGGCCGGGCCATCGGGCAGCGTTTCGATGGCCGCGTGCCAAACCGGCGTCAATGGCGCGGCTTCGAGGGTCCGGCGCTGGGCCTCGCGCAGTACCGGGCTGGTTTCCACGAGATGCAGATCGATCGCCTCGAGAAACCCCGGAACGCCGCGCGCGACGCGCAAGACATCGGCCATCATCGTTCCGCGCCCCGGACCGATTTCGACGAGACGAACGCCCGCGGGCGATCCCATGTCGAGCCAGACCTGCGCGGCCCAAAGCCCCGCCAGTTCGCCGAACATCTGGCTGACCTCGGGCGCGGTGATGAAATCGCCGGCCCGCCCGAACGGCATTTTCGAGGTGTAATAGCCGTGGACTGGATGTTGCAGGCACAATTGCATATAGCGTTCGACCGAGAGCGGCCCCTCCGCCGCGATCATCGCCCGCAATTCCTGGAGAAGCGCGCTCATGCGGTCGCGGCGACCACGAGCGGTCTCCGGATCGCCCGGATCAGCAGGAACAGACCGAACAGAATCAGCGGGACCGAGAGCAGCATGCCCATCGTCGCGCCCCCGAAGAGAAAACCAAGTTGCGGGTCCGGCTCCCTGAAAAATTCGCTCGCGATGCGCGCCACGCCATAGCCCGCGCAAAACAATCCCGTGATCAATCCCTCGCGTTTGAGGCCGCCGAGGCGCACGGCGAGCGCGAGCAGGATCAACAACACGACGCCTTCGAGCCCCGCTTCGTAAAGCTGGCTCGGGTGGCGGGGCTGGCCATCGGAGCCCGGAAAGATCATCGCCCATGGCACATCGGTCGGACGTCCCCAAAGCTCGGGCTTGACGAAATTGGCGACACGCACAAGCACGATTCCGATCGGAACCACCGGCGAAACCAGATCGGACACGCTCAGCACGGGCAATTTTTGCCGGCGCGCGAAGAGGCTCATCGCAATCACCGAGCCGAGCAATCCGCCGTGAAACGCCATCCCGCCTTTCCAGACCACCAGCACCTCCAAGGGGTTGGCCAGATAGTATGGAAGGTTGTAAAAGAGGATATAGCCGATCCGGCCGCCGAGAATAATGCCGCCGGCCATATAGACGACGAGATCGTCGATCGAGAGGATGCTGGCATGCGCGCGTCCGCCCCACAAATGATCGCGGGCGGTGAGCGCGCGGGCGCCGATCCAGCCAAACAGCAGCGCGCCGATATAGCCGAGCGCATACCAGCGGATCGGCAGCGGCCCCAGGTTGACGAGAACCGGATCGATGGCGGGATAGGCGATGAGAAGCGGCGGCACGGAAACTCGCTTTCGTTACGCGGCGCCGTGATGCGATGCCGGCGGGGTCCGCGTCAAGAGCGGCACGCCGATCGGACAATCACCTCTTGCGCTTTGTCGCGGCATCGACTTGAAAATGCCTGACATGAGCATGCCCGTGCCGGAACCCGTGAAATTCTCTCTTGCCGCCCATGCGGAAGAGCGCTTTTTCGCGCCGCTGCGCAATACGTCGCTCAATTCCCGCCGGGGATTCATCGCGGCCGTGGTCGTGGTTTTGCTGCTCCACGCCGCGATCCTGGGCGCCCTTCTTTATCGCGATAGCGAAAACCTTCCGCCGCCCCCGCCCGAGGAGACGCCGGTCGAGGTGGTGATGGAGCAGCCCAAGCCGCCGGAGCCGCCGCCGCAACAGAAGCCGGAAGAGGAGGACAATCGCCCGGCCTATAGCGCGCCGCGCGTGAGCAAGGAGCCGGTCCACGATCCCGGCACGGCCGAAAAGACCGAGGGTCCGAAGGCCGCCACGCCGCCTCAAGACGGCGTGGCGACGCCCGCCAAACAGGCCGTGGCTCCGCCGGTCGTGGAAAAGCCTGACGACGTCGAGAAAAAGGCCGCGCTCGAAGACGACAAAAGCGAGGCCGAGGCGCTCGACAAGGCCGCGCCCGATCCGTCCAAGGATCCGGAGAAGGCGCAAGCGAAACCGAAGCCCAAACCCGTCGATCCGTCCACGGGCGACAGCGATCCCACCCTCGCGGGCCGGACCGATGTCGCGCCCCCGCGATTCGCCTCGGCCGATGCGCTCGACGTTCCGGCCGGCACCGAATCCAATCGCTATATCGCCCGGATTTTCGGCATGATCCTGGGCAAAAAGCACTATGCGGGCAGCGTGTCCGAGCGGCGCGGCGAGGCTGGCGCGGTCACGGTCTCGTTCTATCTCGAATTCGACGGCCGCCTGCGCCACCAGGAAGTCGTGCGCAGCAGCGGGCTCGCGAGCCTCGACGCGCTCGCCATGGGCGCCATCCGATCCGCCGGCCCGTTTCCGCCGCCGCCCGGCGCGGGCGGACAAGCCTATCTCGCGACGATCACCTTTCCCTGATCGCGGGCGAGGCCGAGGCCGTGCTTCGTCGTTCGCCTTTGTCGCCCGCGCCTCTTTCGCTTCGCGCGGGACCGCCCTATAGAACGCCATCGAACCGGAGGGACTGACGTGACGGCTGACATGCGGCTCGTGGTGGTTGGCGCGGCCGGACGCATGGGCCGGACGCTCGTGCGCGTCATCGACGAGAGCGCGGGCGCCGTGCTGAGCGGGGCGCTCGAACGTCCCGGATCCGCCGCCCTCGGCGAGGACGCCGGTCTTTTGGCGGGGGTCCGCCGGGCGGATGTTCCCGTCACCGCCGACGCTTTGTCCCTGATCGTCAACGCCGATGGCATCCTCGATTTTTCGACGCCGGAAACCAGCGTGGCGCTGGCCGGCCTCGCCGCCCAGGCCCGGATCGTCCACATTATCGGCACCACGGGCATGACCGCGGGCGACCTTGCCAAAATTGCCACGGCCGCGCGCCATGCCACGATCGTGCGCTCCGGCAATATGAGCCTGGGCGTCAATTTGCTCGCCGGGCTCGCGCGGCAAGCCGCCAAAGCGCTCGGTGAAAGCTTCGACATCGAGATCGTCGAGATGCATCATCGCATGAAGGTCGATGCGCCGTCGGGCACGGCTCTGCTGCTCGGCGAGGCGGCGGCCGAAGGATTGGGCGTCTCGCTCGAGACCCATTCGCTCCGGGGCCGTGACGGCGTGACCGGCGCGCGCCAGGCCGGCACGATCGGCTTCGCCTCGTTGCGCGGCGGAACGGTCGTCGGCGATCATTCGGTGATCTTGGCGGGGGACGGCGAGCGAATCGAACTGACCCACCGCGCCGAGGACCGCGCGATCTTCGCGCGCGGCGCGGTCAAGGCCGCGCTTTGGGCCAAGGGCCGCAAGCCCGGCCTCTATTCCATGGCCCATGTCCTAGGGCTTGAGCCGATAGGATGAAAACGGGCTTGTTGACCAGGGCCGGACGTGGATAGGTAGGCACGAAGGTTGCTGACTAAACCTTCGTGACGTCCGCCGAATTGGCGTATCGCCGTTGAAAAGAGGTTTTTGATGGATCGCGTGCTCGTCCTATTGCGTCATGGCCAGAGCGAATGGAATCTGCAAAATCTTTTCACGGGTTGGCGGGATCCGCCTCTAACGCAACGAGGCGTCGACGAGGCCCGCGCGGCCGGAGCCGCGCTGCGCAAGACCGGCATCGTATTTCAAAAAGTGTTCGTTTCGGAACTGTTTCGCGCGCAGGACACCGCCGCCAAGGCGCTTGAGGTTTTGGGGCAGACCGACCTGGTGCCCGAAAAGAACATTGCCCTCAACGAGCGTGATTACGGCGATCTGGCCGGCCTCAACAAGGACGAGGCCCGGACGAAGTGGGGGGCCGAACAGGTTCGCATTTGGCGCCGCTCCTACGAAATTCCGCCCCCCGGCGGGGAAAGCCTGCGCGATACCGTCGCGAGAACCCTGCCCTATTACGTTCGATCCATCCTGCCCTGCGTGCTGCGCGGCGAAACGACCCTTGTCGCGGCGCATGGCAACAGCCTGCGCGCGCTCGTGATGGTGCTCGACGGGCTCACCTCCAAGACGATTCCGTCGATGGAAATCGCGACCGGCATTCCGCTCGTCTACCGCCTCGGCGCCGATTCGCTCGTGGTGTCGAAAGAGGTTTTGACAACGGACCTGACGGGCTGAAACAGCGCCCGCCTCGGCGCGCAACCTATTTCAGCGGCAAATAGACATCGGTTTGATGTTCGTGCTCCGGCGTATCGCGATTGAGATCCAGGTAGCGAAAATAGACCGGAAAATCGCGCAATTCCTCGCCGCTTTCCGGCAACCACTGCCGGTATAAATAATAGACGCTTTCCCCGATTCGATCGCGCGACCCGGCGTGACGAACGACGGCGCAACGACCGCCGGGAATGGTCTTGGTGACGATCCCGTGCGCATTGTCGGGCACGGCGGCCAAAACCGAACCGCAAAGATCGAAACGGAACTCCTCGGGCGGCACTGTTTCGGGATTATTGTAAAGAATCCCGTAGGTCTCGCTGCCGCCGACCGGCGACAAGCCGGTCGCCTTGCGCGATTCGATGAAGCGCCGCACCGAGTCGTTGAGCAAAGCGGGCGCGCCATGATGTTCGAGCACGGCGATCAATGACGGTTCGGTTTGAATGATAGTGACATGCATTTTGTCCATCCTTTCCCGGTTTGGGATTGAGAATTGAAAGCGGGCGCTCCATAGGTCCCACGCTGGATTTTTCCGAAAATCGCTCGGCGTTTCGCCAAAAACGTTCTTGAAGGCGCGCGAAAACGATTCCGGGTTTTCGAGACCCGCATCGAGCGCGACGTCGATAATCCGCTCATCCGGCTGGAAAGCTAAGCGGTGAGACGCTCTCCGGAGCTTCATCAACTGGACATAACGTCCGATGTTGACGCCGCAATATTCGGAAAACTGCCGGTGAAAGTGGAATTTGGAGAAATTGGCGACGGCGCTCAGACACTCGACCGTGAGGACGTCATCGAGGTGTTTATCGATGTAATCCAACACGCGGTTCATGCGCCGCGCGTAGTTCCGTGTCTTTGGATTGGGGTCGGGTTCCATCGAAAACGACGTGCCAGAAACGACTTTGGCTGTCCTGACACAAATTGCTGAAATCGCCCGGCTCGGCCCGCTGCTTTCGGCCTCTAATTTGCTTGCTCCGGCGTCTCGCTCAATCTTTCAAGGAGGCCGAAATGACTCCCGAACAGAAAGATCTCATCCAATCCAGCTTCGGAAAGGTCGCGCCCATCGCGGATCAGGCGGCCATCCTCTTCTACGAGGATCTGTTCCGCCGCGAACCGAGGCTCCGATCGCTCTTCAAGGAGGATATGCAAGAGCAACGGCGCAAACTGATGGCGATGCTCGCCATCGCCGTCGCCAATTTGAAATCCTGGGACACCATCGTGCCCGCCGTTCAGGCGCTTGGCGCCCGCCACGTCGCCTATGGCGTGAAACCGGGCGACTACGAGTTGGTCGGGGCCGCTCTCATTGCAACCTTGGAGAAGGGGCTCGGCGACGATTTTACCCCGGAAGTCCGCGACGCCTGGATCGCTTGCTATACCGCCATCAGCGGCGAGATGCTGAGCGCGGGACACGGGGTCTGACGCGTCGATTTGGCCTTGGCCTCAAGCGCTCGCGAGCGATTCCGCGAGGCTCTCGAACATTTTGAGGCCGTCGGTCCCGCCGACCAGGGGATCGATCAGATTTTCGGGATGCGGCATCAGGCCCAGCACCCGGAAATTGGGCGAATAAATCCCCGCGATTTCATTGGTGGAACCGTTCGGGCCGCGGCCGTCCTTCACCTGGCCCTGGGCGTCGCAATAGCGGAACGCCACCAGTCCATCGCCTTCGATCCGGACCAAGGTCTCGGCATCCGCGGTATAATTGCCCTCGCCATGGGCGATCGCGACTTCGATCGTCTCGGCCTCGCGGTAGCAGCTCGTGAAGGGCGTATCCGCGCGTTCCACGCGCAGATGCTGGAATTGACAGACAAACCGCAGATCCGCGTTGCGCACGAGAACGCCGGGAAGCAACCCGCTCTCCGCCAGAATTTGGAAGCCGTTGCAAATCCCCAGAACCAACCCGCCGCGCGCGGCGTGGCCGCGCACCGCGTCCATGATCGGCGAACGCGCGGCGATCGCGCCGCACCGGAGGTAATCGCCATAGGAAAAGCCGCCGGGGAGAACCGCGAGGTCGGTGCCCGCGGGCAAGCCGTGCTCGCCGTGCCAGACGACCGAGGCTTCGATGCCCGCCGCGCGGAGCGCGTTGACGGCATCGCCCTCGCGGTTCGAGCCGGGAAAGAGAACGACGGCGGCGCGCATTTACAAAAGCTCGATACGGTAGTTTTCGACCACCGTATTGGCGAGAAGCTTTTCGCACGCGTCTTTCAAGGTCTGCTCGGCGCTGGCGGCCGCCGCGTCCGACAGCTCGATATCGAAGACCTTGCCCTGGCGGACGCTTTCGACGCCGGGAATCGCAAGCGAGCGCAACGCGCCTTCGATGGCCTTGCCCTGCGGATCGAGGATGCCTGTTTTCAACGTGACGGTAATGCGGGCCTTCATGACGACTCTCGGCTCGAGCGCGGTCTCCGGTGACGCCACCAAAGCGATAAGAACCCGCTCTTATAAGGAGTTAGCGCTCGAAAAAATCGGCGCCATTCTCAATGTCTGCTCTAGCACAAAAGAAAACGGAGGCCAAAGCCCCCGTTTCACGATCCCGGCGGCGCGTCCCGCCCCGAAGAGCGAAACCGCCGGCATGGCGTTTTACTGAACGAGCTTCGGACCCGAAGCGCGCGGCGTTTCGTTCTCTTGCAAGATGCCGAGACGACGGGCGACCTCTGTATAGGCTTCGACCAAGCCGCCCATGTCGCGGCGGAACCGGTCCTTGTCGAGCTTGTCGTTGGACTTGATGTCCCACAGACGGCACGAGTCGGGCGAGATTTCGTCGGCGACGACGATGCGCATCATGTCGCCTTCCCACAGACGTCCGCATTCCATCTTGAAATCGACGAGACGGATGCCGACGCCGAG
>JARLIW010000271.1 GCA_031291515.1 Beijerinckiaceae bacterium | reverse complement strand
GAAGGCCTTGCCGTCGATGGCGGCGCTGGCGCCGCTTTGCAGGATCGGTTTTCCCGGCGCCTGCAACAGCGCGGCGTCGCGCTGGACCGGCCATTTGAAGGATTCGCATCCCTTGGGTTTGTCGGCTCGGGCCGCGGCGGCGAGGCTCGCAAGGAGCGCCGCGGCCATCAGGGCGGGCCAGGCGGCGTTCGAGATCAAGCTTTTGCCCGCGTGCCGACTGTTCCGCATTTGCGATCCCCAACGTATTGAGCCCGCCACTTTGTAGCGAATTGAGCTTATCTTTGCCAGTCGAAGGTGTCCGCGCATCGATTGCCAAGGGCAGGCTTCGATCTCTCGCGGGACGGGTTTGGCCCGCCGGTCTAAGAGGCTCGCTTTTCGACCTTCTCCGCGAAGGCCCGCCCGGCCGGGTTGAGCCTCCACTTTCCGATGGGCGGCGGCTGCGGCGCATAGCCCTTGTCCTTGAGGTGCTTGTAGGCGGTGCGCACGAGGATGTGCCACTGGCTGTCGCCGTTTTCGAGCTCGCGGCGCAAAAGCTCGCGCGTGAGTTCGAATTCATCGGCGAGGCGATCGTAGGCTTCGCGCGGGGAGGCCGGCCTCGGGCAATGCAGCAGCATCACCGCCAAGCGCTCTTGCAATACACCCGGTTCGGGGAAGTCGATCGCCGTCATGTCTCTGCAAGTCCTATCGCCGGAGGCGTGCCGCGACGGGCACGGGCCGCGCGTTCGAGATCAAGCTTTTGCAAGCGTGTCGCCTGTTCCGCCCTTGCGGTCCCATGTGCGGAGGCCGCTGCTTTGTAGCGAGGTGTGGCTGTCTTTGCCAGCTCGGGAGCGAGGTCTGATGATTGGTTCCCGTGCGTGGCTGAGCCAGAACGGCGGAAAGCGGAAGGCCGCGAGCGTCACAGGCAAGGGGCGGATTGCGCCAATCCCTGTCATTGGCTGCTGGCCGTCGATGAGGTTGCAGTTTGTCTGGTTCCAGGCAGTCTAACGGAACGCCACGAGCTTTTTTTGGGGGGTCTTGGTAGAAGGTCAGATCGCTGATAGGCAGCTGTGGGACCGTCACGTCCGCGAGAGAATCCCATGAAAATACAGAATATAACACCAGAGGGACGCCCTATGCGGACTGCATCGATCTTGGCGACCGCTCTACTCTTTACGATTTCGTCCGCTTCGGCGCAAAACGCGCCCGATGTGAATACGATGCCGTTAGATCAGCTGGCCCATGCTATCGCCCACACGATCGAGGCCGGCACGGTCCGTTCGCCGGGTGGGCCAGTCTCGTTTGACGGTGCAACCGTCCAGGGCGCAAAGGTCGTAATACATTTCACCGCGAACGATTTGGCAAAATTTGTAAGGTCGAAAACGGACGCGGCTCGCATGCGCGAAACGGTCACGTCGGCCTTTTGCCGAAACCCGCAAAAGGCCGCTCCGTTGAAGCGAGGAATCTCACTAATCTACGTGTTCGAGCTCGCCGATAAATCCGACCGAATCGAATTAACCATCGACGACGCTGCCTGCGCTTCACTCGCTGTTGTAAAGCCCACAAGCGCTTCTGAATTGTCTCAGTTGGCGAGCCAAGTGGTCAATGAACTACGATCTGACGAGGAGAAGGCCCAGCAAACTCAACGGGGCGTGACGCTCAAGCAACTCGGAGCTACGAATGGACTCGTCGAGCAGCGCTATGTTGTTGTGGTGCCTGCTTTCGAAAGTTTATATCGCGCCAATATTCCGCAGACCCAAGGTATGCTTAAGGGGTACGTGTGTTCGAAATTTGGTGACAGTGTTCGTCGCGGCTTGCGCTTCCATCTGGTCTATGAGCAGATGGGAACCGGCGTAATACTTTCCGAATTCAACGTTGGCCCATCCGATTGTTGATGGCGCGCTGCTTAACTAGAATCCGCCGCGGCTCTACCGCCGCCCCTCAAATCCCCGCTTGCGAGACGAACTTCGGGTTCAGTTAGGCCTGGATCGCCTCGCTGCCGCCCTCGGAGCCGTAGCCGCTGTCCTTGACGCCGCCGAACGGGACTTCGGGCAAAGCGAGGCCGAGGTGGTTGATCGTCATCATGCCGGTTTCGACCGATGTGGCGATCGTATTCGCGGTCTTGGCCGCGCGCGCATAGGCATAGGACGCGAGCCCATAGGGCAGGCGGTTTCGCCTCGGTGATCGCCTCGTTGAGATCGCCGAACGGCAGGATCCGCGCGAGCGGGCCGAACGGTTCTTCGTTCATCACCCGCATTGAGGCCGCTGCTTTGTGGCGAGTTGAGCGTGTCTTTGCCAGCTCGGGGGCGAGGCCTGATGATTGGTTTCGGTTCGCGGCCGAGCCCGACGATGGGGAGCGAAAGACCGTGAGCACGCCGGGGATGTCGTTATCGTCCGCGATTGACTTCGTGAACGGCTTTTGACCCATTACGGGCCTTCGAGTGACGGCGCCGATCGCCTGAACGAATCGAGACTGGCGGCGTTTGTTGTCAGACATCGCTCGCATGACCTGGAACACCCTCAAATGTCCGACTACGACCTTTACTACTGGTCCGTGCCGTTCCGCGGTCAGTTCGTGCGCGCCGT
>JARLIW010000270.1 GCA_031291515.1 Beijerinckiaceae bacterium | reverse complement strand
CGCGGGCGTGACCGGCGGGACCGGCGCGGCCGTGGCGTTCCAACGATCGAGAACAAGAGAACGCTCGTCGCCGAAAAGAAGATCGACAGACCCAATCGACGCATCCGCGTCGGACACGATGCCGGAGAGAAAACGCAAGAACCGCTTGCGGAATGTCGTCAGATCCTCATCGTCGCGCCGCCCGGCATGGGCGTTGAAATCGATCCGTAGACAATCCTCGCTGCGATGCGGATAGGCCACCACCGAAAAGTCATCGACGGGACCGTTCGAAAGGTTGCGTGGCGTCGCCGCCTCGCCGCCGAATTGGAGCGGTTCAAAAAACGGGATGACATTGACGACGACCGGCGTGAGTTCGGCGCCATCGCCGGATGGACCTAGATCGCGTCGCATGTCTTCGAGCCGGGTGCGCTGATGATCGAGGGCGAACTGGACGCGCTCCCGAACCCTGCCGAGCAAATCACGCCAGCTCTCGCGCAGGTCGAGCGACAGTCGGAGGGGCAGCACGTTGGATATCGCGCCTGGAATCGAGCGCGCCGCCTTTGTCCGCGCCGAGGCGACGAAGCCGACGACGGTCTCATCGGAGGCCGCCGTCCTCGCGGAGACCGCCGCGGCCGCGGCGCTCAAGATGCTCGCGATGCCAACGCCCGACACCGCCGAAAAATCGTGTAACGCCTTCGTGTCTTCCGGCGAGAGCCGCACGGCCTGGCGCCTGAAGCCCGCCATGGACCCGCCGGCCGCCGTCCGGGACGCGGTCCCCTTAAAACCTGACAACTCTCGCCTCCAGAGACCTCGGTCCCGGTGGGCCTCATCGGATTCATGATAGGCCCTGTCATCAGCCAAAAGATCGTCGAATGCCCCAAACGCTCGGTCGGACAGCGGCAAGCCGCCGGCGATCTGATTGTAAAGCTCCGCCACGCGTCGCATGAACAGGTGTCGTCCAAAGCCGTCCATGACGATATGGTGGAAGAGCTGGCACCACACGAATCCGCCAACATCCAATCGAAATAGGGTTGTCCGGAAAAGCGCATCGCCTTCGAGATCGATTGGCGTCTCGAGTTCGCGCTGGAGCCTGCGATCGAGATCCGTCCCGACCTTGGCGGGCTCCGGATCCTCAAGGATCCGCCAGCGAGGCGATATCCCGGTGTGCTGAAGCGGCCCGCGATCCGTGCGCGAGAACCGGACGTGAAGCGCATCGGTCTCGCTGACGGCAATGTTCAATGCCGCCTTGAAAGCTTCGACGTCGAGCGACGCGGGGAGCTGCAATGTCTCGCCGACATTGTAGATCGCGCTCTCGGGCATGAGCGCCTGCGCAAGCCAGATCTCCATCTGCGCGGCACTCAGTCGAGCAACAAAATCCGCCGTCATTCGTTTGTAACCCCACCGGTGACAACCATGCCGTCCTCGCCGATCCGAGCGAGCCGGCGCAAACATAACGGTCAAACCAACGAGGCCGCGACAGTAGATTTCAAATAAGAAAATAATAAATTATTTATTTTTCCAAGTTTTCCCGAATTGATGCTGGGATGAATCGCAGCGCTATCGCCCGGATTGGTCGAATTCCCGGGTAATAGTTCCCGAAACGAATGTAATCTGGTATCTTTATGGCGATTGACGTCCGGATTCCTTCACGGTAGCTTTCGATTTGCTTCTTTCAGTGTCTGTATCGGCTAATATCACGATAAAAAATTTGATATAAGTCGATTCAAACAATATCTATCACCATTGCTCAATCGATGATCTTAACGTCACTTTCGACGAAAGGCGGATCCATGGCGAACCTTGAGAGAATACGCGCGCGCCGATTTTCCGGGGAAAGACGTCTGCCTTTATTGATAGAACCGGCCACCGATCATGACGATACCAGCGATATTCTCCTCAAAAATCGAAGGGAAATAGAAAATTTGTTGCTCGAGCACGGCGCGATCCTTTTCAGGGGGTTCAACGTGTTCTCCATCGCCGATTTTGGCCGGGTTGTGGATGTTCTGAAACAGTCGACCCTGGCGTACGAATATCGCTCCACGCCACGAAAACAGCTTGGTCACGAGATCTACACCGCATCGGAATATCCGGCGAAGCACGTCATCCCGATGCACTGTGAAAACGCCTATCAGCGCGATTGGCCGACCAAGCTCCTTTTCGCGTGCTCGCAGCCTTCCGAGACGGGCGGGCAGACGCCGCTCGCGGATATGGTGCTCGTGTCCCAAAGATTGTCAAAAGCTTGCTTTGATGCGTTTGCCAAAAAGGGCGTCTGCTACATTCGCAATTACCACGAGGGGATCGACCTCGGCTGGCAAGACGTCTTCCAGACAGAAGACCAAGGAGAGGTCGAAGCCATGTGCCGCCGCATGAATATCGATTTCGAGTGGGTCGACGGCGAGCGGCTCCGAACGAGGCAGACCGCTCAAGGCATCGCGCGGCATCACGTCCTCGATCGCGAGGTCTTCTTCAATCAAGCGCATCTGTTTCACGTGTCCAGTCTCGGCAAGGAAACGTCTGAAGCGCTCATTGAAACTTTTGGCGTCGACGACCTTCCACGCCACGCGTGCTACGGCGACATGACGCAGATCCCGGACGAATACCTCGCCGAAATCAACGCGGCCTACAATGCCGAGAAGATTGCCTTTGATTGGGTCAAGGGTGATCTCGTTCTGATTGACAACATGCAGATCGCGCACGGCCGCGAATCGTTTACCGGAAAGCGCCAGATTCTGACATCCCTTTGCGATCCCTATTCGCAACGCGCGCGGCCGCAAAACGCGCTTGCAGAGCGCTTCGCCTGAAATGGCGTCGCAGGCGGACTCCCATAGGTCCCTCACCGCCGCGCAAACGGAAATCTGGCTTGCGCAAGCGCTTGCGCCGCAAAGCCCGATTTACACGATTGGCGAGACGATAAGGCTCCCTCCAGATCTTGAAATCCGTTGCCTCGAATCTGCGCTGAAAGCGACCGTAGCGGAAACGGATTCCTTGAATGTCAGGTTGTATCCGGCGGATGGCGCAATGTCGCAAATTCTTGGCGCCCCGCCTGCCTGGGAATTGGAAGTCGAACCCGAGCCTTTGGGTTCCGAAGCCGACCTTGCGGCGGCGCTCGCGAAAATTCTTAGCGTGCCGTTTGAACTGACCGGCCCCGCTCTATTTCGATTCAAGCTGTTTCGCATGGTTGAAGGACCATGGATTTTTTGTCAGCTTTTCCATCACATTGTCATGGACGGATATAGTTGCGCGCTTTTTGGGACGCGCGTCGCGGAACACTACAACGCTTTTTACGAGAAACGTGAGCCGCTCCCGCGCCGGTTCGGACCTTTTTCCGCCTTGCTTTTCGAGGATGCCACCTATCGATCCTCCGATCAGGCGGTCACGGATCGGGCCTATTGGCGCTCGGTTCTTGCCACGGCGTGTAGCGGATCATCTGGACATCTCACGGCACCGGCCTCCTACGCCGTGCTCCGTCTAACCGAACGGCTTTCGGCATCCCTCACCGCGCGGCTGATCGAGGTCGCCAAGATGGAGGAGGCGCGGCTCGTCCATGTCCTCAACACAGTCGCGGCGGTACTTCTGGCGACGATGGGAGAAACGGACGACGTCATCCTCGAATTCGCCGTGGCCGTCAGGCCAAACGACATTTTACGAAGAACCCCTGGGGCCATATCGAATATTTTGGCGTTGCGGCCTCACCTTGACATGAACGAGAGTTGGCGTTTGGCGTTGCGGCGCGTCCGCGACGCGACACGAAGCGGACTTCGTCATCCACGGTACCGTTTCGAGGACATTCGGCGCGAACTTGGCGCCTTCGACCAGGGCGACGGCCTGCTTTCTGTCTTGGTCAATTACATCCCGTTCTATGCGCCGCTGCGATTCGGCGGCAAGCCAACAGCCATGCGGAATGTCGCGAACGGCCCCGTCGACGATCTTGCCGTCGTCGTCTATCACCATGTAGAGGATCAAACTATCCTCATCGATTTCAACGCCAACGGCACCTGTCGCAATTTTAGCGGCCTTGAAGAATTTCGTCGACGGTTCTGTTCACTTCTCGAGCTTCTGGCCCGCGATCCCGATGCAGCCGTCATCGCGCCAGAGCCTCTCGGCGCGGCGGAACTGGGACGTATCCGTTCTGAAAGTGGCGGAACCGTCCGCGCCCTTCGCGATGCGGTTCCCGCGGAACTGTTCGCATCGGCCGTTGCGCGCGCGCCTGGCGCGCTGGCCGTGGTCTTCGCGAATTCTCGACTGACGTACCGGGAGCTCGATCAGCAAGCGAACCAGCTCGCCCATCATCTCAGAGGTCTCGGCGCCGGCCCTGAAAAGCGAGTGGCTGTCGCGCTCCATCGCTCATGCGCACTCATCGTGACTTTGCTTGCGATTGCCAAGACGGGCGCGGCCTACGTTGTCCTCGATCTTGCAAGTCCGCCATCGCGCCTCGCGGCAATTCTGATCGACATTGATCCCGTCGCGCTCGTCGCTTATGGCGGCGAAATGGATATCGTGAAATCGGCATTGGAGACGTCAGCGGAGAAGCAGAGTTCTTGGAGTTTCGTGTTTCTCGACGATCCCTCGTCCGCCGCGCACATCGCATCGGGACCCACCTATTCGCCCCATGCGGCCGGGCAGACCGAAACGGTGCGGCCAACCCATCCCGCCTATCTCTGCTATACCTCCGGTTCGACAGGCCTTCCCAAGGGCGTTATCGTCACGCAGGGCGACGTTGCGGATTTTGTTCGCGACAATCTCTGGGACGGCGCCGGCGACGCCAAGGTATTGGCGCATTCGCCCGTCTCATTCGATGCCTCGACTTACGAAATTTGGGTGCCGCTTTTGAACGGCGGCACGCTCGTCGTCGCGCCCCCCGGTCCGCTCGATCCGCTGAGTTTCGAGGGTCTTATCGAACACCACGGCATTACCGATCTCTGGCTGACCGCGGGGCTGTTCCACTTGATCGCTGCCGAACGGCCAGATTGCTTTTCTGGACTCCGCAAGGTGATTGCCGGCGGCGACGTCCTCTCGGCCGATCTGGTGCGTCGGGTCTTGGACATGCATTCCGGTCTCATGGTCGTCAATGGATACGGACCAACGGAAACGACGACCTTCGCAACGACACACGGCGTGACGGGGTCGAAGACCCTGAGTCATCACGTTCCAATCGGGCGACCGCTCGACAATACGTTTGCATATGTGTTGGATCGCAGACTTCGCCCCGTGCCGGCTGGGCAAGTCGGTGAACTTTATCTTGCTGGCTCCGGCCTCGCGCGCGGATATTGGCGACGCCCGGATCTCACCGCCGAACGGTTTGTCGCTTGCCCGTTCGGACATCGCGGCGAACGATTTTATCGAACCGGCGATCGCGTTGTCCGAGATGAAAACGGCATCCTGACATTCCTCGGACGGGTCGACCGTCAAATCAAGCTACGGGGCTTCCGGATCGAACCGGGCGAGATCGAAGCGGCGCTGACCCAGCTCGGCGTGCGGCAATCCGTGGTGGTTCTGGATCGGAATTCAGGACGAGACATTCTCGCCGCCTATGTCACCGGCACAGACATCGAACCGCAAACGCTGCGCCGAATGCTTAGCGCCATCCTTCCAAACTACATGGTCCCCGCCGCCGTCATAAAGGTCGATGCTTTACCTTTAACCCAGAACGGAAAGCTCGATCGCAGCCGCCTTCCCGCGCCCGATTTCGGACGAGCGGCCCCGTCGGCGCCGCTCACCGCGACGGAAGCCGTCATCGCCAAGATGTTTATCGATGGTCTCGATTTGAAAGACGTCGGGGTCGAGGACAACTTCTTTGACGACCTCGGCGGTAATTCGCTTCTCGCGCTCAAGATCACCGCCGCGATAAGACGCGACATCCATGCGGACCTCGACGTGCGGGCTCTATTCACCGCGCCGACGGTTGCATCATTGGCCCGTCATCTCGACGGTTTGGTCGGTCGTGGGCCAGCGACGCCGCAAACGGCTTTGACGCCACGGACGAATGACTTGGCTCCCCAACTGACGATGACGGACATCGAGGCGATTCTCGACGAGCGTTTTTGCCGGGAGACGCCCGGAGCAAAGGCCTATGTCGCAACGGTTTCCAGCACTGGCGAGGAGCGGCTTCTCTTCAGCCTCGGAGCGCCGCCCGATCCCGGCGATGAAGATACCAAATTTTCTCTGGGGTCCATCTCGAAATTGCTTGTATCGTTCCTCCTCTGCCAAATGGAACAGGCCGGCAGAATTTCGATTCACGATTCATTGGGAGCACGATTGCCTCGCCATTGGAACGTCCCGACCGCGATCCGCGACGGCATCTCCATGGCGGATCTTGCGACCCACACATCCGGGCTTCCAGCCTATGTCACCGCGTTGGAAAATTGTTCCGAAGACGACCTCCGTCGCTATCTCGAATCGTTCGACGAGGACATCAGCGACAAGACATATGAATATTGCACCCTTGGCATTGCCTTGCTTGGCTATGCGCTGCGGCAGAGCGAGTCCGACGACTATTTGGAAATTTTGAAGCGCTATGTTCTCGAACCTCTCGGTATGACCCACACCGTGTCGCGCGTCCGCGCCAATGACGGGCGAGACCCCGCGCTGTTTCGTTTCTACGAATGCGGTGCCGACATGGCATCGTCGATCTCGGACTTGCAGAGACTATTGACCGGTTTCCTATCTGCCGGTCCGTCTCGAGTCATGGCCTCCCTGGAACGGATGCTTTCGGTGTCGCGACCGACCGGGATGCCCAACCTTGACATGACGATCGGCTTGAGATCCCGAACTAGCCACGGAGGTCATATACTCTACCACGGGGGCGGTGGTCCGGGGTATCGGGCGTTCTTTGGTCTCTCTCGGCGCGAGGCCAAGGGCATTGCGATTCTCACAAATCGCGAGATTCATATCGGAGATATCGGGCAGCATTGGCTTTGCGCCGCCTATCCCTTGGCGTTTCGGCGACAATAACTGAAAATGGATTTCAGTTCGATATATGGGCAAGATCACGACGTCGATCGCCACCATCGATATCGCCGAACCATTACCATTCGCCTCCGGGAGTTTCGACTCCGTCATCCGCCAAAACGTCGTTGAATGTGTCGCCGACAGGGACGGCTTGCTGCGGGAAATATATCGCATTCTCAAACCACGTGGCTCCGCCGTGATCGGCCACCATGATTTTGATGGCGTCCTTATCGCAAACGACGACCGCGCGTTAACACGGCGGCTCGTGCACGGTTACGCGGACTTCACGCAACGATGGCAGGATAAGTCCGAGGGACAGATGGGACGGCTTCTCCCCGGCCTCGTCGCAAATCGCCCCTTTCGTGAAGCAGGGACGGAGACGCTGCTGTTTGTCGACCTCGTTCTCTCGAAAGAAAGCTACGCCAGAATTCATCTGGACGGAATCGTTGCATTGTCGGAAAAATTCGGCGTCCCAGCCGTAAGCGCCAAGGCATGGCTGCGCGGCTTGGAGATGCGATCCAACGCCGGCGGGTTCTATTTCGCGATACTTTGGACCTATGTCGTCGCCCGAGCCGAATAACACGGCATCCCCGACGGACGCAAAAATTCGGGCGAGAGACGAATTCGGAATTGAGACTTCCGGCGTAGGGAATAGTCCGCGAACTGGCCCGTTCGCGCCCTGCCTGGCGTTCGTCGTGGAAGAAGTCCGCTTGCTTCCGGCCTCAAAAAAAGACCCGCTTAGCAAACACAGCTAAGCGGGCCAAAATGCCATCGGAAACCCCACGTCTCGTATTCAGAAGTGGCGAGAAGGCTCCACCTAAAAAGCATAAATTTTCAAAATCCGCAATAAAAATACCGAATACCAAATAAAAAATGAGAACTTATAAAACTCTTATTCGGTAATTTGCCGCGTATTTCTCATTTTTACTTTCATATTTTCCCGAATTTGCTGGGATAATTTCCGGCGCCTACTCCGCTCTGGTTCTCCTGGAATCTGAAGCCCACGCAATATGCGTGGGCTTCTTTGTCGCGAAGTTCTGATTCAGTTTGTCGGCAGCGAAAAGACGGTGAGCGAGCCGCCGAGAGCGGTGTAGTTGTTGAGGGCGGCATAGCCCCCGACGGCACCGAGACCGGCGTTCGGATCGGTCAGACCGGCGGCGAGACCGATACCAGCCCAACCACCGACACCCGAGAGCACGGCGACATATTGCCTGCCCTTGTGCTCGTAGGTCATGACGTTGCCGATGATGCCCGACGGGGTCTTGAACTTGAACAGTTCCTTGCCCGTCTTGGCGTCGACGGCCTTCAGATAGCCTTCGAGCGTGCCGTAGAACACGACGTCGCCAGCGGTCGCGAGAGCGCCGGACCAAACCGAGAATTGTTCGGGATCGGACCAGACGATCTTACCCTTGGTGGCGTCCCAAGCGATGAAGTTACCCATG
>JARLIW010000058.1 GCA_031291515.1 Beijerinckiaceae bacterium | reverse complement strand
TCAAGGACCAACCGGAAGCCATTATCCACCGCGAAATCTTGGCCGCGAAACGCCTTTGCGCGGCGGCCGGCGCGCAACTCGTCGTCAACGATTATTGGCAAGCCGCGATCGATCTCGGCTGCGACTATATTCACCTCGGCCAAGAAGATTTGGACGACGCCGATCTTCGCGCGATTCGCCGCGCCGGAATCAAACTGGGCGTTTCGACCCACGACGAAACCGAGCTCGAACGGGGCCTCGCGACGGCGCCCGACTACATCGCGCTGGGGCCTATCTATCCCACCATCCTCAAGAAAATGCCGTTTGCCCCGCAGGGCTTGGCACGGCTCGAAACGTGGAAGCGCGGAATTGGCGCGATTCCGCTCGTGGGAATCGGCGGCGTGTCGCTCGAGCGCGCGCCGGGGGTGCTCGAATCGGGGGCCGACAGCGCCGCCGTCGTCACCGACATCACCCTCAACCCGGATCCCGAGGCGCGCACGCGGGCCTGGGTCGCGGCCACGCGACCCTATCTCAAACGGGGTTAGACGCTAAAATCGCCGACGGCACTCCCCCCTTCACAAGGGCGTCACGAAAGCGATAGAGTGTGCCCGCGAGTTAGGTTGCCCTCGGGAGTTCCCAGGGCCAACATGGCGAGGTGCCCGGTTTGACGGTTCACTTCCAATCGATGGTTTCGCCCGAAGCCTGTCCAGCTCTTGTGCTGAACGCGGATTTTCGGCCCTTGAGCTATTATCCCCTCTCTCTCTGGTCTTGGCAGGACGCGATCAAGGCGGTGTTTCTCGACCGCGTGAACATCGTGTCCAATTACGACCGCGTCGTTCGCAGCCCGACTTTCGAGATGCAACTTCCCTCGGTCGTCTCGCTCAAGACCTATATCAAGCCCTCGCGGCACCCGGCCTTCACACGGTTCAACGTTTTTCTACGCGATCGCTTCACCTGCCAATATTGCGGCGAACGCGACGATCTTACCTTCGATCACGTGGTTCCGCGCTCGAAGGGCGGCATGACGACGTGGGAGAACGTCGTGGCCGCCTGCTCGCCATGCAATTTACGCAAAAGCGACCGGCTCTGCGCCGAGGCGCATATGCATCCCGCGATGAAGCCCTACCAGCCCTCGATCAGCGACCTCCATCGCAACGGGCGCCTGTTCCCGCCGAACTATCTGCACGAAAGCTGGATGGATTATCTGTACTGGGATTCCGAACTCGAGCCGTAGGCCGCTGGCGGGAAAGCCGCGGCCCGGGGGCCACGCCACGCTTATCTTCCTGGCACCGGATCGTGGCGGCGAAGGCCCAGCCCGCCGTTTTCGGCGAAACTTTTTAGCCCTAGATAGAATGCCGGACACGCGGTTCCTGATCCGCCCGTTGTCATCCCTTCGGGGCTCTCCGGTCCAATTGACGACGGCTACGGGATTCGATGCCCGAACCCGGATCCGACGCCGGACAAGCGCGACCGCCCACTCCACGACTTAAATATTACGGAAAATTTGCAAATATATGTAAATATAAAAAGCGACAAAACTTTGTCATTTTGATGAATGTTGCCGAATAACAACATCATATCCCTCGCTACATTTCTTAATGTAAATTCACAATCACGTTATATCCAAAATACAATTAAGGAAGGAGTTAACGGGGGAGTTCCCATGCGACTTTTGAGCACCACGGCGATCACCTCGTGCCTCGCGGCATTGATTTTCTCAGCATCGGGGGCCTTGGCCCAATCGGCCAACACGACGCCCTCGAACGACAATATCTTGAATTTGCTGTCGCCATTCCTGAGCTTGAATTCCACCGCGATTGGCCAGCAGACGCTCTCGAGCAACCTGTCGCAGGCCCTCGCCACCAACCATGGCGCCACGCTCGTCCAGGAAGAGCAGGCGATCAGCGACAAGAGCATTTTGAGCTCGGCGTCAAACACCAGCACGCTCTCCGCGGTCGGCCTGCCGAATTACGGCGTCGCCGCCAACCTCGCTGGTGGTCTGCCGGCTCAGACGGTCGACAACGGAATCACGCCGCAGCAGCCCGTCGGGGGACTCGGCTCGGTGCTCGGCCCGATCTATCAGACGGGCGTCGCCAGTGGGACAACAGGTCCCCTGAGCGGGACGGTCGCCCTTCTGGTCGCCGCGTACGGCGAGACGAGCACGGACCTCGGCGTCGCAAAATTCTATTTCGCCAACGGCACGACAAATGGAACAGCGACAGCCGTCGCCGCCACCGGCTACAGCGTGCCGACAGCCAACGGCCTGCCGAACACCGCCAACAGTGTCTATGATCTCGCTTACGGCGTGACCAATACGCAGTCTGGACAGAACTCCTACGGCGACTCCCGCCCCGTCCAGGTGACGCCATCGGGCGTCAATGTCTTCGACCCGACGGCTCTGTCGGGGTTGACGACCAATCCGTCATTCCCAAGCGGGCATACGACCTATGCCTACACGGATTCGACACTTCTCGCGATGCTCGTGCCGCAAGACTTCGGCGGTATGCTTCTGCGCGCCGCGTCCTACGCCAATAGCCGGATCGTCTTGGGCGTGCACTATCCGCTCGATATCATCGCCAGCCGCGCCTTGGCCTTCTACGATCTGTCAAACCTTCTGTCGAACCCGCTGTATATCAACAATGCCGCGACGACGGGCACGGCGGTCAACACGCCGGCGTTGTTCAACACGGCCTATCCCCAGATCCAATCCTACCTCGCGACCCAATGCGGCGCCTCGGTCCAAACCTGCGTCAATAGCGTCGCCAACACCAATAACGACCCCTACACGCTGACGGCGGCCAATCTGGCGCTTTATCAGTCCGAAATGACCTACGGCCTGCCGACCCTCACCTATGCCCAAGCGCCGCGCGAAGCGGCGCCGTCCGGCGGCGTCGATGCGTCTATTTTGCTCGCGACCCTTTACGGCGGCAGCACGTCGGCCGCCCTGACGATCGCGCCGAGTGGCGGCACGCTCGCGAGCCTGCAGACGGGAACCATCAACCAGATCATCGTCAATACCGAAGGGAATGCCCTCGCGGCCTTCTACGGCACGTCGCTGAGCTACTGGACCCGGATCAACCTCGTCTCGGCCAGCGTCTACTTCTCGGACGTGATCGGCACCTTGGTGACCGCACCGACAGATTCGATCAATACGCCCGTCACGGTCGCCTCCACCGGCGATCTCGACGATAACGGCACGATCACCCAGACCACGGCGGTCAACTCGGGCGGCACGCTTTCGGGGTCGGGCAGCGCGACGGCGGCGGTCACGGTCAATAGCGGCGGGACGCTGGCGCCCGGCAGTTTGGCGGCGCAGACGGCCCTGCTGGCAGGCACGACGGGCGTCACCGGCACCAGCTTGAACCTCTCGGCGGGTCTCACCTTGGCGAGCGGGTCGACCCTGTCGATCACCGCCTCGCCCTCGCAGGCGACGAGCGTCGTGTCGACAAGCACCGTTTCGATCGGCGGAGCGGCCGTCGCCCTGCAAACGGGAACCAACCAAAGCTATGCCCCGGCCACCTACACCATCCTCTCGGCCACGGGCGGAGTCACCGGGACGTTCAGCGGCGCAAGCGCGTCAAATCTGCCGTTCCTGACGACCTCGCTGAGCTACGATGCCCATGACGCTTACCTCTCGTTGAGCGCCAACACCGCCGCGCTCGCCGCGGCGGCCGTTACGCCCAACGAGGCCAACGTCGCGCAAGCTTTGATCGCCGCGCAGGGGGCGCCGTCCTCCGCGGGCAATGCCCTCGTCAACGGGATCTTCAGCGTGTCCTCCGCCGCGAAGGCGCAAGCGGCCTTCAATGCCATTTCGGGCGAAGGTTATTCGTCGGTCAAAACGTCGAACGCCGAGGCGGGGCATGCGTTCATCTCGTCGATCTCCGATCAAGCGACGCTCTCAATGACCGGAGCCGGCGGCGCCACGAACGCGATCACCTTGACCGATGCCCCGTCGGGCGTTCTCGGTTACGCCGCGACGGCGAAAACGCGATCGCCCATCACCGTGTCGGATCCGGCGCCCGCGCCGGCCCGGACCTTCCGGGCCTGGGCGATCGGCTTTGGCAACGGCCTCAATATCGATGCCAACAGCAATTCCTCGGCCGTGAGCGGCAATAGCTATGGCGGCGTCGCGGGCCTCGATTATCAAGTCAATCCCGACTTGTTGATCGGCGTCTCGATCGGCGGCAGCAGCTCGTCGGTCTCCGTGGGTTCGCTGGCAACGTCGGCCTCGATCACCGGCATTCACGGCGGCCTCTATGCCCTCGATCAATTCGCCCAGTTCTACACGGCCGAGACGTTCACGGTCTCGGGCTTCTCGAACCAGACGACCCGGATCGTTCAGGGGTTTGCCGGCGTTCCCGGCGCGACGGAAAAAGCATCCTTCGGGTCCACGGACATCCGCGGCCGATTTGAATTCGGCCGGAATTACCATCTCGGCGCCACGGCGGGCTTCGCGAATGTGACCGTAACGCCATTCGTGGCGATCGAAGCCGCCGACCTGCATTCCAACGGCTTCAGCGAATATAACGTGGCGGGCGGCGCGAATACGTTGGGGCTCACCGCCAATTCGCAAGACCAAGGCGATGTCCCGGGGTTTCTCGGCGCTCGTCTCAACTCGGTCCTGACGCTGCAGAACAACGTGATCCTGCGGCCGTGGGCGAGTGTTGCCTATGTGCATGATTTCGTGACGCCCGCCAGTGTCACGAACAGCTTTGCCGCCTTGCCGGGATCGAGCTTCACGGTGACGGGAGCGACGATCGCGCGCAATCTCGCCGAAACCAAGCTCGGATTTGAACTCGATGTCGGCAAAGGCGTCGCGCTGTTTGCCAACTTCGACGGCGACTTCGCCTCGAGCGAGCGCAGCTACGGCGGCAAGGGCGGAATCAACTACACCTGGTAACGGCAAGCCGGCTTCGAAAAAGGCCTCAAGCAGCTGCCGCTCGACACTGTCGAGCGGCAGTCGCTTTTCGTAATGCTGGAATCTGGCACGCGCCCTGCTTAGGCTTGGTCAGACCGGCCGCCACGGATGTACTGGCCCGGTTCACCTCCGCGCCGCCCCGTCAATCGATGACCGGCAAAAACACACGCGAGGGATGGCCGCCGCCGTGACGGATCGCCAAGGTCGTCACCATGGCCTCACGGGTTTCCGCCTGCTCGGGATTACGCCCCGTGCCCGGATTGATGGTAAAGGCCGGCCACGCCGCCGCTTGCACCGACAGCCGCAAAGCCTGCCCCGGATATAAAGTTGTGCAGACTGCCCGCATTTTGACGCGGCGGGGTCCGAAGGCCATCGCGTCGGGCACGCGCAAATGGCCTGACGTGAGCGCGATCACGCGGCCATCGGGCGTAATGATCGAAAGCGTCGCGTGAATATCGTGCGCCGGAGCATCCGCCTCGATGAACAAATCGGCGGTGACTTCGCCGACCAGACGGTAGGAGCGCGTCAACGGCGCGCCGCTATAGGCCGCGACATCGGAACGGTCGTCGATGGCGGCGCGATCTTGATATCCACCGGGCGCTCCCCAAGCCCCGCCCACCACCGGCGCGGGGCGCCAAGGATCATGAACGAGATGATCGTGACCATAGGCGCCGGGCTCGACCACGAGTTCGCCGGTCGAGGCGGTGGCGGCCCGGCCGTCGCTCGTCAAGAACAGCGTCACCGGCTCGGCTTCGGGCCAATGCGAAAAATGGCACCAAGTCTTGGCGCCAATATCGAACAGACTGACCTCCGGCCCCGGCGCGCCATAACCTTTGAGCTCATGATCGAGAAACGCCACGGTCTCGAGATCGACCGAGGTCACCGCTTCCGGGCCGAGGTCGAGCGCGCCGACTCGCCGCCCCCACGGCGCATGCGCCCAGGGCCCGACGATGAGACGTTGCGGCGCCTCGCCGGCCTCGCAAGCCGCATAGCCACCAAGCGTTCCATCGAGCAGAAAATCCTGCCATCCTCCGATATGGAGACCCGGCACGCCAGGCGGCCGGCCGGTGAAAAGTCTCGCCGGCGCGGTGGCGGCCCATGTCGCGGGATCATCCGCGAGCCATTCCGCGTAATGACTGAAGGCGCTAAAGCGTTCGAGCACCTCGGGTCGCGCGGGCCTTGGCCCCGCCCAAGGCGTACCCCGCGCGGCGGCGCTCAGCGCCGCGAAGGCCTCGGCATGGCCCGCGAGCCGCGCGGCCTCGGCGCCGATTTGGCAGGCCCAGCCGATATTGCCCGCGAGCCCAAAAGCGCCGCCCGTATAGGCCCAGTCGTCGCGAATCGTCCACGCGCCCATCGCGGGGACGATGGCGTCGGGTCGCTTGGTTCCCGCGCGGATCGCACCCGCGAGCGCCAAAAATTGCGTCACGGCCTGATAGCCGGAGCCATACATCGCGACTTGTCCGTCGGTGCCGGAAAGACCAGCCGCCCAGTCCAGCGTCGCCGCGCCGTCCTCGATCTCGTTGCGAAACAGCCGAAACTTGCCCTTGCTGCCGCCGCGGCCGCGCACGTCTTGGACCGCCACGACATAGCCATGCGCGGCATACCAAGCCGGATGCGCAAGGGTCTGAGTCGAGGCGATCGCCCGGCCATAGGGCTGGCGCATCAACATCACGGGATGATGGCCCGGCGAAACGGGCCGGTAGATATCCGCGACGAGATCAACCCCATCGCTGAGCCGCAAAGTCACGGTTTCCGGTTCGGCAACCGGCAGCAGGCCGTTAGCCATCGACAGGCATCCGCTCGTTCGTCAACCCCACCGAGATGGCCCGCGCAACGCGAGGCTCCATGTCGTCCATGGCCCCGAGATCAGGATGAGGATGCAACATCGCGTTCGTCTCGATCTCTTCCTTGGGATGCCAGATCGCCGACGCGACCCCGAATCATGAGCCATCCCCGAAAACCACTCCCGTGACTATCGGCGAACGGGGCAGGCTTACAACCCGCGACATGGATTTTCGTCAATCGCGATCCAGATCCCGCTGCGACGCGCGATACGGCTCAAACCAGGCCAAGCCTTCCAGAGTGCCAGCGCGGGGATGATATTCACAGCCGATGAAGCCTGTATAGCCGAGCCGGTCGAGTTCCGCGAACAGATAGCCCGCGTTCAGCTCCTCGCTTCCAGGCTCGTGCCGCGAGGGAACGCTCGCGATCTGAACATGCCCGATCAGCGGAAGCATCGCGCGGAGACGCGTGGTCACGTCGCCATGAATGATCTGACAATGATAGACATCGAACTGGAGCTTGAGATTCGGCAAAGCGAGTCCCGCGATCAGCGCGGCGGCTTCGTCGAAATCGCCGAGAAAATAGCCGGGCATGCCACGCGTGTTGATGGGCTCGAGCAGAAGGTCGAGATTGGCGTCGGCGAGCCGCGCGGCGGTCCAGGCGACATTGTCGCGATACGTTTGCCGTGCAACCGGATCCGTGGCGTCGGCGAGCCCCGCCATGAGATGGAGGCGCGAGACGCCGGTGGATTGCGCATAGCGCAGCGCCGTTTCGACTCCCGCGCGAAGCTCGTCTTCACGGCCCGGCAGGGCCGCGATCCCGCGTTCGCCCGCCGCCCAATCGCCGGGCGGCAAATTGAATAAAGCCAGAGTCAAACCGTGGCGATTCAGACGCTCGGCAATGGCCTCTCGCGGATGATCGTAAGGGAATAAAAATTCGACAGCGGCAAAGCCGGCATCGGCGGCAACGGCAAATCGATCGAGAAACGGCCATTCCGTGAACATCATCGTCAGATTGGCGGCAAAACGTGGCATGGATCCGGTCCCCTCCAAGTCCGGCAACCCGCCATGACGAGGGTAAAAAGCCGGACGAATCGCGGCAGCGGCCCTGCAAGCCGCCGCATGGCGAGACCTGGTCTCGTTACAACATAATCACCGGCATGAGGAGTCGTCCGAGCTTTGCCACGTCGTCGTGACGAGCCCGAGAGCGGCTCGACCGACGAGCTCGGTTTTCGTCCGCATCAACGTGCCGTCGATGCCCGGACCTGAGGCTCGTGGCGGCCGGAAATCGCAAGCTTGGACGCTTGAAGCCTCCCGATATCAGCCGCAACGTGCCGCGCGTCCTCCGCGATCCCGGAAAAACGACCCGAGCCCCAAGTCCAAAGCCAACCCAGACCGATGAAATAGAGCCCCGGGACCGACGTCACCCCACGTTTATGGCCGGGATAACCCCGTCCGTCGAAAACGGGGATTTCAACCATTGAAAAATCGGCGCGAAACCCCGTGCCCCAAATCACGGTCTTGATATTGGCCTCCGCGAGATCGAGCGCGACGCTCTCGTGTTCCACGCGCCATGGCGGCGAATAGGGCGGCTCGACCGGAGCGTCGATCCCCGCCCGAGCGATGTAATCATCGATCATGGCGCGGATGTCATTGTAGACTTTATCCGCGGCATCCAGGCTTTTCGCAAGGTCGGGCTTGAAGGTGAGCTGATGCCCATCGACCTGATCCAAATGGCCATAAAGACGCATGCCCTCGGCGGCAAAGCGGCGAAGATCGATTTCGCGGCCGCCATCGCGCCCCGTGAGATAATGGTTCGCTTTCCTACGAACTTTCTCACCCAATGGATGGGTCTCGACCGTCGTTTGATAATAATTCATTTCATCGAGCCATTTGATCGCGTCCTTGCCACGATAGAATCGCGGCGAGCGCGGCGCGCTGCCGACGGCGACATGGACCCGACGCCCGGCAAGGTGAAGATCTTCCGCGATCTGACAGCCGGATTGCCCGGTGCCAATAATCAGAACATCCCCTTCGGGAATTTGCGCTGGGTTCTTATAATCGCGCGAATGAATCTGCGTGATCGAACGCGGCAAGCGGTTAGCCTGCGGCGGAATCGCGGGATGATGGTATCCGCTAATCGCCATGACGACGTGGTCGGCGGTCCATCGGCCCGCCGTCGTCTCGATCTCGAAAATTCCGCTATCGGCGCGGCGGACCGCCGTCACCGAGACGCCTTCGCGCACGGGCGCCTCCACCTTTTTGGCGAAGGCCTCGACATAGGCGACAATCTCGTCCTTGAGCATAAAGCCATCGGGATCGTCGCCGGCGTAGGGAAAATCGGGCAGCCGACACTGCCAATTGGGCGTCACGAGACAAAAGCTGTCCCAACGCTCCGACCGCCAACTATGACCGATCCGATGTTTCTCCAAGATGACATGGCCGACACCCTGTTGTTTCAGGAGGTGGCTTACGGAGAGGCCGGCCTGACCGCCCCCCACGATGACGACGGGAACATGTCCTTGAACGGAATGGAGGGAAATGGCTTCGACCGTGCCTTCAATAATCATGGAATTCTCCTCGCGTTGATCTCATCGAAACGACGAATATTAGTTTGGCTCCATTCGAAGCCCGTGAACCCTAGCCAACCGTTATGCCGCGATGGCGTTAGCGGCTGAAGGCCTCGACAACGACCGCGGCCGCATCCCCAGGCTGTGTCTTGGCTTTCAGCTCGATCGCTTCGAGTTGCGCCATCGCGCGCGAACAGTGCATGCCATAGAGCGCGTTCACGCGATCACTCGCCGCGCGCAGGGCGAGGCGGCTGCGCTCGAGAAAATCTTCGAGCGAATAGGACTGGCCGACCACAAGGAATTGCTTCACGATGGTCGACGGCGAGTAATAGGTCTCGACACCTCCATCGGGCCAGCGGACACGAAATAGAGTTTCAGGCATGGCTCGACCACAAACTTGACTCGCGGCCCGCGTCTCGCGTCGTCGAACCGCCGATGAATGGATTTGCGAAGTCCCACAGTTCGACTTCCTCGCCGTCGCGTCGAAGGCGGATTTTATGGCTATCATCGACGGTTCCGATCGCCGCGCAGGAAATGCCGCGCGAGTCGAAACGCGCGACGACATCGTCGGCATCGTTCGATTTGACGGTCAGGACAAACCCGAAGCTCGGAAACGCCAGTAAGAAGCGTTCAAGCGCAACGCCGGCCGGACGCGGGATCGCATCGACATCGATCCGCGCGCCACGGCCCGAGGCTTCGAGAAGCATCATCGCCGACCCGACAAGACCAGCCATGCTGATATCCTTCCCCGCCGTCACGAGACCGGATTCGGCAAGTTCGGGCAAGATTTCCAGATCGCCACGCAAGCGTTCCGGCGGCGCCCCGGTGCTTGCATCCCAATTCAGGCTTTGCCCGCGAAAACCGCCTCGAAAATCGACCGCGGCAAGGAGAACGTCACCGGTTTGCGCGCCAAAACTCGTGATCAGCCGGTTCGCGCGTCCAAGCACGGCCACGGCAAGTTGACCCTGCCCATTCCGCGAATTCGTGTGTCCTCCAACGATGGGAACGCCATAGATTTCCGAGGCCGCGCGCAGACCTTCGAGCACGGCTGCGGCTCGTTCCTCGCCTTCGCTCCAAATCGCATCGACCACGGCGATCGGGCGTCCACCCATCGCGGCAATATCACTCAAGTTGACCATGACTCCGCAGTAGCCCGCGAAATAAGGCTCGGCGGCGACGAAATCATTGAGGAAGCCTTCGATGGCAAACAGCAAATATCCCGATCCATCGGGAATCGCCGCGCAATCGTCCCCGAACGGAATCGTATCGGACGTGGATAATCCAAGCTTGGCGGCGACGGCCGATATGTCGAGCTTATGCGCGAACCCGCGCGCCGACAGCAAATGCGCCCGCAGATCGCGTAGACTCAACCGAGATGGCGCGAGGATGGACACTAGGCCGCAATCCTTTTGGCCAGAGCGTGGAAGCCATCTTGTGCATTGATCAACGGTGGATAGGCGGCAAGATCGGCCTGCATCAGGACATGAGGCAGACCGTGAAGTTCGATTTCCTCAATCCGCTGCCAATTCAAACGTCGGAACATCAATTCGTTTTGCGATTGGACATGGGCGTAAAAGCGCTGGCACCCAACCGACGTCGCCGTCGATACCGCCAGTTTGATGAGCGCGGCGCCCAAGGCGCCAGTTCGGCGATAGCCCCGATCGACCGCGAGACGAGAACCCGTCCAAACGCCGGGTTGGGGCTGATGAATGCGCACCGTCCCCACGACTTCATCGGACAGAACCGCCATGCTCGAGAGAGCGACGATATGAAGCGCCACGGCGTCGATTTCATCGCGATCGTGATTTTCGAATATCCCCTGCTCGCGGCAAAAAACCTCGCGCCGAAGCCGCGCGGCGCCATCCACTTCCCAGGGGTCCGAGGCGTGCTTGATCCGAAAATACGACGAGGCGAATGGCGTGAAGGGATCGGAAATCATGAGAGTGCCCTTTCGTAGCTCGACAGCGCGGAACAGGCGCCACATTTCGCGCAACCGGCCTTCGCCAAATCCGATCGGAGCCCCGCCGCGCGCAACATCTTGGACAGAGGATCAAGCAGGGCGTGCATGAACTCCGGCGAAGGCGACGGATGATCTTCAAGCGGCGTTCCCGATATCGGCACGAAGGGCACGACAAAGGGATAAACGCCGCGCGCGATCAACTGCGCGCACAAATCGAGGATCGCCTCGCCTGTATCGCCGAGGCCCGCCAGAATATAGGTCGAGACCTGACCAAATCCAAAGACTGGCACGGCGGCCTCGAAGGCTTTCATATACCGTTCCAGGGGTACACTTGCCTTCCCCGGCATGATCCGCGCCCGAATCGCCGGCGTGACGGCCTCGACATGCATGCCGAGAGAATCGATCCCCGAAGCTTTCATCCGCTCAAACCAGCGATCGTCATCGGGCGGCTCGCATTGCGCTTGGATCGGCAGATCGACGGCGGCTTTGACAGCGAAGGCGCACTCGCAAAGAACCGCCGCCCCGCGATCGGTCGCGTTTGGCGTGCCCGTCGTCATGACCATGTGCTTCACGCCATCGAGCAAAACCGCGGCACGCGCGACCTCGGCGAGTTGCTCCGGCGTCTTGTGCGCGATGGTGCGGCCCGCCGCCAAGGATTGGCCGATGGCGCAAAATTGGCAGGTCTTGGTCCGGCTTTGATAACGGATGCAGGTCTGCAAGACGGTCGTCGCCAGCACGTCCTTGGAATGCAGCACGGCGATTTTCGAGTACGGAATCCCGTCGAACGTCTGCAACGCGTAAAATCGAGGCCGCGCCGGAAAGCTCAGACGCGCGACGGCTTGCCCATCGCGTTCGACGATGCTCGAACCGTCCGCGTCGGGCGCGAGAGCCCGATACGGCGAGCCATGAGACGCAGCCGTATGAACCGGAACCATAATCGTCCGGCCATCGATCGTGACCGCCTTATGATCGGACGGCCCCGCGCCACCCCTTCGGCTCGCGACCCCCGCGGCGGGATCAGCCAGCCGCACTCCGAACGACTGCAATTCGTTGATCATCTTCGATGTCGTGGGAACTGTCATGGTCATGGCTGCCGGACCTTTCGGTTGGCGGTGGAAGCGGAACGGCCGACATCGCTCGCGGAGCGCCTTCGGAGAGCGGCCGGACGGACGGCGTCATCGCCCGCCCATCGAGATAAAGTTGGAACAAATCCGGCCGGGCGTAGTGCCCAACAGAATCCATCATGCGTTTGCGTTTGAGGATCAGCGCCATATCGAGATCAGCGACCAACAGACCTTCGCCATGCGTCATTGGCGTGACCACATGCTTGCCTTCCGGTGAAATGATCGCGGTGCAATTCCCGCCGCGCAGGCCTTTACGAAGCCTTTCATCGGGCGCGATCGCGGCGATCTGCTCTTCCGTCAACCATCCCGTCGCGTTGACGACAAAGCAACCGGATTCCAAGGCATGATGGCGGATCGTGACTTCCATTTGGTCGGCAAATATTTGGCCCACCATCGAGCCAGGAAATTGCGCGGCGTGAATCTCTTCGCCTTGCGTCATCAACGTGTAGCGCGCGAGGGGATTGTAGTGCTCCCAACAAGCGAGGCAGCCGATCTTGCCAACGGCTGTCGCAACAACCTTCAGGCCCGATCCATCCCCCTGCCCCCATATCATCCGCTCGTGATAGGTCGGCGTGATCTTTCGTCGCTTGAGGACAATCGCTCCATCCGCGTCAAATACCAATTGGGCGTTATAAAGCGACCCGCCATCGCGCTCGTTGATGCCGAGCACGATCACCATGCCATGGCGCCGCGCCGCCGTCGAAATCGCCTCGGTGACCGGTCCCGGCACGCTCGGCGCTTCGTTGTAGAGCTTGAGATGCGCCGGGCCTTGCGAGACCGGCGGTTCGACAAAGGAAAAGTAGGGATAGTACGGCACGAACGTTTCAGGAAAAACAATGAGCTGAACGCCCCGGCCGGCCGCTTCATCAATAGCTTGCAGAACTTTTTCCAGCGTTGCGCCGGGCACGTCGAGCACCGGCGCGATCTGCACGGCAGCGGCACGAACAATACGTTGTTCCATCATAACCCTCGCGCGCGTTGTGGCTCCGGAGCGGCGCGGCCTTGCAAGGCCACGCCACCACCTTTCAAGGGACCCGGTTGATCAGAGGGTCCAGGTGTGCAGCATGAAAGCGTTGTCCCGCCGATGGATCAGGATGATATCCAGCACATCGAGCGGGCTAATCGGGATCACGCCGGGAATGAGCGCGCCTTCGCCGTGGCCGTACAAAGCCTGCAACGCAAAGCGACACGCATAGACCTTGCCGCCCTCGGACATGAATTTCTCGATCTGTTTGTTCACGGCGAGGTGGCCCGGAAAAGCTTCGTCGCCGAGCGTCGGGAACCCGCGCTGCAGACCGAGCGTGACGCCAGGACCGTAGAGAAGGACACTGGTCTCGAAGCCCTTGCGCAGAATGCGCGTGGCCTGCAGCATGTTGACGAGCCCGATCGACCCTTCAAAGGCGACGGTGTGAAATGTCACCAGCGCCTTTTCGCCGGGCAAGGCTTTGACGTCCTCGAAGACCTTCTGTTCGTAATCGACGAGGACGTCGCCCTTTTGATTGGCTGGCTTCGTTACCGCTGGCATCATGCGCTCCTTGAGAACAGTTTGGAAAATTGCCGCCCAAGCGATGCATGGGACGATTTCCTCGTTCGCAATCGACGTGCCAATTGATAGAGTCATTGAAAGCATTAGAAAAACATCAAAATACAGTCATTTATACATTCAATATCGCATGCCCGAGGGTCGAGCACATCGCTCATTGTTCGATCAATAAGAATGAAAAGAGAGCGGCTTTGACGTCCAAATCCTGAATCCGCCGGACGGCATGAGCGCCGGCCGCCTGGTTTTCATCAAAGGAGATGACAAAGGGTTGAGGTGGAGCTATGCAGTCAATGTAACTCATTCGACCCTTGCTAGCGAGCCGATGCGCGACTGGATTCCAGACCTGACCCATAACGACAAGCCGCGATATATCGCGATTGCCGAGATCATTGCCGCCGACATTCGATCGGGACGGTTGAACCCTGGCGACCGCCTGCCGCCGCAGCGCAAGCTCGCCGTCAATCTCGACATCGATTTCACCACCGTCGCGCGTGGATACGTCGAGGCGCAAAGGCGCGGCCTCGTGGAGTCGCGTGTCGGCCAGGGAACCTTCGTGCTCGGCCAGGTCCGCCGCGAGAGCGCAAAGCCATCCACGCGAACCGAGCTCGTCGATCTTTCGATGAACCTTCCACCAGAGCCCAGCGATCCCGATTTGATCGCGCGAATGAATGACGGCTATGCCGAGGTCGGCCGCGATCTCGTTGGTTTGCTGCGATACCAAGGATTCGGCGGATCCCGCCACGACAAGGATGCGGCCTCCGCTTGGTTGAGCCGGCGTGCGATGGTGCCGTCGCAGGAACGTATCTTTGTGACGCCGGGCGCCCATCCCGCCATGGCGGCCATTTTAGCGCTGCTGGCCAAGCCTGGCGAAACCGTTTTATGCGAGGCGCTGACCTATCCGGGCGTGCGCGCGATTTCGGCGCAACTCGGGCTTAAACTCACGGGCCTGCCGATGGATAGGGACGGAATCGATCCCGATGCCTTGGCCGACGCTTGCGCGCGCCTCGCGCCAAAGGCGCTCTACTTGAACCCGACATTGCAAAATCCGACGACGCTGACGATCCCGGCGGCACGCCGCGCCGCTCTCGCGGCGGTGGCCCGGCGCTATCGCCTCCCGATCGTCGAAGACGACGCCTATGGATTTATCCCGCTTCACGGGCCGCCGCCGTTCGCCGCGATCGCGCCCGACATCACCTGGCATATCGCCGGTCTTGCGAAATGCATCGGCGCCGGTTTGCGCGCGGCCTATGTCGTGGCGCCCGACACGCGATCGGGCTGGCCCTTCGCCGCGGCGTTGCGCGCCTCCAACGTCATGGCCTCCCCGCTCACCGTGGCGCTTGCCACGCGCTGGATTGAGGACGGGACAGCGGACTCAATTCTTCGCTTCATTCGGGCCGAGACGGCCGCGCGTCAAAAACTTGCGGCCGAGCTTCTGCCCAAGGCGAGCTTTCAGGCCGATCCTTTGAGCTTCAACTTGTGGGTGCCCTTGCCTAAACCGTGGACGCGCTCGGCCTTCATCGGCCACATGCGCGCGCGGCGGATCGGAATCGTCGCAAGCGATGCCTTTACCGCCCTGGGTGAGCCAGACGAATCCGTCCGCGTCTGCCTGGGCGGCCCGTCCACGCGCGAACAAGTCCGCGGCGCCTTGGAGTTCATGGCCCATGCCTTGAGTGAATCCCCGGAGCGGTCGTCAACGTTCTTATAAGCGCTCAAGCAAATCGGCCCCGGAGGGCAGATCGCGCGAATTTTGTGCATATGCCAGATTTAGCTGCGCCGGTTTTTTGTTGCGCTCGTCATTTTTGGCACCCTTTAGACCTTATAAAAAACGTTCACCTTTTTTTTTAGGTTTTTTGCCAGGGTCATTTTCCGCAACTTGTAATTGTGATACCGGCGGCTTCATACGAGTGCAACGAGATGCGATTGACCAACCTTACGATAAAATACAAGATATCACTGTGTTTTTGCTGTATTTTATCTATTTTTGCGATCGCTGGGATCATTTTGTTTTCGGCGCTCGACAAGCTTGCAATCGCGCAAGAGAACAACGGCCACATTCAGAACGTCCTGACCGATATCGAGCAAAGCGTCGCCGCTATTTACGATCAATCGCAGACGGCCCGTGGCTATATCATTTCGCGCGTGGAGCGGCATGCCAATCTCTACACCAGCGCGTCCAAGATGTTCGACGAGATCATGGCGCGGACGAAGGCCGATGCCGCGTTAACTGGAAACAAGGACGATCTTGCCGCCATCGAAACCATGGCGAAGGCGGCAAATGCCTGGCGTCATGAGGTCGGCGACGCGGAAATCACCCTGACCAAAGCCCCGGAAACGGTCAAAGACGCGATCGAAATTGCGAAATCTCCGCGCAGCAGCGCATATATGCAAGCATTTCGAACGGCGCTCGGCGAGGCCCGCGACAGGTTCAAACTCGAGTTACGCGAGAGCCAAGCGATGCAGGTGCACGCCTTGAGCTCGGCGCGGATTTCCCAGGCTGGAGGCGGCCTCCTTGCGGTCCTGATCGCGCTTGGCGGCGGTCTCGCGCTTTACCGCACGATCGCGGTTCCAATTCTGGCGATGACGGACGCCATGGCCGCGTTAGCCGCGGGCCGCACAATGGTCGTTATTCCCGCCAAAGGGCAAAAGGATGAAATCGGGCTGATGGCGAAAGCGGTTGGAAATTTCCAGCAAGCCGCGATCGATAAAACAGCCATGGAAGAAAAAGGAGAACGCGAAAGAGCGTTGGCGGAAGCGGAACGGCGGATGCACGACCAAACCAATGAAGAGCAACGCCAGCAAACCCACGAGACAGTCGCGGTTCTCAGCGAAGCGCTTGAATATCTGGCGCGGGGCGATCTGACGTTCCGTATCCATACGTCGCTCAAGGGCAGCTATGATCAGTTGCGGGCGAACTTCAATCGATCCGCCGAAAAACTTCAAGCGACCATGAATAAAGTTTGCACCAACATGGAGGCAATCCATGTGGGCACACGAGAGCTTTCATCCGCCTCCCATGATCTTTCGCAACGGACGGAACAACAAGCCACGAACTTGCAAGAAACCGCCACGGCCCTCGATCTGATCACCGTCGCGATCAAGAAGGCGGCCGAGGGATCCGCCCATGCCCGGACCGTTGTCTCGAGCGCGAACGAACAAGCCGTGGAGGGCGAGGGCATTGTGCGGGCCGCCATTCAAGCCATGCATGGGATCGAAACCACATCAAACGAGATTGGTCGGATTCTTGGCTCGATCGACGAAATCGCGTTTCAAACGAATCTCTTGGCGCTCAATGCCGGCGTCGAGGCGGCCCGCGCCGGGGATTCGGGGCGAGGTTTTGCCGTCGTGGCCGCCGAGGTCAGGTTCCTCGCCCAGCGCTCGAGCGAAGCGGCCAAGGAAATAAAATCCTTGATGACCGCCTCGGCGCGAAATATCGGCTTTGGAGTTGATCTCGTGGGCAAAGCCGGGGTGGCTTTGGAGCAAATTCGCGATCAGGTCGCAAATATCAACACCGTCGTCTCTGAGATCGCCGCCGGCGCCGAGCAGCAATCGATCAGTCTGCAAGAGGTCAATACGGCGGTGGGCCAGATGGATCGTTCGACGAAGCTCAACGCCACGATGGTCCAGGAATCAACCGCCGCGAGCCACGCAATTGCCGCGGAAACCGACGAACTCGTCAGCCTCATCGGCAGCTTTGTCCTATCTCGCCACGACCAAGTCCCCGCGCTCCCGAGCGCCCGAAACCAATCGATGTAGAATCCGCCTTTACGGCATCTATTTTAGCAGTTGCGAACGGATCGCAAGCAGCTCCGCGTGGCGCGCCGCGCTCGTCTCGGGATAGCGCATTTTGAGATCCTGGAATGTATCGAGGATGATCCGGGAAACGATCAATCGAGCATTCTCTTTGTCGTCGGCGGGAACGACATACCAAGGCGATTCGTCGGTGCTCGTCGCGCTGAGACATTGTTCGTAAGCCTTCATATATTGCTTCCAAAATTTTCGCTCTTCGATGTCCGCGCGGCTGAACTTCCAATTCTTTTCCGGGTCGTCGATGCGCTGCAAAAATCGCTTTCGTTGCTCTTCCTCCGAGAGATGAAGAAAGAACTTGACGACACGCGTGCCATTCTTTTGGAGATGCCTCTCCAAATTCTTGATCGAGCGATAACGGTCATGCCAAAGGGACCGTTCATCCTGATCCGCGCCGGGGATCCCCTCGGTTTCGAGAATCTCTGGATGAACCCGCACGATGAGCACTTCTTCGTAATAGGACCGGTTGAAGATGCCGATGCGTCCTCGCTCCGGCAGATCCCGCGTCGTTCGCCAAAGGAAATCGTGTTCCAATTCAACCGCGCTCGGATGCTTGAAGCTGAAGACCTGGCATCCCTGCGGATTCACTCCGGACATGACGTGCTTGATGATCCCATCTTTTCCCGCCGCATCCATCGCCTGAAAAATAAGGAGGACGGCATAGCGATTGGTCGCATAAAGCAACTGCTGTTGCCGACTCAATTGCGCAACGTGGTCTTCCAGAAGCTTTTTGTATTCCTCTTTGGATTCGTAGACGGGATCGACCTTGACCGGCCACTTTTTCAGGTCGACCTCGTCGCCCTCTCGCACGCGAAAATCCTTCGAATTGATCGTCATCTGGACTCCTCCGGCCGCCGCCACATCGCGTCATCTCTTCATTTTTGCGGTTTTCCCCGACTGGTCAAGCGGCGGGTCGATCCCGTTTAAGAGGAACTGACACATTCGTCCCCGAGCGCGATGCCGCGCTAAAGATTATAACGACGCCGGTCCATCGTGACGGCGACGTCGCACGCGCGCCACAGGCGATAAGAGTGTCACGCCACGACCAGGAAACGCTGACGGATCGGACACGAGCACCGGCGCGCATTGCCAGAAATTGGCGCGCGCCGGCTCGCGACGGGGATACCCGAAGGCACCCCGCCCCGGAACTCCTCGAGAGATGAGTTATGAAAAGAGAAATGAGGTTCTAGCCGCCAACCCCAATCAAACGATCGAGCAGAATTGCCACGTCGAGGGACGTCGTTCGACGGCAAGATCGGCAGCGATCAAATCAGTAACGGCAACGACGGTGGCCAAAGCTGTTATAGTAGCAACGATGATGGTGATAATATCCCGGCCGGATCCCGAGCGCGCCATTCACCGTTCCAACACCCGCGCCAATCGCACCGCCAACGACCGCGCCGACCGGCCCGGCGGCGCGGTCACCTTCATGCGCGCCTTCCCTGGCCCCGTTCACGAGTCCCTGCGCTTGCGCGCCGATGGGCAGGCAAGCGAGGGCGAAAAACGTGCCGGCGAAAACGATGTTCAATTTCATCCCAATATCTCCATGAAGTCGTAGATCATACATATCGCCTAAAAAGCGCCCGACAAGCGCCTTCTAGACGGTTAGTTCCGAGGTTTCTGTTGACGAGATCGACCGCTGATCAATACACCCTCGCGCGTTGGAGAGCCATTCCGGTCAAACGACCTATACCCGAGGATAGGTTGGATCTCCGACATGAACGCGCGACACCGCGTTTTCGAGTCTCAATGCCTCGAAAAGCAGCGTGGCGCCGTCGCCGTGACGCGAGAAAACAGCGACCGTTCCAACGCAACCACATCGATCCATCCGCAAAACCGCGAAGCGTGAAAATTATCTTATCACCAACATGTAACGCCGAACGTCGGCCCACGTTCCGAAATCGATGGTCGAACGTGCGTATTTTCCAAGTCGAGCAATTGGTCGCGGATATCCGAACTCAATTTTCGAAGACTCGAATTTCGTTTGCCAATCGTAAGCGGGCGGGCAATGGTCCTAACGAAGTCCGTGAAGAAAAGCCGCGCCATACGCAACACAAATGTACGCATCGCCGCCATGGCCGCCCCATTCCGCGCACGCCAATTTCCGTGGTTCACCGAGCGGCGGGCAAGAGCGACGACTCGACGTGATCACTCCGCGGCTGACGAGGGAGCCCAACCAGCCAAATGCACCGCAAACATATTTACATCGGCTCCGATACAGCTTGGGATAGGCTTACCAGCAGGTTGGACCGCCCTTTGAAAGAAATAGGCATCACCGATCGATTGGCCCAAATTTCTCCGGGGGCATTTCGCCGGACAATTTCTGAATGTCCTCGAGCCAAACATTACATAGCTGATGTAGGACGAGCGTGATAGGATGGTGGCGCGGTATCTTCCGCACACGTCTTCCGCGTCCAGGGTTCCACCGCCTTTGCGGGCTGCCGGCAATCCGCTCCGGGTGGTTCAGGGCACCACCAGAAACGCGTTCGCGGCTCGGTATTTCACGACGCGATATCAGGATCCTAAGATTTTCGACTCGGACCACGACGGTCTTGCTTTTAAGGAATTAATCATCAGATGAAGGCGCTCGGGGTCCTCATATTGGCGGACGACGCGACGATCGGCATGCTACCTGCCACGCGGTTGCAGGGAATCGGTCAGACGGTTTCCCCATCGGCGGCAACGCAAGCCGGTGCCACCGATGTGGAAATCCCATGAACGGGTTCGATGACGTTGAAGAGACCATGCTCGAGGCTGGAGCCTTGCAGCGTGCAATTTTCAACAGCGCGAACTTCTCGAGCATTGCGACCGACGCCCAGGGCGTGATTCAAATCTTCAATGTCGGCGCCGAGCGAATGCTTGGCTACGCGGCCGCCGAAGTGATGAACAAGATTACGCCCGCGAATATTTCCGATCCGCAGGAGTTGATCGCACGCGCGAGGGCGCTCAGCATCGAACTCGGAACAGACATCAAACCGGGCTTCGAGGCGCTCGTCTTCAAGGCCTCGCGCGGGATCGAGGACATTTACGAACTGACCTATATCCGCAAGGACGGAAGCCGGTTCCCGGCGGTCGTATCCGTCACGGCGCTGCGCGACGCGCAGGACGCGATCATCGGATATTTGCTCATCGGCACCGACAATACCGCGCGAAAACAAGCTGAAGAGGCCCTGCTCAAGGCGGGGGCCTTGCAAAGCGCGATCTTCAACAGCGCCAATTTTTCGAGCATCGCCACCGACGCGCGGGGCGTGATTCAGATCTTCAACGTCGGCGCCGAGCGGATGCTTGGCTACACCGCCGCCGAGGTGATGAACAAGATTACGCCGGCCGACATTTCGGACCGGCGAGAGCTGATCGCGCGAGCCGAAGCCTTGAGCGTCGAGCTGTCGACCCCGATCACACCAGGCTTCGAGGCCCTCGTCTTCAAAGCCTCGCGCGGGATCGAGGATATCTACGAACTGACTTATATCCGCAAGGATGGGACCCGATTTCCGGCGGTCGTATCCGTCACCGCGTTACGCGACGCCCAGGATGCCATCATTGGGTATCTCCTCATCGGCACGGAACTCAAGGCTGGAGCGCTTCAGAGCGCCATTTTCAACAGCGCCAATTTTTCGAGCATCGCCACCGACGCGAAGGGGGTCATTCAGATCTTTAACGTCGGCGCCGAGCGAATGCTTGGCTACGCCGCCGCTGAGGTGATGAACAAAATCACGCCGGCCGACATTTCCGATCCACAAGAGCTGATCGTACGCGCGAAGACGCTCAGCGTCGAACTCGCGACGGAAATCAAACCGGGCTTCGAGGCCCTGGTCTTCAAAGCTTCCCGCGGGATCGAGGATATTTACGAGCTGACCTATATCCGCAAGGACGGCAGCCGGTTCCCGGCGGTCGTCTCCGTTACGGCGCTACGCGACATGCGCGACGTCATCATCGGCTATCTCTTGATTGGCACGGACAATACCGCGCGCAAGCTGGTCGAAGCCGAGCAGAAAAAACTCGATCAACGCTTGCGCGACCAGCAGTTCTATACACGCTCGCTGATCGAATCGAACATCGACGCGCTCATGACAACCGACCCCGCCGGCATTATTTCGGACGTCAACAAACAGATGGAGGCACTGACCGGCTGCACGCGCGACGAGTTGATTGGCTCACCCTTCAAGAGCCATTTCACCGATCCCGAGCGCGCGGAAGCGGGCATCAAGCTCGTTCTGAGCGAAAAGAAAGTCACCGACTTCGAGCTGACGGCCTGCGCGCGCGACGGTAAGAAAACGGTGGTGTCCTACAATGCCACCACGTTTTACGATCGGAGTCGCACGCTGCAAGGAGTCTTCGCCGCGGCGCGCGACATCACCGAACGCAAGCAGGTCGAAGCCGATTTGCGTCAAGCGAGAGCCGCCGCCGAGAGTGCTAGTCAGACCAAATCGGACTTTCTCGCAAGCATGAGTCACGAGATCCGGACGCCGGTCAATTCGATCATCGGGATCGCGGCCCTCCTCGCGCAGACCAGCTTGACGCCCGAACAGACTAAATATGTGGAGATCTTCAGCCGCGCGAGCGAGAACTTACTCCATCTCATCAACGACATTCTCGATCTCTCCAAAGTCGAGGCCTCTCAACTCGAGCTGGAACAGACCGACTTCTCGCTCGTCGATTTGGTGGGCAAAGTCGTCGAGATGCTTGCGGTTCGCGCCCAGCAAAAAGGTCTCGCTCTCTTATGCGAGATCATGCCAGATGTGCCCACCGGCCTCGTGGGCGATCCAACCAGGCTCGAGCAGGTGCTGCTTAATTTGGTCGGGAATGCGATCAAATTCACGGAAACCGGACAAGTTGCCCTCCGCGTCTCTTTGGATACGACGTCATCCGTCCCGAATACCGTGCTCTTTACGGTCTCGGACACCGGGATCGGCATACCGCAAGACAAATTGGACCAAATCTTCGAACGATTCACCCAAGCCGACACGTCGACGACGCGCAGATACGGCGGGTCCGGGCTGGGGCTTACGATTTCGAAGCGCCTGGTCGAACTCATGGCGGGCCGTATTTGGGTGGAATCTGGCCCCGAGGTTGGGAGCGTGTTTTCCTTTGCCGTGCCGCTCGAGATTTGGACAGGGACCAAGACAGCCGTAGTGGCGCCTTTCGGCGCGCAGTCCGAGCAGCCCCTCAAGCCGCTTCATATTCTTCTCGTGGAAGATTATCCAGACAATCGTACGATCACCCTCGCCTATCTTGAGGATACGCCCTATCGAATCGAAATCGCGGACAACGGGGCCATCGCGTGCGAGAAGTTTATGGCCGGACATTTCGACCTTGTCCTCATGGACCGGCAAATGCCGGTCATGGACGGTTTGACCGCGACCCGAAAAATTCGCGCGTGGGAAGCCGCGAACCACCGGCCGCCAACCCCGATCATTGCGTTGACCGCCGCCGCATTGAAAGGAGATCGCGAAAAGTGCGTCGACGCGGGCTGTACCGCCTATTTGACGAAACCCATCAAACAACCGGTGCTGCTACAAGCAATCAAGGAGCACTGCTCGAGCGCCTTGCCATCGTCGCACGAGGGCGGCGTCGGGCAAGACACGATCCTCATGCGCAAATTCGCCGACCACATTCCCGAGTTTTTGCAGAGCCGCAGACGCGACGTCACCGCCATGCTCGAAGCTTTGAACCGCGACGATTTTGAGCTGATCGAATTTCTTTCGCACGGCATGAGAGGCGCCGGTGGAATGTTCGGGTTTCGCGCCATCACGGACATCGGCGCTTCAATCGAGAGCGCCGCGGCCAGATTAGACGCGGTCGAGTCGCATCGGTGGGTCGGGGAATTGTCCACCTATCTGGATCGCGTCGCCAGAACCAATTCTTGAGGTTTCGGCGATTCGAACGGCCGGGCCAACTGGCGAGGCGGTTCCCACCGCCCCTTCCGTTCAAAGCTCGCCATTCATGTCAATGGAGGAACTCGGGATTGTGGCCCGTCGCCGCCCCGCCGCCCGCGCCGGCCCATCGATCATGATCTCGAAATGTCGAGAGCGGGCGGTCTCGACCAAAGACGTACAAGCAATTGCGGCCCCACGGGCCTTCCCCGACGGCGCGAACGACGACCGTGCAATTCACGAATTGACCAGCCTTCGGCGGAGCGCTCGCCCCAGGACGGCGCCCCCGCCTTCGCTCCGCCGATAACAGCAACCAAGTTGTGATCGCTGCTCCGCAAGATGCCGAGACTCACCAACGACGTCCCCATCGTCCGCCGCCTTGGACAAGTCTGAGAACCAAGAGCAGCAGAACCGCGCCGATCGTGGCATTGATGATGAGGCCCAC
>JARLIW010000269.1 GCA_031291515.1 Beijerinckiaceae bacterium | reverse complement strand
GCCCCCTCTTCATAGAGCTGGTCAAATTCGTCTTTGAGCGCCTGCTCATAGGCAGCCGGGTTCCAATTTTGAAAGGGAAACGAAACGATGTCGTTCATGTGAAAAGTATAGGGCACCGTGACGAAATCGCCACCCTTCAGTTCGGTAATGAAAGGTTCGTCGCGACTTGGCTCGTCGATGTGATATTTGAATCCAAGACTCTGGAGAATATTGAGCGTATGGGCGCTGTTGCGCATCCAATACGCATTCCAGCCCACGGGGATCTGACCGGTCGCCTTGGCGATGCTCTCGATACTATCCGCGATGAAACGTCGTTCGGCATCCGGATCCAGTGCGTAGCTATTCTCCCAAGTGCGTCCGTGCGCCGCCGCCTCGTGACCCCGTTTGACGATTTCAGCAGCGAGGTCGGGCGCCTTATCGACCGCTTGGCCGATCATGAACGAACTCAGCTTGATTTCGTGCTTGTCGAAAAGGTCGAGAATGCGTGGAATGCCCTCATAGACCCCATACTGGAAAAACGCGTTTGTCGGTAGGTCGGGGAGACCGCTTTCGATTGGATCGGGGATGACGCCGCCAGCCCCGGAGATGGGCTGACCTCCCGCCTCGAACATGAGGGAAACGCTGACCGCCAGGCGGGCCCCATTGGGCCAAAAGTGCTTCGGATTCTCACTCATAACCAAATCCTTCGCAAACACGGCAGGACCGGGCGCCGCGGTCAGGCCCGCAGCGAGCAGCGCGGCGATTGATTAAGAATACCGGCGGCATCACCATATGGTAATAGTATCGCGGCCGACGAGATGGAAAATCACCCCCGGGGCTGGGCGTCATAAACCTTGGTATGAGGGCCAGGCCGGCGCGGCGCGTTTCGTGGCGGCCAACGCGCCCAGTTTTAGTATGACGTCCAACTTGGATGAACCGGTCGCCGTCCGTGAATCGTTGCAACCTCCGATCATAGGCCGGTTTAGAACAAGCGATCGGGCTCTGAAACCTGTGTATGATAGTCGCGGACAGGGCGTGATCCGATATTCAGCCGTGTCGGACGCCAGGATCAGCGCTCGCCGATCGATGAGGATGTCATGGCTTGTTTCACAAGAGGGGGCCGGTGTGCGCTTTTCGACCACCGGCGCGGAACAGCTCGTCGCTTTCCGTGGCAACGGCCGCAAAGCCGCCATGGCCGGGTTCTCGGACGCCTTTCGCCGGCTCCAAACGCTTCCGGCACATTGCGTTCCGCCCGTCTCGCCGGTCGATCGATTGAACGCGGACCTCTTCGCGTTCCTTGAATTTTGAAGAATAGGCGGCGGCGAACGCCGATTGACGCCACCGCGCTAAACGGAGAAGACGATGAGCAAGATCAACACCCGCGACCATCAGATGTTCCCCGTATTAACCGCGGGGCAGTTCGGAATCGCGCGACGATTTGCAAGCGGACCGGAAACCCGCTTTGGGCCGGGTGAAAACGTCTTCGAAATCGGAGTCCGCAACGCCCCGGCATGGTTGGTCCTCGATGGCGCTATCGAGGTGGTCCGCCGCGACGGACTGAGCCGCGAGACGCTCATCACGACACTCGGCGCGGGCCAATTCACCGGAGAGGTGAACCAACTTGCGGGGCGTCCTTCGATTGCCGCTGGCCGGGCGGGTCCCGATGGATGCGTCGCCCTGCCGTTTCATGCCGCGCATCTGCGCGCGCTGATGGTTGGCTCGGCCGATGTCGGCGAGATCGTGATGCGGGCGCTGATCCTCCGGCGCGTCGCGCTGATCGACCAAGGCGCCTCGGGCACGATTTTGATCGGAACGCCGGGCAGTCCCGATGTCGTGCGTCTCCAAACTTTTCTCACCCGCAGCGGCCTAGCCAACCTCGTGCTCGATGTCCATGCCGACGACGAAGGGCGCGCGCTGGTGGAGCGCACCGGCGTCGTGCCCGAGGAACTGCCGCTCGTGGTATGTCCGACTGGGACGGTACTCAAGCGCCCGACCAACGAGGAGTTGGCCGGATGCCTTGGCGTCATCCCCGATATCAACCCCGATACGCTTTACGATGTTGTCATTGTCGGAGCGGGCCCGGCGGGGCTCGGCGCCGCGGTCTATGCGGCGTCCGAGGGTCTTTCGGTTCTGGTCCTCGACGCGCGCGCGATGGGCGGCCAGGCCGGCGCGTCCGCCCGGATCGAGAATTACCTCGGGTTTCCGACCGGAATTTCCGGCCAGGCCCTTGCCGGACGCGCATTCAACCAAGCGCTGAAGTTTGGCGCGGAAATAGCGATTCCGGTGGCGGTCGAGCGGCTCGATCACAACAATGCGCAACTCACGCTTGAATGTTCGGGCAATCGAAAGGTCCGAGCGCGATCTATCGTGATTGCGGCGGGCGCGAGATATCGCCGTCCCGACATTCCGAACCTCGCCACGTTCGAGGGCGCCGGCATTTCCTATTGGGTATCCGCGATCGAGGCCCGCATGTGCGCGGGCGAAGAAGTCGCGCTCGTAGGCGGCGGCAACTCCGCGGGGCAGGCCGTGGTGTTTCTGGCTCCTCGGGTCAAGCGACTCCATCTCGTCGTCCGCCGCGACCTATCGAAGACCATGTCGCGTTACCTGATCGATCGGATCGCGGCCTTGCCCAACGTCGAATTGCATGTCGGTTCGGAAATCGAGGCGCTAGAGGGGGATCGCGCGACGGGACTAACCGCCGCTGTCTTTCGCGACCGCCGCGATGGCTCGTTGCATCGTCGCGCGCTGCGTCATCTGTTCCTGTTCATTGGCGCCGATCCCAATGCGGAGTGGCTGGGTGACTGCGTCAAGACCGACGCGAACGGATTTATCATGACTGGTGGCGGAGCTCTGCCGCTCGAGACGAGCATGCCGGGCATATTCGCGATCGGCGACGTGCGCGCGGGATCCACCAAGCGCGTGGCCGCCGCCGTCGGCGAAGGCGCCGCCGTGGTCTCGCAGATTCATGCGATGCTCGAACACCAAGACGAAAGGAAAGCCAAATGAAATCCTGTTCGCACCAATCCGAGATCCACCGCGTACGCCCAAGCGCGCGCGGATGCGAGGAATGCCTGAAGATCGGCAGCCCCTGGGTGCATTTGCGGCTGTGTCGGGAATGCGGCCATGTCGGTTGTTGCGATGACTCGCCGCATCGTCATGCCCGTGCGCATTTCCACGCGACCGGGCATCCCATCATCGAAGGGTACGACCCACCAGAAGGTTGGGGATGGTGCTATGTCGACGAGGTCGAAGTCGACTTGCCAGACCAGACGCCGCAGCGAGGGCCCATCCCACGCTTCTTCTAGCGGGCGCGCGCTTGTTCCGCGGCCAAAGCACGCGCCAAGCGCCGCCGCGTCACCATTCGGCGCCCGCCGTTACGCAAGAACGTCCGGGCGCCGGGATGACCGGCAGCGTAAACATAAAGGTGCTGCCGCCTTCCGAGGTGGCCACAACTTCCAGCGTCCCGCCATGGGCTTCCATCGCCGACCGGCAGATCGAAAGCCCCATGCCCATCCCACTTTCCTTGGTCGTGAAGAATGGATCGAAAATGCGCCCGAGGATAGGCTCTGGAATGCCGCCGCCCGTATCCCGCACGCTCACGATCACAGAACGGTCCCGGAGGCTTGACGTTACCACCAGCTCGCGCGGCGTTTCCCTATTGTCCATCGCATCAAGCGCGTTCATAATGAGATTGAACACAACCTGTTGAAGTTGTGTTCTATTCGCGAACACCTGCGGGCTGGCCGCGTCGAGGCGTGCGGTCAGGCGGACCCGCCGCTTGCCGATTTCCACCGCGGCGAGCGCCAGGACGTCCTGGATCAGATCGTCAATGGCGACGCTCACCATAACGGCCGGCTCTTGTTTCGCCAGCGCACGCAGCGCGCGCACGATTTCAGCCGCCCTCTGGCCCGCATTTCGTATGTTCTCAAGGCTAGCCCGGACTTCCTCGATATTCGGTTGATCGGCCTGGAGCCAACGCAAGCTTGCTCCAACGCTGGATACGATGCCGGAAAGAGGCTGATTGATCTCGTGCACGATCGACGCCGCAAGCTCACCCATCACAGTCAGGTGGGAGGCTCGCGCCAAGCCGGCTCTTGCGCCGCAGAGTGCATCCTCGGTTTC
>JARLIW010000268.1 GCA_031291515.1 Beijerinckiaceae bacterium | reverse complement strand
GGCAAAGCCGCGCTCGCGATTGCCTTGGCGGTGCCAAACGCATGAAGCAAGGCGCGTTTTCGGGCCGGACCGACGCCCGCGATGTCGTCGAGCGGGTTTTTGGTAAAATCCTTCTTGCGCCGGGCGCGGTGGGTGCCGATGGCGAAACGATGCGCCTCGTCGCGCAGGCGCTGGGTAAAATAGAGCGCGGGATCGCGCGGGGCGAGGCGGAACGGCTCGCGGCCCTCGACGAAAAACATTTCGCGCCCGGCGTCGCGGTCCCGACCCTTGGCGATCGAGGCGATGGCGACGCCGGTCACGCCGAGCTCTTTCAGAATCTCCTTGGTGGCATTGAATTGACCCAGGCCGCCGTCAATCAGGATCAGATCGGGCCGGCTCGGAAACACGTCCGGCGCCGCGTCCGCCTCATCCGGCGTCTCCTTGAGCAACCGCGTAAAACGCCGGCGCAGCACTTCGCGCATCATGCCGAAATCGTCGCCGGGCGTCAGCTCCTCGCCCTTGATATTGAAGGTGCGGTAGTGCGCCTTCATGAATCCCTGGGCGCCCGCGACCACCATGGCGCCGACCGCATTGGTGCCGGATATGTGGGAATTGTCGTAGACTTCGATGCGCCGGATCGGCTTGTCGAGACCAAACGCGTCTGCCAAGGCCGTCAGCAGCTTTTCCTGCGACGCCGTCTCGGCCATTTTCCGCCCGAGCGTTTCGCGCCCGTTATGCGCGGCCGCCTCGACGAGTTCGCGCTTCTCGCCGCGCTGGGGCACGGCGATTTCGACCTTGACGTCATAACGCTCCGCCAATGCTTCTTCGAGCAACGCGCGGCTCTCGATCTCGTGCGAAAGGAGGACCAAGCGCGGCGGCGGCCTCTCGCCATAGAATTGGGCGAGAAACGCATCGAGCACCTCGCCCGGAGCCAAGCTCTTGTCGGCTTTGGGAAAATAGGCGCGGTTGCCCCAATTTTGAAAGGTCCGGAAGAAAAACACCTCGATGCAAAATTGGCCGCCCTGTTCGGTCACGGCGAAAACATCGGCTTCCTCGACCGTCTTGGGATTGATGCCCTGCGTGCCTTGAATCGAGGAGAGCGCCGAGATCCGGTCACGCAGGCGCGCCGCGCGCTCGAATTCCAGCGCCTCGGCGGCCCTGGTCATGTCCTCGGCCAAAACGCCGCGAATCGCGCGGCTCCTCCCGGACAGAAACCCCCTCGCCTCCTCCACCAAACCCGCATAATCGGCCGGGCTGATCTCGCCGGTGCAGGGGCCGGAGCAACGCTTGATCTGAAAGAGCAAGCACGGCCTCGTGCGATTTTCGTAATAGCTGTCGGTGCAAGAGCGCAGCAGAAAGGCGCGCTGCAAGGCATTGAGCGTGCGGGTGACCGCCCCGACATTGGCGAAAGGGCCGAAATATTCGCCTTTTCGTGACCGCGCGCCGCGATGCTTGGTCAGTTGCGGCGCGGGATGATCCGCCGTCAGGAGAATGTAGGGGAAGGATTTATCATCGCGCATCAAGACGTTGAAGCGCGGCTTCATCTGCTTGATGTAGTTGGTTTCGAGCAACAGCGCTTCGGTCTCGGTCGCCGTCGAGACGAAGACCATCGAACGCGTCAGCGCGATCATCCGCGCGATCCGGTTGGTGTGTCCCGCCGGCCGCATGTAGCTGGCGATGCGCTTGCGCACACTTTTCGCCTTGCCGACGTAGAGCACCTCGCCGTTCGCCGCGATCATCCGGTAGACGCCGGGCCCTTTGGGCGCGTGAGTCCAATAGCTCCGGATGACCGAGGCGCCGGCCTTCAGCGACGCCGGTTCCGCGTCATCCGGTTCTTCCGTCAAAACAGGGAGATCCCCGTCCTCTTCGATTTCCGACGGTTCGTCGCCAGGCAATTCGGGAAGGTCGAGGGGGCCGTCGCCAGGGTGAATGATCATGAAAGGGATTTAATCAGGGTTGGCGAACCTGCAAAGCCTTCCGCCCATGCCTTTTCGCCACACACGCAAAATTAGTTTTTCAAACGTTGCGACGAGACGCTAGGCTCTGTAATCCTGCGGCACGAAATGAACATGAAGCGCGGATAGGCCTTCGGCGTCTCCATGGCTAGCCTCAAGCTGCCGTGGTTCGATGCGTGGGACGCGCTCAGCTGCTATTCAAGGATTTCTCATGAAAGTTCTGCCACTTGCCGCATTGACCGGTGTTCTGGCCTTGGCCCCGCTCTTCACTGGCACCGCCAATGCCGCGCCTCCGAGTCCGGCCGGCGAATGGCGCGTCGCCGATGGCGGCGCAACGGTGCGAATCGAAAAATGCGGTCCTTATTATTGCGGTTTCGTCGCATCGGCGAACGATCCGGGCAAGGATATCCGCAATCCCGACCCGTCAAAGCGAAACCGCAGCGTTCTCGGCATCGAGATTTTGTTCAATTTGAAATCGGACGGCGCGAGCGGCTATACGGGCGAAACCTACAACGCCGACGACGGGCAAATTTATATCGCGACCGTGACGTCCCTCGGCGATACGTTGAAAATTCGGGGCTGCGTGCCTAATGGTGGTATTTGCGGATCGGAGACGTGGACTCTTGTCCACAAGTGATCACGATAATTTCCCGAATTCGTAACCAGGCTACAGCTTCATCCCGGCTTTGAGTTGTTCCTTGTATCCAACGCTGCTAAGAGGCGGCTGCGGGCAAATCCGTGTGATGATGGCGAATATTATGAAGATTATGGCGGGAAATTCCAATCGCGCGCTGACGGAGGCGATTGCCGCTTATCTCAAGGTGCCGCTCACGAAATGCCAGGTCCGGCGTTTCGCGGACATGGAAGTCTTTGTCGAGATCCAAGAGAACGTCCGGGGCCAGGACGTTTTCATCGTGCAATCGACGTCGTTTCCCGCCAATGACCATCTGATGGAAATCCTGATCATGACGGACGCTTGTCGCCGGGCCTCGGCAAGGCGCATCACCGCCGTGATCCCCTATTTCGGCTATGCCCGTCAGGATCGCAAAGCCGGCCCGCGCACGCCGATTTCCGCCAAGCTCGTCGCCAACATGATCACCCATGCCGGCGCCGACCGGGTTTTGACGGTCGATCTCCACGCCGGCCAAATTCAGGGCTTTTTCGACATTCCGACCGATAATCTGTTCTCCGCGCCGGTGATGGTGCGCGACATCAAGGAACGGATGGACATTAGCAACGTCATGGTCGTCTCGCCCGACGTCGGCGGCGTCGTGCGCGCGCGCGCCTTGGCCAAGCGAATCGACGCGCCGCTCGCCATCGTCGACAAACGCCGCGAGCGAGCGGGCGAATCCGAAGTCATGAACATTATCGGCGACGTGACCGGCAAGGACTGTATCCTCGTCGACGATATCGTCGATTCCGGCGGCACCTTGTGCAATGCGGCGGATGCCTTGCTCGCCAAGGGCGCGCGCGAAGTGTCGGCCTATATCACGCATGGCGTGTTGTCGGGGGGCGCCGTCGCGCGGATCAGCTCCTCGCGGCTCAAGGAACTCGTCTTGACCGACACGATCCAGCCCACCGAAGCCGTGCGAGTCTCGCGCAATATCCGCGTCATCTCGATTTCGCCGCTGATCGGCGAAGCGATCGCGCGGACAGCCAAGGAAGAAAGCGTGTCGAGCCTGTTCGATTAGGTTCGGCCTAACTCCCAGCTCTTGTACCAGTCGGCAAAGGCTTTGACGCCGGTTTCAACAGGAGTCGCGGGGCGATATCCCGTCAGGCTCTCGAGCAGACGGTGATCGGCAAACGTCGAGTTCATGTCGCCGGGCTGCATCGGCAGCATGTTCAAAATGGCTTTCTGGCCGAGGCACGTTTCGATCGTTTCGATGAAACTCATGAGTTCGACGGGATAGCCGCCCGCGATATTGACGACCCGCCAAGGCGCGACCGGCGACAACGTATCCGGCGCATCGGCCGGGACGGATCCCTCGCCTGGAATGCAAGCGGACAGCCGGACGATTCCTTCGACGAGATCATCGATATAGGTGAAGTCGCGCTTCATTTGGCCGTGGCCGTAGACGTCGATGGGCCGGCCGTTTTCGATCGCGTCGACGAATTTGAACAGCGCCATGTCCGGACGCCCCCACGGGCCGTACACCGTGAAAAACCGGAAACAGGTTGTGGGAAGGCCCCAGAGATGCGCATAGGAATGCGACATCACCTCGCCTGCTTTCTTGGTCGCCGCATAAAGCGTGACCGGCAAGTCGGCCTTATCGGTCTCGGCATAGGGCATGACGCGATTGGCGCCATAAACCGAACTGGTCGACGCCAGCATGAGGTGCCTCGGCTTGAGCTCGCGCGCCACTTCGAGCAGGTTGAACGTGCCGACGAGATTCGACTCGACATAGGCGCGTGGATTCTCGAGGCTGTAGCGAACCCCGGCCTGGGCCGCCAAATGAATGATGATTTCGGGGTCCGCCGCAATCGCCGCGCCGCGTAGCGTTTCCATATCCTCGAGCATGCCCTCGACGCCGAGGAAGCGGTTCGAACGCGTCAGAATCGCGTGGCGTTCCTGCTTGAGCCTGATGTCGTAATAGGGCGTCATGCCGTCGTAGCCGACGACCGAATGGCCGTCCGCCAACAGACGCTTTGCAAGGTGAAAACCGATGAAACCGGCGGTGCCCGTGATGAAAATTCTCAAGACAATGATCCAGATCGAGCGTTTCCCATCACGACCATCGGATGAAGAGATCAGACTGTGTCTTAAATCAACTCCGCCATGGATTCTAGGGGGAAGCGCTCGGAGCGAAAATCGGAACCGCGGCGTCCAAACGGTATCGTCACAATATCCTATGCGTGCCGGTCCCAGATCTGGTCCACGCGCGCCGTCGCCCAAGCCCGCCGTCAAATCCTTTGTTCGCTCTCGGACCAATTTCTTATGAAGCCACGTCGAGGTTTGATGCGTAAGTCCGATCGCCGACGCGAATTCACGAGCCTCAATGGCCGGGATCGGCGTGGTGACGACGATCCGCCCGCGTCCCGGGATAGCACGGGGCGACGACCTCGCCACGCGTCGCATGACGCATTGGTGCGCCTCGGATCGGTCGTCCGGAGAGATCGTTTTCCGCGTAACGGTTGTGGATCAAACTGAAACTCGTTGCATTCGCTCGGGCGCGGGACGGGGCGACGGAGCGGCTTTTCGCGATTGGAACGGGGCCGAATCCCCGCGAGACCGATCGAGCCAAGAGACGATGCGAAACGCCATTTGACGAATCCGCCACGCACGCAACGCCCCGGCGGGCCTCGAAAGATACGAGCCGATCACAACGCCTGGCTCTGGATACAAGCTTAACCGCCCATGATTCGTGGAACAGTTCGAAGCTTGCGGCGTTAGTTTTTGTAGGATGGGGTTCTGCTTCGGTGCTCGGAATCCCAAATCGAGAGGAATAGTGGTTGATGCGTGAGATCTGCTCAATTTCGCTTCTTCAAGGTATCTGCCTCCGATCGCTTAAGACACGCCCGGGATTCGAACGGGTGAACGAAATTCTGATCCAGCCGCGGGAATCGCTCGAAGGCGGCGCAAATTGGACCCTGGCGGCGATTCGGCCGCGTGTCGGCAATCAGGTCCTGCGAGCGGCGCGCGACACCATTCAGATGCTGCAGACAAGTTACGAGCTGATGCCGGAAGAGGCGACCGTCAAGACCACCCGCCGGCGCGCCTGACAAATAGAGCCGGCGGGCGGCCGGTCCTTTCCGATCAAGCGGAGATTGCGCCGAGCGGCGGAGTCTCTTTCTGCAATCCTTCGATAGAATTCGTGACCCCGGACCGAGGCTGTCACGCCAACCTGCTCTGGCACTTTACCGCGTTTTAGCCTAATCCGCTGGTAACCTGGGCGCCCGCCGCTCGGACTCGTCGAAGGGGAAGGCGCCGTTTTGGGCCGCATGCAAATTCTCGGAACCGGCTCCTATGCGCCGGAACGTATTCTGACCAACCACGATCTCGAGAAGATGGTGGCGACCTCCGATAGCTGGATCCGCGAACGTACCGGCATCCGGGAGCGGCGCATCGCGGCGGACGGCGAGTTGACCTCCGACATGGCGGTCGCGGCGGCGCTTAAGGCGCTCGAGATGGCGGACACCGATCCCGCCGACCTCGACATAATCATCGTCGCGACGATTTCGCCCGATATGCCGATGCCCTCCTGCGCGATGATCGTTCAGGCCAAGCTCGGGGCCACCAAGGCCTTTGCCTTTGATCTCTCGGCGGCCTGCGCGGGCTCGCTTTACGGAATGACGATCGCGGAGCAATTCATCCGCTCGGGCAGCGCCAAGCGCATCCTCGTGATTGGAGCGGAATTGCTGAGCCGCCTCGTCGATTGGACCGACCGCAATACCTCGGTTCTGTTCGGCGACGCGGCGGGCGCGCTGGTGCTCGGGCCGAGCGCGAGCCCAGACCGCGGGCTGCTCTCCGCACATCTCCATTCCGATGGAACCATGGCCCCGGTCCTATGCATTCGCGGCGGCGGGAGCCAATTTCCGCAATCCGAGAGCGTCTTGCAAAGCGGCATGCATAAAATCGCGATGAACGGCCGCGAAGTCTATAAATTCGCGGTGCGCGTCCTGCCCGAGGCCTTGGCCGAGGCCTTGTCGGCCAACGGCGTCACGGCGGCGGACATCGACCATGTGGTCTCGCATCAAGCCAACGTCCGCATCATGGAATCCGTGCTCGGCCGCGTGGGCATTCCGATGGAACGCTGCTGGATCAATCTCGATCGCTACGGCAATACGTCGAGCGCTTCGCTGCCGATTTCGCTCGACGAGGCCAACCGAGCCGGGCGCCTCAAGCCAGGCGATCTCATCGCCATGATGGCGATCGGCGCGGGCATGACCTGGGGCAGCGCGCTGATGCGGTGGTGACGGCGAGAAGTCGGTCCCGGACCCGCGACGTATTTAAAAAGCAAAACATTCTAAATCTCGTCCTAAAGCCAAATATATTTGCGGCGATTCGGGCCTCGCGGACAACGACATCGCCCGAATGCTCGATGTTTATTTGCCCGTTTTAGGGCTCGCCCCTTGCGCCGACCGACCGACTGTTGCTATCGTTTCGGCGGATAACCAGCGGCATTCTTGTGAATTGCAAGGCTGCCAATGAGCTTATCCACACTAGGCTGTTTCGAGGAGGATCCGCATGATTCCCGTGAAAAGAGCGCAAGCCAAACCAGCCGATCGTACTCAAAACCGCAGGCGTCCGCCGGTGGCGAGCGAGTTGCCGCCGCCAGCTGGCGCGCATGCCGCGGCGCATCTCACCAATGAGGACGCGACACCCGGGGCTGGCGCCCTGACGAGCATGACCCGCGGCTCGAGCCGCTATGTCGACGGGGGCGCGGGCTAGAAAATTCGTCTGAACTTCGATGCGGCTGATTTAAATGCCGTCAAGGGCGGCATTGTTGGCGGACGAATGAGCTTGGCTGTCTCTGGAGCATAGTTGTCGTGTTCCGCGACGGGCGCGCGGCCGGGTTTGATCATCCGGCGCGGGAGACGGGGGACAGGTGCCGCAGGGGGATGAGACACGAGCGTCACGGGCTCCCCCTACGGTTCGCCCGATGTGGCGGATTATCTTCGTTGGAAGCGCCGCGATTCTCTTGATTTGCGTGATCGGCTTGGTTTCAGCCCTTCGCCTGCGCGCTCACGAAATCGCGCAGGCCGAACGAAATTTGAAATCTCTCGATCTCTTGCTTTGCGAGGAAACCGAGCGCGCGATCCAGAGCGCGGATTTAATCTTGCGCAGCTATCAAGAAAAAATAGCCGGCGACGGGGTGACGACGCCCGAACAAATGAGCGAAACACAGGGCAAGCTCGAAACCTATACGCTTTTGAGGTCACGTATTGCCGGCGTGCCGCAAATCGCCGCGATCTCGATTCTTGGCGTGAACGGCGAGGTCATCATTTCGTCTCGTTCGCTCCCCCCGTATAAGTTCGACCTCTCGAAGCGTGATTATTTTCAATCGCAAGACCATCCGCCCAGCGACCGTTACCTGAGCGAGCCCGTCAATAATCTCGTCGACGGGCGGTGGACGGCCTATTTATCGCGGCCCATCATCTCGCCCAAGGGAACGTTGCTCGGCGTCGCGGCGGCGGCGATCGACCTTGCCTATTTCGAGGATCTCTACAAGGCGCTCAACGTCGGGCAGGGAGGCGCCGTCAGTCTATGGCGAAACAACGGGGTCCTGATGGCCCGGTTTCCACCGCTCAGCGGAGGGATCGGGCAGAAATTTGCGATCCGGTCCTTCTCGGGCATTTTGATGCCCGATCAACCCGTGACCTATTCCGTCGCGGCCTCGATCGACGGCACGGCGCGGATCGTTTCGACGATGGCCGCCAAGCAATATCCGTTGGTTATCAATGTCACGGAAACCTATGATCAGGTCTTACAGGATTGGCGGCAGACCGCCGCCGTGATTGCGTTAGGTTCGTTGTTCTGCGGCGCGGCTGTTTTGCTGGTGATGTGGCTGGTCGCTCGGCAGTTCCAGGCCTTCGAAGATCTGGCGGCGGCCCAAGCGGCGCGCGGGGCCGCCGTGGCGGCGCGCGACTATGCCGAGGATCAGTTGCGTCAGGCGCAAAAGCTCGAAGCCGTCGGCCAGCTCACGGGCGGCGTTGCACATGATTTCAACAATTTGCTCACCGCGGTCATGGGCAATCTCGAACTTCTCGAACGCCAAAGCAAAACAATGGACCCGAGATTCGTGCGCTGGGTCCAAGGCGCGCTCGACGCGGCGCGGCGCGGAGCCGTTCTCACGCAACGGCTTTTGGCCTTTTCCCGACGTCAGCCCCTCAACCCCACGGCGACGAATATCGCGGATTTGCTGGTTAAGATGTCCGATTTGCTCAAGCGGACGCTCGGAGAAAACATCAAGCTCGACACCCATCTCGACCCGCGTTTGCGCGAGGCCGATGTCGATCCCAACCAACTCGACAACGCGATCCTCAATATCGCGATCAATGCCCGTGACGCGATGGATGGCCGCGGGACGCTGACGATTGAAGCGCGAAACACGACCTTCCCCGATCGGAATAAGAAGAACCGCGAGGTCGCGCCCGGCGATTATGTTCTGATCGCGCTGACCGATACGGGCGGCGGGATCGACCGCAACGTGCTCGATCATGTGTTCGAGCCCTTCTTCACCACCAAGCCGCTCGGACAGGGAACGGGCCTTGGCCTAAGCCAAGTCTATGGTTTCGTGAAGCAAAGCGGCGGTCATATCGAGATTGCGAGCGAAGTCGGGGCCGGAACTCGCGTCGAAATCTACCTGCCCTGCGCCGCCACCGGCGCGGCGAGCCCTCCAGTCGAGACAATCGAGGAACCGGCATGTTCCCCGCCTAGCGTCTTGCGCATTCTCGTCGTCGAAGACGATGCTTCGGTTCTTGCCTATTCCCTGGAGACGATTCGCGAACTCGGCTACGAAACGGTCGCTGCCGTGAATGCCGATCAGGCGCTTGCCTTGATGGAAAAGGGACAGCATTTCGATCTTCTGTTTACCGACGTTGGCCTGCCGGGTCTCAATGGGCAAGAACTCGCCATACGGGCCAAGGTCTTGCAACCCAACATCAAAATCCTATTCGTCAGCGGCTACGCCCACGACATCATCATGCAGGATGGGCGCCTCGAAAAGGGCGTGCAGCTTCTCGCCAAGCCTTTCACGCGTGCACAATTTCGCGGCAAACTCGAGCAGGTCATGGCGCAAGCGCGAAGCGCGCAAGAGGCCCGAAACTAGTTTCAGGGCGATGCCAAACGGCTTCTATCCTCTGGCGAGGCCATATCTCCGGCATCAGAGTCGGGCCGGTCGGTCATCGCCTGAAGAAAGGCGATCGCCTGTGGCCTCGCGCCGGGTCCCAGTTCCGCGAACGCTTTCTCGAACCGGGCGGATTGCACGGCGGCGATTTCCGCGATGAGCGCATCGCCCTGCGGTGTCGCGTATAATTGCCGTCGCCGCCGGTCGGTCTCGCCGGAGCGCGTGACGACATAGGAGCGCTCGAGCAAGTCGTTCAACACCCGGTTCAAGCTCTGCTTGGTGATTTCGAGGATCTCGAGCAATTCCGCGATGGTGAGGCCCGGCCGGCGCGAGACGAAATACAGCACGCGATGATGCGCGCGGCCGAATTTGTCGCTGGCCAGAATGCGGTCGGCATCCCGGACAAAATCACGGTAGGCGAAAAACATCGATTCGATCAGCCCGAACATCGGCTCCGGCTCCGCGTGAGCCGCGCCATATCCGTTTTCCGGCCTCTCAATCGCCCGTTCAGACCGGAGCGCCATGCCTTGCCCTTTACGTCAGCAATGTTGACACATTTCTGAAGTGACGGTACCGCTTTCATCTCAAGGGAACAAGGACACCCTCTCGGAAGCGCCGCGTGGCTTCGGCTACGATCGATTTTGAACAAATCGCGCCGCGGGGGGATTGGACACTGGGCGGACTCAGGTGGGTTGGCCAAAGCGCCGCCCGCGTTCCACCACACCGAGCCCGCGTCCGGCACACCCGGCGGGGCGATCCAACGTCAAACTTCAAGGGAGCATGCCCATGACCGTCCTGCCTTTCGACAAGCGCGACGGGTTTATCTGGATGAACGGCGTGATGCTGCCTTGGGCCGACGCCAAGCTTCACGTTCTGTCCCATGGCCTGCACTATGCGTCGAGCGTCTTCGAGGGCGAGCGCGCCTATGGCGGACGCATCTTCAAATCCCGCGAGCACTCCGAGCGGTTCAAGAACTCCGGGCGGATCCTCGATTTCGAAATCCCCTATTCGGTCGAACAGCTCGACGCGATCAAGCAACAGGTGGTCGACGCCAACAAATTCAGCGAATGCTACGTCCGCCCCGTCGCCTGGCGCGGCAGCGAGATGATGGCTGTCTCCGCGCAAAACGCGACCATCAATGTCGCGATCGCCACCTGGGAATGGCCCAGCATGTTCGACATGGCGACCAAAATGAACGGCATCAAGCTCGACATCGCGAGCTATCGCCGTCCCGATCCGCAGACCGCGCCCTGCGCCGCCAAGGCGGCCGGTCTTTACATGATCTGCACGATCTCGAAACATGCCGCCGAGCGCAAAGGCTATGCCGACGCGATGATGCTAGATTGGCAGGGCCGCGTGGCGGAATGCACTGGCGCGAATATTTTCTTCACGCAAGGCGGCAAGCTCCTGACGCCGATCGCCGATTGCTTCCTCAACGGCATCACGCGGCAGACCGTGATCGAACTCGCCAAGCGGCGCGGCATCGAGACGATCGAACGCCGCATCCTGCCCGAGGAACTGACCGGTTTCGACGAATGTTTCATCTGCGGCACCGGCGCGGAAGTGACGCCCGTCTCCGAAATCGGCCCATACAAATTCACGCCCGGCGCGATCTCGCGCACCCTGATCGAGGATTACACCGCCGAGGTCTGGGCCAAGCGCGAAGCGGCTTAGGACGTTCCGCCCTAAGCCAACAACGCACTCGCCACGAGTTCGCGCGTATAATTTTCGCGCGGCGCGCCGAGCACTTGCCCGGTTGGCCCCTCTTCCACGATGCGTCCCGCTTGCATCACCGCGATCCGATCGGCGATGGCGCGGGCGACGCCGAGATCGTGGGTGATGAAGAGATAACTCAAGCCACGGCTGTCTTGAAGACGTTGCAGCAGGCGTAGCACGTCGGCTTGAACCGAACGGTCGAGCGCCGAGGTCGGCTCGTCGAGCACGACGAGACGCGGCTCCAGAATCAGCGCGCGGGCAATCGCCACGCGCTGGCGCTGGCCGCCCGACAATTCATGCGGCAGGCGCGTGAGAAAAGAGGCGGATAGCCCAACCTCTTCGAGCACCTTTTCCACCCGCGCCAGGCGCATTTCGCCCGACAGGCCGGGCTCGTGGATCAGCAGGCCCTCCCCCACGATCTCGGCGATGCGAAGACGCGGCGAGAGCGAGGAGAACGGATCTTGAAACACGATTTGCAGCTCGCGCCGCAACGGCAGCATCTCCTTGCGCGAAAGCGCCATCAGATCGCGCCCGGCGTATTCGACACGCCCTCGCGCGTTCTCGAGCCGCAGAAGCGCGCGGCCGACGCTCGATTTTCCCGAACCGGATTCGCCGATTAACCCCAGCGTCTCGCCCACCCCGATCCGCAGATCGACACCATCGACGGCGGTAAAGAAACGTCGCGGACCGAACCAATTTTTTCGCAACGGATACGCCACCCGGAGATTCCCCGCGATCAACAAAGGCGGCCCCGGCGAAGCCGTTGGCTTGGCGCGCAAAAAATCGGCGGCCAACAGCATGCGCGTATAGGGATGGGCCGGATGCCGCGTGATCTCCTGGGCGGATCCACTTTCAACGAGGCCGCCCTTTTCCATGACATGGATGCGATCCGCCACGCGGCGGACGAGCGCGAGGTCGTGGCTGATCAAAATCAGCGACATGCCGAGCCGCTGCTTGAGGTCCGCCAGCAGCGCCATGATTTTCGCCGCCACCGTCGCATCGAGCGCGGTGGTCGGCTCGTCGGCGATCAGCACGCGCGGCTCGCAAGCGATCGCCATGGCAATCGCGACGCGTTGACGCTGGCCGCCAGACAGTTCGTGCGGATACATTTTGGCCCGCCGGCGGGGATCGGCGATCCCGACCTCGCTCAAGAGATCCACCGCGCGGGATCGCGCCGCGCCGCGCGACAAGCCGAGGCCAAACCGGAGCACCGCGGCGATTTGCGCGCCCACGGTGAAGAGCGGATCGAGCGCCGATTGCGGCTCTTGGAAAACGATGCTGACGGCCTTGCCGCGAATGCGATCGAGCGCCTTGCGCTCCACCCCGATCAAGGGCTGGTCGCCGAGCCAGACCTTGCCGGCGACCGACGCGCCCGGCGGCAGCAGGCCCAGCGCCGCGAGCATCGCGACGCTCTTGCCCGAGCCGGTCTCGCCGACCACGGCGGCGGTCTCGCCGCGCGCGACGCCAAAACTCAGATCGCGCACGGCCTGGACGGCGCCAAAGCCGACGCTCAAATGCTCGAAGCGGAAGATCGCGGACGCGGCGTCCGCGCTCATTCGCGAAGGCTCGCGGCGCGCAAGGCTTCCCCGAGACGTTGCGCCGCGACGAGCGTGATCGCGAGAAACAACGCGGGGAACACCAACAAATGCACCGCGCCTTGAATGTTGCGCGCGCCGTCGCTGATCAAAATGCCCCAGCTCGTGAGCGGCTCCTGCACGCCGAGGCCGAGGAAGGAGAGAAAGCTTTCGGCCAGGATGACCCGGGGCACGAGAAGGCCGAGGTAGGCGACGATGGCGCCGCTCATATTCGGCAGAATATGCCGCGTCAGAATCGCCCGGTCGCTCGCGCCCAGCGCTTGCGCGGCCAGGACGAAATCGCGAACTTTGAGCGAAAGCGTTTGCCCCCGAACGATTCGCGCCATGTCGAGCCATTCCACGGCGCCGATGGCGACGAAGATCAAGGCGATGCTGCGTCCCAGGATCATGACGAGAACGATCACGAAAAAGATGAAGGGCAAGGCATAGATAATATCGACGATCCGCATCATCACGCCGTCCACGCGCCCGCCGGCATAGCCCGCG
>JARLIW010000057.1 GCA_031291515.1 Beijerinckiaceae bacterium | reverse complement strand
GCGAACTTGCCGGCCTTGATCAGGGTCTCGATCGGCGCGCGCCCGTTCGGCACTTCACGCGCCTTGAGCGCGTCCGGCAACGTCGCGGGATCGGCTTTGCGGCCGATGGCGACAGCGGCCTCGACGCGATACTCGGCGGAAATTCCGAGCGTCTGCGCGGCGCGCGGCAGATCGAAGCCGACCATCGCATGCGCGGCCCAGCCCGAGATCGAGGCCTGCAACGCAAGATATCCCCAGGCGGCGCCGGCATCGAAGGAATGGCTGTAGGATTCGACGGGGATTTCTTTGCCAGGGATCTGCATCGCGATCTTGGAGGCGACGACGATCAACGCGGCCGCATTCTTGGCCCAGGCCTTGTTCCCCTCGACCAGCAGATCGAAGAAGACATCCCAATCCGGCGTATCGCGCAAGGCATAGGCAAATCGCCAGGGCTGCGAATTGTACGACGACGGCGCCCAGCGCGCGGCCTCGAAAATGGTGAGAAGCTCGGCTTCGGGAATGGATTCCCCGGTAAAGGCGCGCGGCGACCAACGCTCGAGAAAGATTGGATCGACCGGGTGGTTCGCGGTGCGGCCGTTGATGCTTGTCATGCTCTGATTCCCATCACATCGATATGAGATGATAGCCAAGCCCGAAAGCGTGTGGCGCGCAAGGTCGCGGAACGAGTCGACGAGGGAAATTGGCGGCCGAGATGAAAGCTCCCGGCCGCCAAGGCGTTCTAGCGGATGATCGTGGCAGGCTTCGTCGCATGATGAGCCAAAACCGTCTTCGCGTCTTTCACCGACTTCGTTTCCTTCACGGATTTGACGACGTGATGGCGGGTCAGGACGTGGCTTTCATGCAGCTTCCGGATTTGGCGCAAATGCGCGAGATGCAGGCGATGCTTGCGCAATGCCGCGGCGCCGACGATATGTTTCGAGGGGTGAACCTGCTGCGTCTGGATCGTTTGATCCGCGCCGGATGTCGCGGCCTGGGCGAACGAGCCGCCCGCGACGGCAAGGCCAAGGGCGAGAGCGAGAATTTTGAGGCGTCCGGTCATGGTTGGCTCCTAAAGTTGAGAACCGCTCGGTTGAGCGTGAAATGACCTTAGGATTCTCCGTCTGAACGGGGGCGGAAGCGCGCGTTCACCTGTCCTTCATCGCGGGAATCTCGGTCCAGGCGCCGTAGCGCCACGGCAAGTACCAACGCGCTTTTGGCGGAACGTCTTGCATGACGGGATCGTAGCCGGCGGTGCCCCAGGGGTGGCAGCGGCAAATCCGCGCCGTGCCCATCCACCCGCCGGCCCAAACCCCATGGCGCCCGATCGCTTCGTCCATATAATCCGAACACGTCGGCAAATGGCGGCACTGACGGCCCGCGATCGCGGAAAAGGTCAGCTGATAAAAACGAATCGCGACATGCGCCGCATGCCGACCGGCGCGGTTCATGAGTGACGTTCCCGCTTATTCATGAATTGTGTTGCTCTTATACACTGGTTGCGAGGAGTGAATGCTGCCATCATGCCTTATGATTCCAATTTACAAAGGGTGATCCGTGCGCTTCTCGACCGTTTCAAGACTGGCTGCGAGCATAAGTGCCGTATTCCTGACTGTACCCGCTTTCGCGGCCGATTTGCCCTCGGGCGCGATCACGCCCGCCTTTACGGCTCCTCCTGAATTCACCGTGATCATCGGGGCTGGCCCCGAAGTCACGCAGAGCTTCCCCGGCGCGAAAAGCTTCATCGTCCTGCCCAGCGTCCATGTTGCCTATCTCCGGCCCGGCGAGCACGATTTTTTCTACTCGCCCGATGATTCGTTCGACATCGCCATCCTCAATACCGGTATTTTCCGCGCCGGTCCGGCCGGCAATTTTATCAATCGCAGGGGCCTGTCGGATGGCAACGGGCAGTTTAACGGGCTCGCCAATGTCGACGATTCCGTGGAATTGGGCGGGTTCGCCGAAGTTTGGCCGTTGCAAGGTCATCTGCGCGTCCGTGGCGAGATCCTCAAGGCGGTCTCGGGTTATGACGGGCTGGTGGGAACGATCGGCGCCGATTTGATCGGCCGTTTCGGCCCGTTCCAGCTCGCGGCGGGGCCGCGCGTCAAGTTCGGCGATCAACGCTATGCCGACGCCTATTTCACGGTCACGCCGACCGCCGCGGCCATCAATGGCCTCGTCACGCCCTACCAAGCCCATGGCGGCTTGACGTCGGCGGGCGTCTTTGCATCGGCGCGCTACGACGTCACGCAGAATGTCGCGGCAACGGTGTTCGGCGGTTGGGACTATCTGGAAAGCAGTGTCGGCGCGAGCCCAGTCGCGACGGTGCTCGGCAGCCGGAGCCAGTTCACGGGCGGCGTCACGCTCTCCTATGCCTTCGGGTTCAAGGGCTTTGGGGTTTTCGGCTACTGAGTTTGTCCCGCAAAGATTGCGGATTAGCCTGACAAAGGTCCGAGCCTCGCGGTTTCCGCGGGGCTTTTTTGTGGCTTCGAACCCGATCTATCGTCCGGCTGGACGCGAGAATGGGTTGGGATCGAGCGGCAGTTCGCCGGGCGACGCGCGAAACAGCGACGGATTGGGGCTGTCCCATTTGGGAAATGCGGGTGCGCCGCTGCCAAGGTCACCGGGCGCGCCCCCATAGCCAGCCTGAAACCAAAGCGTATCACTGCGCGAGATCTGGCCCGCCGCCGCGATTTCGACCCAGGCGCAGACGATCTGGGCCGTTTGCGTCGGAAGCGGGGCGAGGGCGGTGATGCCGGTGAGGACCAGCGGGCTCATCACCTTCCCCGCTTCGATCAGAATCCGGGGCGTGAGCTCCGCGCATCCCTTGGGCTCGTCGCTCGGGAGTTCCGCAGCCATGCCGCGCCCGGCCGCGCAGGACGCGGCCAAGGTCAAGAGCATGACGGACAAGCCCGGTCGTGAGCGGTGGCTGAGCATGAATCCAGAATGGTCTATTTTCTTAAAAAATTTAACCCAGGAAATTGGCGCGATCGGTGATAACGGCTCTTCGATCGTTTTCCCATGGGCATAAGTGCTTGATAACGAGAAAATCCAGGGAGCCTCGGCTGGCTCCGGCCGCTTGGCCCTTGCCTTCACCCCCTTGCTGAGGCATACGTCGTTGCGCGGAACGCGGCGTCCTACATAGGCCGCTTTCTGGCTCTACGGAGACGTGGCCGAGAGGCTGAAGGCGGCGGTTTGCTAAACCGTTATAGGGTTGTAAAGCCCTATCGAGGGTTCGAATCCCTCCGTCTCCGCCAGACCGGGCCACATGACTCGTTTTTTTCAGAGTGCGGGGCCGCCCTCCAGGCCCTTCGGAGGACGTAGATGTCTCAGACCTTCCTGCCGTGCCCAGGCCGGGCTTTCGCGATCACCGTGGCGCTTGCCGCGATGGTCCTGACGCACGCTCCCGCGTGGGCCCAGAGCCCTCCCGTCACGCCAGAGGGGATTTGGCTTACAAAGGATAGCGAATCGATCATCAGGATTCACCCTTGCGCGGATTCTCCGGCGGATTCGACCAAGGTCCAGACCACGCCGCCGCCACCCTCCTTTTGCGGCACCGTCGTTTGGCTCAAAGACCCCGTCGATGCCGAGGGCAAGGCCAAAATCGATAATCTCAACACGGATCCAGCCAAGAAGAACAAGCCGGTCATCGGCCTCGATATTTTACTCGGTCTCGTGTCCGTTACCGATCACTGGACCGGCCAGGCCTACAATCCCGACGATGGGAAGCTTTACGACATCACTCTAAAGCTCAAGACCGATAAGGTTCCCAACGATGAGCTGGATCTGCGCGGTTGCATCCTCAAGATCCTTTGCCAAACCCAGACGTTTACGCGCGCGACCGAAGTGCCCGGTGGCGATCCCACATTGCTGATCGCCGGCAAGCCGACGAAGGCGCATGCCGTGAAAAAAGATAGCGCGCTCAAGTAGCGGTCGTCCGGCATTGCTTCTTTTGTCTAACAGGGCTCGTCTCACGCCCTATCTCCGCATGGCGAGCCGATGTCTGGAAAGACTCGAGATCCGTTGTCGCGCGCCAAGCGTGTTGGCGATGGTGCCGCTGATTGCGTTGGCGGGTGTTGCGAGCGGGTTCGGCGTTGCGAGAGCGGCGGGCGGGACCGAAGCGGCGCAGCCAGAACCCGCGGCCCCTCTGAAAGAACTCGATGCTCCGGCGCCCCTTCAGCCCATGCAAGGAGATCTTGGCCACCCCTATTTTCTGCCCCCGGCTTCACGCGCGCGGATGCACGAATGCGTGCTCGCGTGGCAGCGCATCAAACTAGCGGGTGGCGCAGAGAATCTCACGTGGCGCGTTTTTGCCACCGGCTGTCTGACGGCGCCGGATGTCAAGTCCATGGTTTCGCCCGATCCACACGCGCCCAGCCTCCCGAAATAAAGCGCGTGTCGCTTCGTTCGTTGAACCGGGGCAACAGTTGGAAGGCCCTCGACGTTCATTGCTGGAAGGCCGTAGGCATCTGGCGCGCGGAATCCGCAGCCCTTCCAGGCCAGGTCAATGACCACGACGAGAGGACGGTTTCTGGCGCTTTGACGACCCTCGAGCACCAAGCGCGCGGGGACGAGATCTAACCGGCGACTAAAACGAAGGACACCGCCAAAACGGCGGCATCCCGGATCATCGCCGGCTATTGGTCACATCTTTGACGATCACCGATTTCCACCCCGATGGACCCATCGAGGCAAGGAAGCCGGCCGCGTTATCGAAGCTTGTCATGCGTCACCCGTAAAAGCCGGAGAGCTCTTACGGACCATGACTTAAGCTTGTTCCGGAGCAGGTGCCGGAGCGGGTTCCGGGGTCGGAGGCGCCGTTTTTTTCGCGCGCGGTGCCTTCGCCTTGGGAACGACGGCCTTGGGAACGACGGCCTTGGGCGCGGCGACCTTGGGAGCGGCGGTCTTCGGCGTTCGTTTTGCAGCGGGCTTCGGCGCGGCGACTTTGACCGTGGCGGCTTTTGCCTTTGGTTTGGTCGCAACGGTCTTTTTCGCGACGGCCTTTGGCGCTGTCTTCCGAGCCGGAGCCTTCGCGACGGTCTTGGCGGGAGCCTTGGCTTTGGTCACCTTCTTAGCCGCGGGTTTCGCCGCAACGGTCTTCCGAGCGGTCGCCTTGGGCGCCGCCGCTTTGACAGCGGTCTTGCGGGCCGTGGTTTTCGGCGCGGCGGCTTTGACGGCCGTCTTCCGGGCCGGCGCTGCTTTAGCCTTGCTGGCGGCCGCGCGCGTCGTCGTTTTCTTTGCCGCGGCTTTCGGCGCGGCGGTCTTGGCGGGGGCTTTCGCCGCCGTCGCTTTTGGCTTCACGGCCTTGGCCGGTGCAGCCTTTTTGACCGCGGCGGTTTTCGCCGCGGCTGTCTTTGGCGCCGCTTTTTTAGCGGTCGTCTTGGCGGCGGGTTTCGCCGCGGGTGTCTTCTTCGTAGTCGCCTTCACCATCGCTGATCCCCTGTATTGATCCGCAGTTTGTCTATTCTTGCCGAGACGAGGCGAATAAAGGGTAGCGCGCTTGTGAAGTCGTGCAAGAGGGCGTGCCGGTGCGGCCCTGAAAAACAACGCCTTTCCGAGTCTCCCGACTGGGCGCGGAGGCCCCGGACAGGGTGTGCCCGAGGGGGGCCGTTTCCTGCAATCAAACATGCGGGAGCGTCCTTGTTAGTCCAGACTCTTTAACGCGAATACATCGCGCATTTTGATCGTTAATGAAGGCTTAATGAAAAATTGAGTATTCTAAACAGAAGCTTATAGCGAAATAAGGTTTATTAAAAAACGATATGGAGCGGCGAGGTTTCGGCTTATTCGTATGGTCACATACGAAATTTGGAGGCGCCTCCGGTTCTTCCCGCAGCTTTTCCGTCTTGCTTCTGGCCTCGCAAAACGGAGGGAGACGAACCTCTAACCATTCGCCCAAATAATCATGTGAACAAAACAAAAAATTTGCGCCGGAGGCCTCCGGCGCTTGTCTTTTGCGTGAAACCCGGCATCGCGCCGTAAAGTGATTCGCGAAACGCGCTTCGTTAGATGCCGAGCTTTCGCTTCAAAATATCGTTGACGCCTTGCGGATTCGCGCGGCCGCCGGTCTGTTTCATGACTTGTCCGACAAACCATCCGAGCATGCTCGGTTTGGCTTTTGCCTGTTCCACTTTTTCCGGATTGGCCGCGATGATCGCATCCACGGCGGCTTCGATGGCGCCGGTATCGGTGACCTGTTTGAGCCCGCGTGTTTCGACGATGGTCCTCGGGTCGCCGTCGCGTTCTTCGCTGATCAGGATGGCAAGCACATCCTTGGCGATCTTGCCGGAGATGGTTCCATCCGCGATGAGATCGACGAGGCCGGCGATTTGGGCCGGCGTGATATGGGCCTGCGGCACGCTCACGCCTTGCGAATTGGCGAAGGCGGCGATGTCGCCATTGACCCAATTCGCCACGATCTTGGCGTCGCGCTTGGTCCCGCCATAGGCGACGCAGGCCTCGAAGAAGTCGGCGGTCTCCTTGTCCGCGACGAGCACGCCGGCATCGTAGGGCGGCAGACCATAGGCGGCCATGAAGCGGGCTTTCTTGGCGTCCGGAAGCTCCGGCAAGGCCGCCTTGAGCCCATCGACGAAGTCCTGTGTGAACTCCAGCGGCAGCAGATCCGGGTCGGGGAAATAGCGGTAGTCATGCGCCTCTTCCTTGGAGCGCATCGAGCGGGTTTCGCCGCGCGAGGGATCGAACAGCCGCGTTTCCTGATCGATCTTGCCGCCGTCTTCCAGGATGCCGATCTGGCGCCGCGCCTCGACATCGATGGCCTGGCCGATGAAACGGATGGAATTGACGTTCTTGATCTCGCAACGCGTGCCGAGCGCATCGCCGGGCTTGCGCACGGAGACGTTGACGTCGGCGCGCAGCGAACCCTGTTCCATATTGCCGTCGCAGGTGCCGAGATAGCGCAGGATCGTGCGCAGCTTGGTGACATAGGCCTTGGCCTCGTCGGCCGAGCGCATGTCGGGTTTCGACACGATCTCCATCAGCGCGACGCCGGACCGGTTGAGGTCGACGAAGGAATCGGTCGCGGACTGATCGTGCAGCGACTTTCCGGCGTCCTGCTCGAGATGCAGCCGCTCGATCCCGACTTCGATCTGTTCGGTCGGCGTCAGATCGACGGTGACCACGCCCTCGCCGACGATCGGATCTTTATACTGCGAGATCTGATAGCCCTGCGGCAGATCGGGATAAAAGTAGTTCTTGCGGTCGAACACCGAGCGCTTGTTGATCTTGGCATGGAGCCCAAGGCCGGTGCGCACGGCCTGCGCGACGCATTCCTCGTTGATCACCGGCAGCATGCCCGGCATGGCCGCGTCGACGAGCGACACGTTCGAATTCGGCTCGCTGCCGAAGGTCGTCGAGGCGCCCGAAAACAATTTCGACCGCGAGGTCACCTGGGCATGGATTTCGAGGCCCACGATGACCTCCCAGTCGCCCGTGGCGCCCTTGACGAGGTTCTGCGGTTTGATGTGGGTGGTCATGTCTTAGAAACCTTCGGTCTGCGATGTCTTGTTGTCATCATCGGCTGCGAGTTCGGACGCTACGACGACTGCCAAGGGGCCAAATCTCTCACGGGTTGTCTTCCAGATGTACGATGCCGCGACGCCATCGTACTCATGACGATAAAAGTTACCAGCGTCTCGCATCGCGCGCCACGGGATGCCGGGATGCCGGTCTTTCAAGTCCTCCGGCAAGCGACGGCTGGCTTCGGATATGATTTCCAACGCGCGGACGACGGCATAGAAGGCCATCAGATTGCTCTTGAACGCCTCGAAGCTCATGTCCCCGATGAAGGCACGGGCGGCTGCGATATTATACTGAATATCGATCAGAGCTAAACGAGCCTTTTCAGAAAGCATAGATCGCATCACGCTCGGCGCTCGGCCGGACATGCGGTTTCAAACTCTCGCGATTGGCCACGTCCACCGGGACCGGAAACATGTCCTCGATGTGGTTGATGATTCCGACATAAGCATAAACGTCGAGATCCGCGCCGGGATCAATCTCGACCATGATGTCGATGTCGCTGTCCGGTCTTTGCTCGCCGCGCGCCATCGACCCGAACAAAGCGGCATGCGCGACGCCTTGCGCCCGCAAGTCCGCTTCCGCGGCTTTCAAAGCGGTGATGACATCATCCTTGTCCATCGGGTCGTCCTGATCCTGGAAATCCAAAATATATTATCATATTTTGGATTCGCCAGGAACCGGGGATGGCTCGCGCTCACTCCCCCTTCTTCGTCTCCGGCAGGTTCAGCCGGATGTGCAATTCGCGCAACTGCTTGGGCGTCACCGGCGAGGGCGCGCTCATCAGCAGGTCCTCGGCGCGCTGGTTCATCGGGAACAGCACGATCTCGCGCAGGTTCTCCTCGCCCGCGAGCAGCATGACGATGCGGTCGACGCCAGGCGCGATCCCGCCATGCGGCGGGGCGCCGTATTGGAAGGCGCGGTACATGCCGCCGAAGCGCGTCTCGAGCACGTCTTCCTCATAGCCGGCGAGTCCGAACGCCTTCTTCATCACGTCGGGACGATGGTTGCGGATCGCGCCCGACGACAGTTCCACGCCATTGCAGACGATGTCGTATTGGAACGCCTTGATGCCGAGGATCGTCTCGTGATCGGCGGGATCGAGCGCGAGAAAGGCGTCGTGCTCGAACTGCGGCATC
>JARLIW010000001.1 GCA_031291515.1 Beijerinckiaceae bacterium | reverse complement strand
TAATTTTGATATATGTTTTGCGAACTCAATTGGTGAATCCGCTATCATCATTTCTTCGCCGTGGGTAATATGCATCCCCTCGGCGCCGATTTGAGTGGAGACCACGGGTACGCCAAAGGCCATGCTCTGTCCGACCTTTCCTTTCATCCCCGCTCCGAAACGAAGGGGGGCGACAAACACGCGGCCACTGTTGAAAAAACTGCTTAAATCCGAGACATATCCAATGATCTTCACCCCATTATGGTTCGCAAGCTGGTGAATTCTCGAATTCATGTTGCTCCCCGCAATATGAAATTCAAATCCGGGATTTTCGCGATGTACGATCGGCCAAACGTCGTTCACGAACCATTTGACCGCGTCTTCATTTGGAGTGTGCCAAAATCCGCCCAGGAAGAGGATATTTTTTCTGCTCGCAAATCCATGTCGCGATAGCGCTGGAACTTCAAATGCGTTTGGCACGGTGAAAACTTTTGCGTCCGTAACTTCTTTTCTGACCAATTCGCATTCTTCATCCGAGACCGCCAATACGATATCGGCCGCCCGGAAAAGGGCAAGCTCGGTCTGCTCCATGAGATCGGCTTCCCGGATCTTACTTTGCGATCCGCTTAGGAAGGCTTCCCGGCGAATTCTGAGCGCATGGAAATCCACCATGTCATAAATGACGACGCAGTCGGGAGAATTTAGACGTAGAAGTGGAATCAAGCACGTTCCGGGGAGTGGGAACGCTACCATCGCGTATTTTATCGCAGCTCCGTGATTTTGGAGGTATGTATCGATGGCTGGGATGCCGTATATTATTTCTCTTACGCCCGACGACCGCAGTCGTTGTTCGTACCACTTTAGTTTCTTCTCGGTTTGCACCATTCCAAGTGTTTGATTTCGGGTCTTCAAGCTCGCGAAAATAACTTGAAAGTTCTCCTTGCACAAAACGTCAATTATGGTTTTTAGGCGCAAGCCACCGCTTTCCTGATCAAACAGGGGAAGCGCATCACTCGCTATAAAGACGTGATTTTTTTGAGTTTTTTTGAGAGATTCGATGCGAGGACTTGGCAAGAAGCGCTCATAAAGCCACTTAATATTTCCAGTTAACCTTGGCATCTGGTTCCACGTGGGGGTATCGGTCATTTTTAAATTGTCACGCCTCAGGTTGTCACGGACCGCTCGTCCCAGGTGTCTCGCGTTTGGTTTGTTATGATTGCGGGTACATAACAGTTCCGCGCTCGGAAAAACATATGCCTTTGACGGATGCGATCGAAGGGATCGGTTTGATCGCCGGGTCGGCATTGCGATCACGCGCGGTGAGGCCCGAAGGATTGTCATGCGTTCTCGTGGACGATTCGTATGACCAACGGGTGAGGCCTATCGAGGCGTGCGTCGGAGCGACGAGGAGGTGTTGTTCGAACGTCGTGCCGGGTCAATTGCGTGAAGCCGCCCACGCTTGTTGTTCGATGATCAGCTTGACCGCCGACGCGTCACGGAGGCACCGACGTTTTGGCGCCTGACCGAGCATCACGGCGAAGCTTCATCTCGTCGCCGACATGCCGAATCGCGAATCAGGAGGAACCGCAGCTGCCGCGTCGCGGTCGATCGGGGATCATGCGACGTCTTGCAGCGTCGTTCGACAATGTTTGAGATAGGCTTCCTCATGCAGCACGAGCAAGGCGACGACCGTGTTCCATAGCCACGTCGGCGCGGCCAAATCCGCGGGATGTCGGGCCAATAGCTCGTCCCTCCAGGCTTTTCGCGTCCGAGACGTCATTTGACGGCCATGCGCTTTACCCACCACGCTGGCGAGATATCGCGCCGCCGATACCGCTTCCCTGCGCGTAAACTGGTCGATATCCAGTTTGAGGTCTTCTGGCATCAATTCGCGGACGACGACTGGTCTGCCAAGTAAGTCGCCCGAGGCCATTCGCTTGCCGAGGTTGGGCGAAAGCGCTTTTGCGCCCGCCACGACGCGCTCGCCCAAATGTGTGGGCATCGCAAGAGCGGTCGTCGAAGGGGCCGCGGATGGCACGGCCTCCTTGATATCGATCAGAGATAACTTGTCTTTGCGCTCACCGGAAACATGGACGAGCGCGGCATAGCGCAGTTTGCCGAGGGAGCTGCATCCTTTGACCCAATAGGCGGCGTCCACCAGCTCGACCTTGGCCCGATCCGATCGCTTGTTCAGCGAGAGGATCAGACCTTTGACTTGGGGCGAGTCGAGCAAGACGCCGATATTCCATCTCTCCTGGTCGGAGAGAGCCAGGAATTTGGCGCCGAGCGGAATCGAAGGCTTTACGTTTTCGATGCGCTCTTCCGCAAGGTTCCGCCATTTGCGACCCAGTGCTTCCCGCTTCACGGTCCTGACTATGGCAGGTTCTTCGACCGGGTTGTCGTCATCGAGCGCGAAAAGTCCTGCTTCGTAGCCGACCAGCATATCTTCGATCATGCGGGCCGTGACCGTGCCCGGAAGGTTCGACCCCCGCGCCGCGCTGGCAAGCGAGAGCGCGAGGCGAATAAGATCGTGAGCGGGATTGCCAAGGACGGTTTGATCGAGATCCCTGATCTGGACATCGACGTTGCCATTGGTATCGGCCAATGGGCCGAGATTTCCAACATGGCAATCGCCACAAATCCAAACCGGCGGGCCATCGGGCAATCGAATATCGAGGTCCCGAAGCCAGTCGTAATGCTGGATCGTATTGCCTCTGACAAAGGCGTGAGGCGAACGCGCCATTTTCGCGACCTGCCGCGCCAAAAGAAACGCCGAGCGTTCCTGCTCGTCCTTAAACATTTGTTTCAATGAGGGATATCCGGTTGTTTAGGGGGGCGATCAGCGCTCGGCGGTGGTACCGCGCCCGATGAGGACGAAAATCCTTTTGATCAAAAGGACAATGACGCGCTGCGTTCGGTTGACGCATTCGACACCGAGCCGCAATCCGCGGGCCTGTCAGGCTTCAAGCGAAGCAATGCGGCATCGGGAGTTTGAGTTCGAAAAAGACTTCGCAAGTCATTGATCCCAATAGTAATGTCTGGGCTATCAACGTGGCAGTAAGGTTTTGGTTGCAGCGTCGCGGGGGGGAGCGCTTTGGCGCTCGCAACCTGCGGCGCGCCAAGGCGTCGCTCGAGCCCCCGCGCGCTCGAGCTGGGTCTCTTTGGCGGCCCTCCGCGATAGAGCGCGTCTATCAAATCAATGGCAGATCGGACGACTTGGTGCGCTGTGCTTCCGCGAGCCGCCGCACAAACCGATTCTGGCTGTCGACAAGAATGACCTCGGGTGAAATGGGCGTATTCGTAAGTTCGAATCCCATGATGATAATTTGCTCGCCGCTCCGGATCAGGTGGGCGGCCGCTCCGTTCATGCAGATGTCGCCGGACCCTCGCGTGCCGGCAATCACATAGGTCTCCAGTCGCGCTCCCGACGTGTTGCTCACGACGAGAACGCGCTCGCCGACCCAAAGCCCCACCATATCGATGAGATCTTCGTCGATCGTGATGCTGCCAATGTACTCTAAATTAGCTTCCGTCACCGTCGCATTGTGGATTTTTGATCGCATCAGCCAGCGCATCGGTGACTCCAGAACCCAAACATTTTGCGAAAAACCTTGTCGTAAGACGATATCTGCCTTGCGAGTCCGCGTTAGGACTCGCATGGCGTTTCTAAGTTCTAGAGCGAAATCGCGCCGGCTCGAGGCGTTGTCAAGTTCCTCTGCTGGTGTTTCGCATAAACGCGCCGTCACTTCCGGAAGCGGCGTTCAAAAAATCATGACGGGACCAATTAGCCGCCTCCGAGCTACGAGGAGGAAGTGCTCTCGCATATTTGCCGGCCGCACGCCTGTGACAGGCGAGAATGTATACCTCCAAACGTGCTTCGGACTTCGACGATGGGTGCGAAGTGGCCTGGGGCTCGCCAAGTCACGACGCGCGGGCATCGAATTGTCTGCGCGCCTCGTTCACCTCGTCGAGGTTGGCCAGCGTCCAGGCATAAAGCGCCTTGAACGGCGGCTGGAGCGATCGGCCGAGCGGGGTGATTTCATACTCGACCGCCACCGGAGATGTGGGAACGACACGGCGCGACACCAGCCCGTTCCGTTCCAGCCGCCGCAGGCATTGGGTGAGCGCTTTCTGAGTCACGCCTTCCATGTGACGCTTGATGGCATTGAAGCGCATCGGACCCGTATCGAGGACGGTGAGTACCATCATCGACCACTTGTCCGCGATTTGATCGAACAAAAGGCGGCTCGGACAGTCGCCTGAGAAGTGCTTGAGCAAAGGTCCAGACACGGTTTCCTCGCGTATACCTAGGCGATCCCTGGTGCCTGATTGACACCTGGTTTATTTTATATACCTAATTCGCCTTCTTCGCAACGGAGCCCCAAATGCAACCAGCTTCCGCCGCCCGTTTTTCGTCGCGCGACAGCCTCTTCCGCCCCTTTCAGCTACGCTCGCTGTCCCTACCGAATCGCGTCGTCATGGCGCCGATGACTCGTTCTTTCGCGCCCGAAGGCATCCCTGGCCCCGCCAATGCCGCCTATTACCGCCGGCGCGCGGAGGGGGGCGTCGGTCTGATCCTTTCCGAAGGCACGGTCATCGACCGCCCCGCGTCGCGTAACGACCCCGGCATTCCTTTCTTCCATGGCGAGGCGGCGCTGGCGGGCTGGCAGCTCGTGATCGACGCGGTGCACGAGGCTGGCGGCCATATGGGTCCGCAGCTATGGCACACCGGCGCGGTCAAAAGTCGCCTGTCGGATTGGATCCCGGACGCCGAAGTCGAGAGTCCTTCCGGCCTTGTCGCTCCCGGCGTCGGCCGCGGTATCGCGATGACCGATGCGGCGATTGCCGACACGATCGCGGCCTTCGCCAAGGCCGCCGGCGCGGCGAAACGGCTCGGCTTCGACACCATCGAGCTGCATGGGGCGCATGGGTATCTGATCGATGAGTTTTTTTGGTCCGGGACCAACCATCGTCAGGACCGCTATGGCGGCGCGACGATTGGTGAGCGTGGGCGCTTTGCCGCCGAGATCATCGCGGCGGTGCGGGAAGCGGTCGGACCCGACTTCCCAATCATTGTCCGGCTCAGCCAGTGGAAGCAGCAGGACTATACCGCGCGTCTTGCCGAAACCCCCGAGCAGATGACGGAATGGCTTCGGCCCCTCGTCGATGCCGGGGCTGATCTGCTTCATTGCTCGCAACGCCGTTTCTGGGAGCCGGAATTCCCGGAGATCGATGGTCAAGATGGTCTCAACTTCGCGGGCTGGGCGAAGAAGCTGACCGGCGCCGCGACGATCAGCGTGGGTTCGGTCGGGCTGTCGAACGATATCCTAGCTGCGTTTGGCGGCGAAAGCTCGACATCAGTCGGGCTGGATCGGCTGGTCGAGCGCTTGGAGCGCGACGAGTTCGATCTGATCGCGGTCGGCCGGGCTTTGCTGAGCGACCCGCAATGGGTCGCAAAGGTCCGCACCGGCGACGCGGAAGCGCTTCGCGGCTTTAATGTCTCCGCGCTCGCCGAACTCGTATGATTGCGTCGGGCGGCAGGCTGCGAAAGGCACTGCCGCCCATCTTACAATGCGCGGCGGCAACGGCCGATCGCGCCGCGCGCCGCGGCAAAGCGCCGGTCCCTTCAGGCCGTCAAGGTTGAGCGGCAGGCTGCCGCGCTCATCGCCCGCGCGCTTTAGGGTCGGCGAAAGGTGACGTCTCGTTGAAGTGGCTTCGCGATCGAAGAGACGCAACTGTTCTGAACCGCGTAATTTGCCGAACGCATCGGCACGCCGACGCCGATAACATCGACGACCTTCCGTAAGTATTAACCAACGTTACGTAGAAACCTCATATATTTAGGTTTTTGCGGAGGCCGTCTAGGCCATGGGACTTAGCATTGCGACGTTGTTTATTGCATACACTTTGATCTGCGCGTCCATGGCGTTTTATTTTATCGTCACGTGGCTCGGGCAGCGCGAACGGGCTATCTATTTATGGATGGGCCTATCCGCAGCGAGCGGCACCGCGGGCCTCGTGGCTTTCATGTTTCGCACGCCCGAATCCGGGGGATTGCTCGTTTGGGCGGCATGGGTCTTCTTCATTCAATCGATGGCATTCTGGTGGACCGCGGTGCGTCATGTCGACCGCAAGTCGCATCCCCCTTGGGCTGTTTCCGCCGGGACGGTGATTTGGACGATCGTGTTTCTCGTCATGCCGAAAGACACGCCCGAAACGGTCCGCAATACCATCAACACCGCGCTGATCGCCGGCTATTCGCTGGCGATGTCGTTTGAAATGATACGCGGTGTCGGACCCAAGAACCGAAGCGAGGGCGCTCGTGCGATCAGTAGCCGCCTCATGGCGGCGATCACCATGTTTGCCCATTCGTGCATGTGCCTGTCCGCTTTGGTCTGCGCGATGATCCGCGCGGAGCTGTTTCTGCCCGCGATTGAAAAAGATACATGGACGTCGTTGAGCTTTTTGGAGGCGATGATTGTCTATATCATCATGGCCCTGACGCTCTCGACGCTGGAGCTCGACAATGAAGCGATGCATCAGCGCCATATGGCGACGACCGATTTCCTGACGGGCATTCTGACTCGCCGCGCCTTTTTGGATCGCGCGGCGAACCTTCTCGCGAAAGCGCCGCGCGATGTCGCCCTGCTGGTCTTCGATCTCGATCATTTCAAGACCATTAACGATACCTTTGGTCATGCGACCGGCGACATTGCCATCCAGGCATTCACCAGCGAAGTCAGGGATCATTTGGCGAAGTTGGGGGACGTTGCTCGCGTCGATCCGGATCTCGAGGCATCGAAACGCGGCAGCCGACCCGTCAGGACCCCTAGCGGCGGCAGGGTCAAGCCTTCGCTCGCGGCCTTCGGCCGATTGGGCGGGGAAGAGTTTGCGTGCATCCTGCCGCATGCGTCGTCGGCACAGGCAATGCGGTTGGCTGAAGATATCCAAACATCGCTCGCGCGCAAGACGTTCTCGGTCGCGAGCGGAGACGTGCGGATGACCGTCTCCGTGGGCGTGGTCGCCCGCTCCGATATCGATCAGGACATCTATGCAATGCTGCATGTCGCGGACAAGGCACTCTATTCCGCGAAGCGAAGCGGCCGAAATCGCGTGGCATGCGGACAGGCGATCCTCGGCCAGCCGCTTGGAGCCGCGAGCTAGCGATCGGCCCTTTTATTTAAACCGTTGGATAGGACACAGCATCGATCGCGACGTTTCCGTTCGACGTCAGCTTATGTCACGACGTTTTTGAATGCGAGATTAAGCCTGGGTTCGGGTAAGGTTCAGCCGGCGGCGCTATGACGAGGGATCATTCGAAATATCGAGGTTAGGGATCGTGATATCTTCTTCGCTGCGAACCGTGCCGATCATGATGCTGGCCACGGTCCTGATGCCGTCTGTTGTCTTGGCGCAACCGCACATGCCCACGGCGCGGGACCGGGGAGTCGCCGTGGCAACAGACTCACCCGCCGCCGGTGCGGCGGACGAGCGCGTGGTCGATCTGCCGCTGGAGAGCGGAACTCATCAGCGCGTCCTCTATGTGGCGCCGCCGCATGTGCAGGCGACGATCGTCATGCTGCCCGGTGGCGCTGGCAACGTCGGAGTGGACCGTGATGGCGACATTCGCCATGGCGACAATTTCGTGGTTCGCACGCGCGCCCTGTGGGTTGCCAAGGGCTATGCGGTGGTCATCCCCGATACGGTCGACCAGGTCAATTTGCGCGGCCTGCGCAGCTCGTCGCAATATGCACAGCTTGTGGAGGCCTTGATCGGGTTCGCGCGTGCCCAGGCGGCCGCGCCCGTGTTTTTGCTCGGAACCAGCCAAGGCTCAATTGCGGCCATGAACGGCGCGGCACACGCTCGTCCGGGAATGCTCGCGGGCGTCGTCCTCACCGAGTCGGTGTCACGCATGGGCGGCAGTCACGAGACCGTGTTCGACGCCGATCCCGGCGGCGTCCGGGTTCCCGCGCTCGTGGTGGCCAACCACGACGATCAGTGCGACGTCGCCCCTCCCGAGGATGCACCCAGAATCGCCGCGGCCATGACGCACTCGCCCGATGTGCATGTCCTCGATGTGACGGGCGGCGTGGTCGCGTCGAAAAAGGTCTGCGGATCCCTGACACCACACGGTTACTACGGCATCGAGGCGCAGGTCGTTGCCGCCATCAGCGGCTGGTTGCACGCGCATCGTTGACGGCACCGCGACCGGGAAATGAGCGTCTCCGATTTTTCGGGTCAATGCACCGAGTCGCGGGATGTCTGTTTGGAGAGACGAGATGGATCTTGAAATTTCGGGACGTGTCGCGGTGGTGACAGGCGCCAGCGCGGGAATCGGCCTCGCGGTGGCCCGTGAATTCCTTGCCAACGGTGTCGCCGTCGTCATCGTGGCGCGGGACGTTTCGCGGCTGAAAGCGGCGGAGGCCGCGCTTCTGGAACAACGGAGCGCCAAGGTCGCGTCGATCGCGATCGATGTTTCCGCGCCGGACGCCGCCGAACGCATCGTCGATACGGCAATCTCGACGTTTGGCGCGCTCGACATTCTCGTCAATAACGCGGGCAGAGCTCACGCGGGCGGCCTCATGAGTTCGACCGAGGAGGATTGGGCTCAAATGACGGCTGTCAAGCTGACCGCGATGCGTCGGCTGTGTAAAGTCGCAATTCCTCATATGCAGAAAAACCGGTGGGGCCGGATCGTCAACATGTCGTCGATCGGCGGCATCTATCCCAACCCGAAGCTGTTCATATCGCATGTCCTCAGCGCCGCCATCAACAACCTCACCAAGTCCCTCGCGCTCGAAGTCGCGAAGGATGGTATTCTGGTCAACGCGATTGGAATCGGGGCGATCGCGACTGACAATTGGGCGAACAACATGATTCCGGCGGTCCGGAGGTCGCGCCCGGAGCTCGGCGCATTGTCGGATGACGAGATCCTCTCGCGGATATCGGCGGAACTCACGCCGGTCGGCCGCGCCGGGAGCCCCAGGGACATCGCTGCCGTCGCGGCTTTCTTGAGTTCCGCCCGAAACGGCTTCGTGACCGGCGATACGATCGAAGCATCAGGCGGCGCCGATCGATTTATGTAAGAATCGTTAGGCGCTGGGCTCGAGTTTGGCGGCGGCGGATCAAGGGTTCCCAGCCCGGAGCTTATCCGCAAGTGCCGACCCCAAAAAGCCGCGACCTTTGACCACGGGCGTCGAAGGTATGACTAACGGCTGTCGGCGTTTGATTGGCGGGGGCCGCCGGTTCCTTTAATTACCAGGGAACGGCTTGCTTCGTCGTGGGATGCCACGAGCCAAGCGAAATGGAGGCGGACATGGATACGAAGGTCGATGACAAAGGCCCGGGCAAATGCCCTGTCGCGCACGGACGCGGCGGCCGCAGAAATCGCGACTGGTGGCCCGAGCAATTGAGCCTGGAGATTCTCAACCAGCACTCGCCACGGTCCAACCCTCTGGGCGAAGCGTTTGACTACGCGAAGGAATTTCTGACCCTCGATCTGAACGCCGTCATTGCCGATCTCCATGCCTTGATGACGGACTCGCAGGATTGGTGGCCGGCCGATTTCGGTCATTACGGCGGCCTTTTCATCCGACTGGCTTGGCACAGCGCGGGCACGTACCGGATCGCCGACGGCCGCGGCGGCGCCGGCGGCGGCCAGCAGCGCTTTGCGCCGCTCAACAGCTGGCCCGACAACGCGAACCTCGACAAGGCGCGGCGGCTTCTGTGGCCGATCAAACAGAAATATGGCCGCAAGCTCTCCTGGGCCGATCTTTACATTCTCGCCGGCAACGTCGCGTTGGAATCGATGGGCTTCAAGACGTTTGGCTTCGCTGGCGGCCGCGCGGACACATGGGAACCCGAGGAACTCTACTGGGGCCCCGAGGGCACCTGGCTCGGTGACGAGCGCTACAGCGGCGAGCGCCAGCTCGACGATCACCTCGGCGCCGTCCAAATGGGTCTCATCTACGTCAACCCTGAAGGACCGAACGGCAAGCCCGATCCGCTTGGATCGGCCCGCGACATCCGCGAGACCTTCGCGCGCATGGCGATGAACGACGAGGAGACGGTCGCGCTGATCGCCGGCGGTCATACGTTCGGGAAAACCCATGGCGCTGGCGATCCGTCGTTTCTCGGGCCGGAGCCCGAAGGTTCTGTGATCGAGGATCAGGGTCTTGGCTGGCGCAGCAAGCACGGGACCGGCTTCGGGGCGGATGCGATCACGGGTGGCCCGGAAGTCACCTGGACGCAGACACCGACGAAATGGAGCAACTACTTTTTCGACAATCTCTTCAAGTACGAGTGGGAGCTGACGAAAAGCCCGGCGGGTGCCCTTCAATGGGAGGCGAAAGACGCCGTCGCGGATATTCCCGACGCCTACGACGCATCGAAGAAGCACAAGCCCGCGATGCTCACCTCGGACCTCGCGTTGCGGTTCGATCCGATCTACGAGAAGATCTCGCGCCGCTTCCATGAGAACCCGGATCAATTCGCCGATGCGTTTGCCCGCGCTTGGTTCAAGCTCACCCATCGCGACATGGGCCCGGTTCAGCGTTACCTCGGCCCCCTGGTCCCCAAAGAGACGCTGATCTGGCAGGATCCGATTCCGGCGCTCGACCATCCGTTGGTCGATGAGGCGGACATTGCCGCGCTCAAGGCAAAAATTCTCGCGTCGGGGCTCCCGGTTTCGACCCTCGTTTCGGCCGCTTGGGCATCCGCCTCGACGTTCCGCGGATCCGACAAGCGCGGCGGCGCCAATGGCGCGCGCATCCGCTTTGCGCCGCAGAAGGATTGGCAGGTCAACGATCCCGCCGCGCTGGCGGACGTCCTGCAAAAGCTCGAAGCGATCCAACACGATTTCAATGCTTCGGCGCCGGGCGGGAAGAAAGTCTCGCTCGCCGACCTCCTTGTGCTGGCCGGCGGCGCCGCGATCGAGAAAGCGGCAAACGACGCGGGCACGGACGTGAAAGTCCCCTTCACGCCTGGGCGCGCGGACGCGTCCGAGGACCAGACCGACGCGGCATCCTTCGCCGCCCTCGAGCCGGTCTCGGACGGTTTTCGCAATTACCGGCGTGGCCGGCAATTCATGCGACCCGAGGAAGCTTTGGTGGATCGGGCCCAATTGTTGACCCTGACGGGACCGGAGATGACCGTGCTCGTCGGGGGCCTTCGCGTTCTCGGCGCCAACGCCGGGGGATCGAAGCACGGCGTCTTCACCAAAAGACCGCAGACGTTGACGAACGACTTCTTCGTCAATCTGCTCGACATGCGGACGGAATGGAGCGCGACGGGCGCCGACGACACGTACGAGGGCCGTGATCGCGCGACCAAGGATCTGGTTTGGACCGCGACGAGCGTGGATCTCATCTTCGGCTCGCATTCGCAGTTGCGGGCTCTAGGGGAGGTCTATGCCTGCGCGGATTCACAGGAGAAGTTCGTCACGGACTTCGTGGCGGCTTGGACCAAGGTCATGAACGCCGACCGCTACGATCTCGTTTGACGCCACGCGGATCAAGTTGGCGGGAGACGTCCAGGCCGCCCTCGGAACGAAGGCGGCCTGGAACGACGGAGCCGGATTCGCTGTTAGGCGAGTCTAAATGTCGGCGTTGCCGTCCCAGACGAGGGGTTTCAGCCATGCCTTTTTTGCGCTTCGATGTCATCGAAGGCCGCACGGATGATGAGATCGCCGATCTTCTCGATGCTGCTCACCGAGCCGTGCTCGAGGCGTTTGGCGTACCCGAACGTGACCGGTATCAAATCGTCCATGAGCACAGAAAGACTCGTACGCGGATCGAGGATACCGGTCTTGGTATCGAACGCACCGATAAGGTGGTTCTCCTTCAAGTGACAACGCGCCCGCGCACGATAGACGAGAAAGCCGCGTTCTACAGCTTGCTCTGCGCGGAGTTCTCCGGACGTTGCGGCATCGCGCCAAGCGACGTGATGGTCAATTTCATTGAAAACACCGATGCCGATTGGTCTTTTGGGCATGGCGAGGCGCAGTTCTTGACGAAAAAGCTGGGTTGACGGGCCTACGACGTCGTCCGCGACCTGCTGATCTTCCGATCGCCGCCCAAGCAAGGCACGGCTCCGGCGTGCCGGAAAATAGCGCGATCGCATCGTCTCGGGTTATTCGCCGGACGCGCGCCTCGAGCCGTCGTGGCCTAGTCTGTCCATCACCTTCGCTCAACCCTATCTGACAGTCCGGCGGTGCTGGATATCCACGCTTCGGCCAAAGCGTTCGCGACGGCGGGATAGGTGAACCGCTCTTGGACATTTCGCAGGCCTTCCAGGCTGCGGGCCGCGCGCAGCTGAGGTGAAGCGCAGAGCGAATGCAGAAGTCCGGCCAGCGCGGCAGGGTCGCTTTCGGGGATGATCCACCCGCCCGGCCCGGCAACATCGGGGATCGCGCCGCATGCCGACCCTATAACGGGAATTCCACAAGCTTGCGCCTCAATGATGACGCGCCCGAATTGCTCGCGGACCGAACCCGTCGTTCGCGTCAAAAGAACCAGCGCATCGAGACGTCTAATGAAATGCGCGACTTCGGCCGCCGGACGCCAGCCCTCGAAAGTGACGCGTCCTTCAAGTCCAAGTTCGGTCGTGCGGCGCCGCAAATGGGCTTCGTACGGCCCTTCGCCAAGGATCGCGAGACTGCAGCCCATGGGCGCCGCCGCGATGGCATCGAGCGCGTCATCGAGGCCCTTCTCTTTGACAAGACGTCCGACGTAGCCAATTTTCAAGGTCCCGCCCTTAGTTTGATCCAAACCTTTCGGCTTGGGATAGAACACGGAGGTGTCGATTCCGTAGCCAATCGGGGAGACTGGACCCGAGTAACCTTTCGCCCGGACGACCGCCGTCGCATCGGGACTGCGCGACAGAACATGCGCGGTATGCCGCAAAACGTGGCTTCGGATCCCCTCGAATGGCGGGGGGAGCCGCTTTAAGATGTTCTGATCCACCTCCATGACGAGCGGTGCATCGCCCTTGAGTAAGGTGGCTTGGAGAGCCACGATGCTCCACGGCTCTTCCCAGAGATGGATCACGTTGGGCCGCAACCGTCGGATGAGCCCTCTCAGGTAGGGATAAAAATGGAGATGCCATGACATTGGACCGCCGCGATCCATCCATACCGGCTGGATATGCATTGTCACGCCGGGATCGTCGGGGCGATCCGCATCATAAGCGCGTCCAAACTGATGCCAGCGTTGCGGTACGAGAAGATGCACGTCGAGATCAGGCCGGCTCGCCAAGGGATGATAGCGCAGCCGTCCCATGTCACGCTTGACCGCGGCGTGAGCGATCGAAAGAACCCGCATTGGTTTGGTCCTAATCAATGTGAAGCCATTTTGCGGCGAGCCCGCTGAGCCCCGACAAATGCGCCTCCATTATCGCTATGTTCTGATGAGAGCCGTTCAAAGTATTGCGCGGCAGTACGAAGGGCGCGGAACTCGTTTGGATGAGCCCCTTCCGCGTCGTGGCGGCGCTTGCAAACCCGGCCTCGCGCACAAAGTCGAAATCGCGAGGACCGCAATCCGATCGGCGTCCATATGGAAATGCGAAATGACGGACCGGAACACCGAGACGCCGGCGTAAACGCTCCCCACTCCCGGCGATCTCGGCAAGGGCCGCGGATCTCGTCAAACTCGAGATCCGCGCATGGCTCATGGTATGCGCGCCGATTTCAACAAGATCGTCGTTTCGTAGCGTGTCGAGCATGTCCCAGGAAATCGCGTGACTTTCTCGGATCGCTTTGGGATCGACATCGTTCGAACGACAGAATGCGGCGTAGTGCTCGTCTGCGCATGGGCCGTCCCAGGCCGACGAGACTTGGCGGAACGCTTTGCGCTTGGCCAAGATGCTCTGGGTCTCAATTGTTTGAGAGCCGACTTTGACGCGCTCTCGCGTGGCAATGACGTCCTCAAGCCCAGTATACCACAGAGCGGCCGTACCGTCCGGAATGCCTGTCGTTACGTAGAGCGTGAGAGGCACGCCATGGCGACGAAACACGGGCACCACGGCTTCAAATGTATCGCGATAGCAATCGTCTACGGAGAAATTGACATAACGATCGCCAGCCTTGTTAAGGCTGGCCCTGCGGATTGCCTCGTCGATCGTGACGACGGCCCATTGCTTTTGCTTCAAATACGTTAAAAAGCGGTCCAGAAAATCGAGATCGAGATAGAATTTCCGGTTCGGAAGGTTGGCCCAGACATCCGAGGCCGCCGCGCGATGGAACGTAAATAGGCACCCGCGAGATCGCCTTCGCCAGGAGACGCGTGCCATTGTCGTTGCATTTAACTCGGTTGGACCTTCAATGCCCAGCGAAGATCCGAAATAATGGTCAGGTGTCATCGCTGGCCCCTCCACCGCAATCGAACGGATCGGATGCCGGCGCTATAGGCCGAAGGGGTGAGAAAGATGCCTCCGATGAGAATACAAGCGGTGCAGGCAATGCCACCTTCGACGATGCGCTGAAGCATCCCCGCCGCGGATTCCTCGATCAGCCAGCCGCAACCGCCCATTGTCGCGGCGGGTACGATCGCGATGGCGAGCAGCTGCGCGATCCGGCGCCCGCATTTCAGGGCGATCGCGGTTCCAACCAGAAGAACATACCATCGCACGGTCTCGCCGAGCCCCAGCATGAGGGGCTCCATGTTCGACTCCAACTTGTAAGTTAGGAGGTTAACCGCGGCGTTACTGGCAAACGCCGATGTAAGGATGATCGCGACGCAGACATTGCGTCCAGTCGTGTTGAGCATTCGGAGCAGGATCCATCCGAGGGTGGAGGCCCACAGACCACAAGCGATACCGCGCAGCGCTTGGCTCGTCAGCAGCACGGCGGTTTCATCGAAGGCGCCGCGTTGAAAGATAAGCCGGGTAATGTCGGGTGCGAAAAGCCCGAGAAAAACCGAGACTGGCAGCGCCACGCACAAAATCGGCCGCGCGATGGCCTCGATTCGCGCATGGGGATCGGCGGCCGGCACGCCTGACATAACCACGAGGCCGAGCGGTTGGCTTACGAGTAGAACCGCGCTTTCGGTCAAGGTTCGGGCATAATCAAGCGATGCGACCGTGCCGGTTATAAAACGCGACGCCAATGTCCGTTCAAGCCAGACGTTCCCTTGCTCGGCAAGGGGAACGATCAAAAGCGGCCGTAACCGGCGACAGAACTCGGCGGCGGTCGATATCAAGATGGTGGGGCGAATTCCATCGAGGCTGAGCTCGCCTTCGCGCCATAGTGTAATCCCTCCCCAAATAGCCAAGCCATCGAAAGCGATCGCGAACGACCAAGCCAACGCCCCATAGCGGCCCGTAACCGCGAAAAGCCCGATCCCAGCGAGAAGGGAAAGATTAAGCACGGTTGAACGCAAACTTGTGAGGCGCGACCGGCCAAGCGTAAGTTCACCGGCCGCGAGACAATTTGACATGACCGCTCCGGGCATGCCGAGTGCCATAATCCGCGCAAAGTCCAGCGTCATCCTTTGCCCGTCGCGATCAAATCCGCTCACCATGGCGTCGATCCATCGTCCACCGAGAAGTTCGACGCCGATCATTAAGACGAGCGCGGCGAGCGTGAGATTGAACGTTAAGGCCGCAACGCGTCGCGGTGCATCGCCAAAACTCCGCCAATCGCGGCAAAGGGGGATGAGAATTGTCGTGACGCTGTCGTGTTGCAAGATCGCCAAAGGGAGCAAAGTTGCGGTCATCGCGCCGCGGAAACTGTCCGCGACAAGGGTGGCGCCAAGCAGATGCGCCATCAGGATTTCGCGCAGGAATCCAAGCACCTTGCTAGCGAACGCCGCCATCATGAGGATCATCGCGAGGCGGCGATTCAAACTCGTTTCCGATGCGGCGGGGTCGCCGGCCGGAACTGATCGAGGGATCGCTAAAGTATCGCTCATCGATTGACGATCCCCAAATCGCGCCCATGTCGAGGGATTAACACGACGAACATCCAAAATAGAAAACCGAGTTCGCCCGAGGCGATATTGGCGAGCGGCAACTGCACGAGACTTCCCGCAGCGAGGGCGCCGATCACGATAAACGCGGGCCGTCCATCACGCCATGCGGTTTGGATCGCAGACCACGCGGCCCAGATGAATCCAGTCAGGCACGCGAGCCCGAAGATGATGCCCATGCTAACCCAGCAATTGATAATCATGCCGTCCATGGCCATCGAGCCCGCGCTCCCGACGTCGGTGACGGTGAAGCCGGTGCCGAGCAATCCGCTGTCCGGAAGCTGCCAGACCTGGATGAACTCTTCGAGACGTTCATGGGCGCTGCTGTCGTCGCTTCCTTGTCCGAACGATGCCAAGCGGACGCCGATCATGTCGCCGAAGGGCGTCAAGAAAGCCGCCGCGAGGATGGCAATCAAGATCGCCGCCGTCATGCTCAACGCGCGGCTACGGGTTGTCCGGAACAGGGCGGAAAACGCGATTCCCACGGCCAGCGAGATCCATGCGGTCCGGTAGGTTGACAGCAACAACGACATGGCGGCTGGAGCCGCAAGGAAAAGCGCGTAGCGGCCAGCTTTCACGAAGAAAACGAGAAGCAGGCCCGCCGCGGTGAAAGTCGCGAAACTCGCGGGGCCGTTCATCGTGCTAAAGGTCCGGACGCCAAAGGGAACCGGCGCGCCGATCGCCAGAATCGTCGTCAGGTTCATCCAATAGCGGTCCCATTCCGGCGGATCGACATATTGGATGATGCCGTAGATCCCCATCAAGGGGAGGACCCACAGAAAAACCGAAGCGGCCGCCTCGATAAGCTTCTCTGGATCAGAGTTACGCGAAAGAACGTAACCGTAGGCCAGCGGCGCGAACCATTTGAGGGCGCCCGAGGCCGCGTTGATCCAATCGCCTTGGGCCAAGGCCAGAGCCGTCGCATAGATGATGCAAAGCCCAACGAGCCCGATGGGCCAAATTTGCGAATTTGCAGTTTGGTTAGGTGCCCGACGATTGTCATCATCGGCCGAAAATATGGCGAGCGCGAATGGCACGAGAATCGTCAGCAAAGGACCCGTCAGCATCAAGCCGGACGGTTCATAACCCGACGCCAGATCGACAAGGCGGCGCAGCAAGGCCGCGAAGGAAAATAAGAGAATTGCCGATTGAAGGTGAGCGCCAGCTTCGCGTTTCCAGGACCACCAGCCCACCACGGCGCAACCAATGATGAAGAGGGGGCGGATGGCGGAGCCGAGCACGGGACTGAGAACTGCCGACCCGACGATCAGCGCCGCGGCAGGCAACCAACCGGGCAGGGCCGGGGCCGGCCGAACCGTCGAGGAGAAGGCTACGCTACTCAATGCCTCGCCTCCTTCGCGACATCGGTGATGATTGTCGAAATCGCCGCGCGCATCGCATCGGCGCCATAGAAGCTCTTTGCGCGTTCGGTGGCATATCGAAGTTGCGCATCGAGACCGCTCGGCCGGGCGAGGACAGCCGTCAAGGCGTCAGCCAAGGCACGAGGATCGTTGGGCGGGACGAGCGTGCCAGCCTTGCCGCCGTCAAGGATTTCGCGGCAGGCCCCGGCGTCCGAGGCAATGACAGGCGTGCCGGCGAGCATTGCTTCGACAAGGGTCCGGCCGAAGGGCTCGGGGTGAATCGACGGGTGGACCATGACATCGACGGCCTGCATCAGCAGGGGCACGTCCGACCGGGGCCCAAGAAACAAAACACGTCCGGCGAGGTCGGCTTCGGCGGCCAGATCGTTCAAATGATCCGCATAGGCTTGCTCGCCGAACAGGGCCTCTCCGGCAACGATGCATCGGACTCCGTGAAGGCTCTTGAGGGCTTGCAAAAGAACGTGCTGTCCCTTCCAAGCCGCGAGCCGGCTGAAGACGCCGACGAGCGGTCCCTCGGGCAATGCGAGTTCCGCGCGGATATCGGCCTTTGAACGGCTGTCGAGTGCCATATTGAGTCCGTTTGGAACCACCGTCACCAGGCCGGGACGGCCGCCTTCCGCGATGAAAGCGTCCGCCGCCGCGGGCGAGGGAACGATAATCCGTGCCGCGCGGCGATTGGCCAATGTGATTTGCAGACGGCGCTGCGACTTGCCGAAATGCGCGGCGCTGATGATATCGTGCAGATGCCATATCAAGGGCTTGCGCACCAGCGCGCTCGCGATCGCGGCAACCACAAAGGCTTTTTGCGAATTGGCGTAAATCACGTCATGCCCAAGCGCGGCTTTGGCAAGCTCCAAGGTGATCGCGGAAAATCGCATCAGAAGTGGGAGCGCGCGCAACGCGTCGGTATCGCGACGCATGGTGGCGAGTTTGCCGCCGCCCCAATGTGAGATCGTCACCTCAAAATTCTGGTCGGCCAAGACGGTTTCGAGCGGCCCGTGGTCAAACAGGAAAACAGAAGCGCCGGGCCAGGACTGCAGGGCATCGATGAGAATAAGCTCCGCTCCCGCGATCGCGCTAGCATGATTCACGAAGAGGGGGCGCGTCATGGGTCAACTCGCTCGCGGATAGGCGCTTCGAGCAGCTGGCCATATGTCTTCCTGATCCATCGTGGTCGGCGCGGACATGGTTATAGCCAAGCCAATCAATCTGGCGCCAGCGGATTGCAGACTCGTTGCGACTCGAACCGTCTCGGCCGCGTCGGCTTTGTCTTCCCGGACACAAAGAAGAACGCCATCCGCATAGCGGCTCAAAACTCGCGCTTCGACGCCCGCGTCAAACGGTAGCCCATCGAGCAATACGAAATCGTACTTTCGTGCCCATTTTAAGAGCTTCGGGAGTCCTTCGACAAAAAGCGATTCCATCGAACGCGACGACGGGGTACCGGCCGGAATCGCATGCAGGTTGCGGATAGATGTTTCCATGACGGCGGTCGAGGGTCGGACGGCGCCGCGCAGAACGGCCGCCAAGCCAGGCGCCGCATCGGTCTGCAGAGCTACTTCGAAAGACGGGTTGCGGTCGTCGCATTCGATCACAAGGACGCTGTTCCCGTTGATTGCGATGTGTTGCGCGAGCGCCAATGTCGTAAAGGTCTTGCCGTCGCCGGAGGAAGTCGAGATCACGAGGAAACTGTGCATCCGCTGCGTCTCTTGGGCCCGAAATATCTCGGCCGCAAGTCCGTCCAAGGCGCTGCCGAGAGCAGGGGAGATTTGCGCATCGCGAAGGGCTACGCCGATTGGACAAAGTGGTTCGCCTCCGACGGACCGGATGTGGTGTCCCCTTCGCGATTGAAGCGCGGCTGTAAGAACCGGTAATTCGGCCAAAACAGGAAGCCCTGTCCGTTCGCTAAAGTTCTCGGTCGGGCTCGGAGGCGCGTCGAAACGATCGCGCAGCAGGGCGGCCGCCGCGCCTGCCAACAGGCCGATAAAGAGCCCAGCGGCCAGAAAGGGACCGCGCTTTGGGAAAAACGGTGTCACCGGCAATTCGGCGAGACTGACGAGCCGCGCGCTGCCGACGAGGACGCTGCGCTGCGTATCGAGCTCGTTGGCCTGCTTGTATAACGTTTCGAATTGACCGCGCTTGATATCGGCCGCCCTAACCAGATCGCCGATGGTCGCTTCATCATCCGTTGCCGCTCCGGCTTCCGATTTGGCTGTTTCCAGTTCCTTTTGCAACGCGGCGACGCGGACATCCGAGGCATTGTAAGTCTTACGCAAGCCGACCGCGACCGCCGCGACCTCCTGATCGAGGTGCCTTTGCAAATCGTCACGTTGATGCTCGAGCGCGCGGAGCGCGGGATGATTGGCGCCAAGCGTCGAGGACGAACTGGCGATTTGCCCGATCACCACGGTCAATTGTTGTTTAATGTCGGCCACCGTGCGACTGGCTAGAACAGCTGGCGCCTCGCTGGCGTTTTTGCCTCCGTTGGCTTTGATCTCGCCGAGCTGCGCGGCCGCATCGGCGCGCGCGGCTTGCGCCATCAAAAGTTGCTGGCTGATCGCCGTCAAGCGTTCGGAACTGATAGGCGCGGCGGTGCCGCGCACGAGTCCTTTTGACCGCCGGAACTCTTGGATTTTCGCTTCGTCGTCTCGCAGGCTCGCCTCGAGACGTTTGACCTCGGCCCAAATCGAGGCCGCCGCGTCTCCTCTGCTTTTGGACGCCGCATCGCGCTGATCGGCAAGAAACGCCGTTGCGAGGTCATTGGCAAGGGTCTTCGCGACGCTCGGGATTGGCGATTGATAGGATATATTGATGACGCGCGAACGGCCGACCGAGCTCACGGCATAGTGTGTCTGGACGTAGTCGAGCAATGCGTCGTCCGATTCGGCGCTCCGTCCACTTTGGTCGCTGGAAGCTCGAAACGCCGACTCGAACCCACCGCCGTGTTCTTGCGCAACTGCTTCGCGAAAGCCGGGCATCGCCATGGCCATTCGCAAGATGCGCGGCGAATGGATGATGAGAAGCTGGCTCTCGAGATCGGCGGGGTCGCCGCTCTTCTCCGCTTGCGCGCCGCTCGCGGCTGGCGCATTTGGATCAGGCTCCGCCACGATCACGGTCGCCGAAGCGAGGTAACGGGTCGGTATGACGACCAACGCCGCAACAGTGAGACCGAGGACGCCGGACAAAACGGCCGCCGCGAGACCCCGGCGGCGCCACAATGGCGCGGCGATGCCGCCTTGGCCGCCCAGGCTCGCGACGTAACCGTCGAATCCGGTCCTGGGCGACGTCGCCAAATTCACGGCAAACCTATCTTCAAACTGGCTATGCGTTCGCTGGAACCGGCAATCGCCACCGGAACCGCAGGCGGCAAGGATGCCATTTCTTGGTAAACAAAGTCTTTGAACTGAGTTCGAAAACGTTCGTCAGAGAAGAGAGCCGCCTGATATCGGCAGGCTTCGCGGCTGAACGATCGCTCCTCTTCAACAAAAACCTTGACGCAGACGGCAATGTCGTCCGGCTCGGGCGTGGCAAAGAACAGTCCCGTGCGGTTAGGAAATGACGCTCTTACCGTCTCGAGGACGCCGCCCCTTGCCAAGGCGAGAACCGGCGTGCCTTCGGATTGCGCTTCAACGGGAATGATTCCAAAATCTTCCTCCGCGGCAAAAATAAAGGCGCGGGCGCGATGCATGAGGTCCCGCATTTGCGCATCCGATACCCGGCCCGTGAACGAGACATTCGGGCCCGCGAGACCGCGCAGGTGTTTTTCCTCGGGACCATCGCCGACGACGATCAGCTTCTGGTCGGGCAACGCTTGGAAAGCTCTGATGATGGCGTCGATGTTCTTGTAAGGCACCAAGCGGCTGGCGGCCATAAAATAGTCGCCGCGAGGTTCGTCCACGTTGGAAACGCTTTGGACGACCGGCGGGTGGATGACATGGGCCTTGCGGCGATAGACCTTGGCGATACGCCGCGCCACAAAGGCCGAATTCGCAATAATCGCGTCAGGCCCGTTGGCCGTTCGCATGTCCCAAATCCGCATCCAATGAAGCAAAAGTCGCGCGAAGACGCCTTTAAGGCCGCGATCGCAATTGCTTTGACGGAGGTAGCTATGCTGCAGGTCCCAGGCATAGCGCATCGGCGAGTGGACGTAAGAGACGTGAATCTGGGCGGGGCCTGTGATCACCCCTTTGGCGACGGCGTAACTACTTGAGATAACGAGGTCATAGGCGGATAGATCGAATTGTTCGATCGCGATCGGCATTAAAGGCAGATAGCTCCGGTGCCGTTTGGCTATGAACGGCATTTTCTGCAGAAAGCTCGTCCGCGCGTGATCGAACCCGATTTTCGCGCGGTCTTCCGGCGATAAAATGTCAAAGAGGGTAAAGACATCGGCCGTCGGAAAGCATTTCAGAATTTCGCCGAGGACCCGTTCCGCGCCGCCGATTACGTATAGCCAGTCATGGACAATTGCGACACGCACAATGAGCTCCGCATTCGGTTGATGTTGACTCGAGGCGAACTGCGATCCCGCTCACGTTACTCCAAATAGGCCGCGAACATCTGGATTTCGTTAAGAAATGGTGAACGTTCGGTTGCTTGGGATGCCAAATTGCGGCCGCTCCTCCCTGCTGTGCCATTCATCGCGGAAGGGGCGGAGCCTTTCATATTGTCCTTAATCTTACGGTGTCCGGCGTTGAAATTTGATTAAGACAATGTTGCCGCCCACTGGGATGACGCAACTCCCGCTGGTTTGATCGCCGGCGGACCAGGTCGAATTGGGACTTAGTCTGAGATACGAGATCTTCGTGAGACGATCATACGAAATCGTGACAGGCTCGGCGGCGACATCGATCTTGGTCATCGCGACCGGGTCCCAAAGGCGGACTTCGCGCCAAACCGCAAGGATCAAAGCCCCGTTCCGCGTTAGAAACCCGTGGCAGCGTGTCGCCGCCGGGGCTTGTACGATTCTCGCGTCGAACGGACTTTCTGGCGCGATCGGTTCGTTGGCGCCCTTGAGGACCTGAAGAAGCAAGCGGATGGTTTGATAGGCAGGTTTTGGCGTACCGTCATTATGGATGAGTCCCCAATGATGTTCGCTATTGCTCGGATCTGTTCCGCCATCCATGAACTCGTACAGGAACGTCCTTCTGACGCCGGCACCGAAGTTGTTGATCAGCAAACGGGGAAGATATGCGGCCGCGACGTCTTCCGGGACACCCGCTCCAGTGGCTCTGATGATCGTTGAGTAACCCGTTTCGGTCGCCATAACGGGCGCGCCGGGTTTAAATCGGTCTCGAATGTTCTTGATGTACCAAGAGAGAGACGCATAGTCGTCCCTCGATTCAGGTTCCTGTCCGCGCTGAACATAGGGGTGGATCGCGACGACATCGCAATAACTGGCGGCGCCACCGATGAGCTTCACATCGTCGGGTTTCCAGTCGATGATGCTCGGCGACACAATTGGCAGAAGGCTGGCGGAATAACGTTGCCGTGCCGCCTCGTATATCGCTCGCTGATAGTCGACGGTGGTCTTGCTCCAGTCACCCCGCGCGGCGGAATTTGCCATAAACCAATCGCTATCCCCTTCGTTCTGGCCCTCGATAGCGGAAAGGCGACTTACGCCAAGCGCCTGAATATAGCTCGACATCTCCGAGACCGTATTCGTTGAAGGTGAAACCAACATTTGGCTTCGGATGCCGAAGGTCTCGAAGAGATCGGACCAGAGAGCAAGATCGTTGCTCGCCCGGAGTTCGTCCCTCAAGTGACGAATGCCGCTCGCGCCGATGAGCGCGCGGAACCGATCATACAAGGATGCATAGGGCTCGCTGCTTAGGTGCGTATTGACCCCAACGCTGTCGACGAAGGACTCGGCTTGGCTAATAGGATAGGATATAGCGTCAGCCGCCGCGGGCACGCACAGCGCGGCAAGGCTACCTTGAAGGATGGTCCGGCGGCTCAGTGATCTTCCGTCCATTGGTTCACAACTTCCAAATTCACCGGCGCGCGCGTCGCGGGACCGCCTGGTTATGAACCTGCTAGCTCCAAAATTTACGTTGTGACAACCGCCCATCGCTCGGATAGTCCCCTGATTTCTCATTGGCTTTATATCAATGTTAATTTCGCTCCGTTATCAAAGCCAAGGTGTCGTCGCTCCGCGGAAGAACCCGGTTCCGCTTTCGCCGCGGGCGCTTCCGCGATAAATGGTTTTGTTTCCATAAGGTTCTCGGATGCCTCGTACCGTCGTTCGTTGCCGGGATATCGCCGAAGCCGATGTGGAAGATGTGATCGATCTACTGACCGCCGGTTTTAGACGGCAGCGCGATCGCGCGTTCTGGACCAACGCATTATCGCGCTTGAGGCAACGGTCTGTCCCGACGGGATATTCGCGATACGGATGCCTGATGGAGTGCGAGGGCCGCGTTGTCGGTGTCATCCTTCAGATTTTTGCGCCGATTGACGGTAGCGAACGTGTCCGGTGCAATTTCTCGAGTTGGTGGGTCATGCCGGCGTACCGGGCCTTCGGTGCCCTCCTCGTATCACGGGCATTCCGCCATAAAGTCACCTATACGAACATTACGCCGGCTCCGCATTCGCTGCCGATCTTAGAGGCGCAGGGTTATAGGCGCTATTGCAGCGGCCGCGTCATCGCAATGCCCATGTTTGCAAGCCGGGGTGGCGACGCCGTGGTTCGCGCCTTCGATGAGACACGCGACGCCGCCGGACATCTCGACCCGACCGAATATCAGATTCTCAAAGACCACGCGTCCTATGGCTGCATTTGCTTGGTGTGCGAAAAAGGCGGCAAGACGGTCCCGTTCGTATTCGCGCCTCGAAAGAGAATGCTGGCGCTTCGCTTCGCCGTGCTCGTTTACGGAAGCGCCGCGGGCGAGTTTCTCGATTTCGCCCAAGCCTTAGGGCGATATTTGGCTCGGCAAAAACTTCCATTTGTCGTGATCGATGCGAATGGACCGATGCCAGGCGCCTGCGGAATCTATTTTAGCCGAAAGCCAAAGTTTTTTAGAGGGCCAGATCGGCCGCGCCTGAACGATCATGCCTACACGGAACGCGCGCTGTTTGGTTCGTGATCGGGCTGCTCGCGACGGGCCTGCATCCACAGCGAACCGCCCATGACGCCGCGATTGGCAAATGCTTCGCGCCAGGCCGCCAAGCGCGTGGGGAAAAGCATGCCGGCGACGGCGCCCTGCGCCAGGCGCGACAGTTTGCTCCTCGGCAGACTTCGAACGAAGCCCGAGAGGCCGGAGGACGTTTGGGCGCGGCGTACGAAGCTATAAGCGATGTCCTGCAGCAAAAAGCCTCCCGCATCGAACGGTTCGAACTCCACCGCTTGAACGGTAAGGCCGTGACGGTCACAAATCGCGCGAAAGGCATCAGGCGTCCAGCGGCCAATGTGATTGGGAGGCATGTCCAACTGCGACCCGTGCCTTTCTTGGTAGTCGGTCCTGGTTTTGTTGGGAACCGCGATGAATAAAGACCCGTGGGGCTTGAGAAGCGTTTGGACGCGTTTGAACAGGGCATCCACGTCGTCCATATGCTCGACGACCTGAAACATGAAGATAAAATCGAAGGTCCCTTGTTTATCCGCGAAGTCGGCCGAGCGGATATCGTGGGAAAAAGTCGTCACGCCTTTCGCGGCCAAAATTGGCAAGGCGTCATTATTATATTCGATGGCGCTCACGTCGCAAAGACGAAGAAGTCTCCTTTGATGTAAGAGGTCGAGGAAATGTCCTCGTCCCGCCCCAACTTCCAGCGCGGTCTTTCCCTTGGTTTCGAGGGTAGCCAAAACATCCAAGGTCCGTAAAAATTCCCACTTTGATTTTGGATAGGTGGCATAGGGATAGGCGAGATTATAAAAGGCGGCATCGCCGGCGGTGAATGGCCACGCGAACCCAAACCCGCAAACGCGGCATTCGAAAACGCTCGCCGAACCGCTTTGCCAAAGTTTTTGGATGTGCTGGTTGAGCGCCGCGTTACGGTTTGGATCGTGTCCCTTGTGAACAAAATGCTGGGCTGCTTCCGCGGCGGTCACAGTCAAAATGGAATTGCATTCTTTTGCGAAGCAGGCTGGACACGCAACACCCAAAAGCATAGCAGATTTCCATTAAAATACTCAGATAGAATGCCTTCGAAGGGGCTCGTGTTCAGGCTCTTTCGTGACACGATTCACTTAAGAATCTGTGATCTTCGGACGTGTCCGAAGTGCCTTAACCTTAAGCAACAATCGTCATGCCGGAGTTTGACAATAAAGTCCGCGCCGAGGAAGAGCTCGGGCGACGTTCGAATCGATGTTTTCGGGCGCGCTCAAGGGGGCCTTGTCAAGCCGGCGCGCGACCTCGCCCCGGCCGAATGTTAATTTCCGGCGCCAACGGGCGCGTCAGCCGACATCGAGCTTCCGCGCCCTACGGCAGGCCAAACGCTATGAAGGCATCGCCTTGCCGATAACCCCAGATGGCGCTGCCACCGGCCGCCACGGCGACGAATTGTTGGCCATCAACCGAATATGTAATGGGCGGCGCGTTCACGCCAGCGCCGCAATTGAACGTCCATAGCGCTGTGCCCGACGAGGCATCGAAGGCGTCGAACTGGCCGTTGCCCTCGCCAGTGAACACTAGGCCGCCGGCGGTTGCGACGACGCCGCCGATGAGCGGCTGCGGCGTTTTATGCTGCCACAGGATCCTGCCCGCATGTTTTAAATCGAGAGCGGTCAGCGTGCCCCAGGCCGGCGCGTCGGCGGGATCGGCTGTCGTATATTCGACTGGCGGATTATCGCCAACGGCCGGCAGCACAGCCGTTTTGAAGACGGTCGGCAGGTGTAAGGCCGCGACGTAGGCCACGCCCTTCGCCGCATCGACCGAGGCCGGTGACCAGCTCGCGCCACCGCCGACGCCGGGCGAGATCAGTACGCCTTCGGGCGACGGCGCCGTGAACAGATTCGATTGCGGCACGAAGGGCTCGGATTTGTAGAGCAGATGACCGTCACGCCGGTCGTTGACGAAATACCAGCCGATTTTCGAGGCCTGTCCGACGGCCGGCACCATCTTGCCGTCGACCTCCACATCGAAGAGCGAGGCCGGACTCGCGACGTCGTAACCCCAGAGATCATGCGGAACCTGCTGGAATCCCCAGCGCAGCTTGCCGGTCTTGACATCAAGCGCGACGAGGGAGACCGACCAGAGATTATCGCCCGGCCGGCCCGTGCCGGTCGCTTGCGGCGAAGGATTGCCGGTGCCGAAATACAAAAGCCCAAGCGCCGGATCGAGCGCGGGCGTATTCCACATGGAGCCGCCGCCATATTTCCAGGCCTCGGCATCGCGTGTATCGGCCTTCTCCGCCGCGATGTCGCGGGGCAGCGCCACGCCATAAGCGGTCTGGGAGACATAATCGCCCTCCCAACCAGCTTGCGTCGTGTCCCATTGCCAAACGCGCTTGCCGGTCTCGGCGTCGAAGGCCGCGAGGAAGCCCGGGCTACCATATTTGCCGGCGATGCCGATGACCGTCCCAAGCGGGGCGCCGGGCCGCTCGCTTTCGAGATGCAAGCCGTAGCCAACCCCGACGACGCCGGCGAAGACCTTGCCGTCATAAAACAAAGGCGCGGAATTGGCGCCAATGCCGCTCTGGCCCGAAGCGCCGCGTTTGTCCGCGTCCTTGGCCTTCGCCAGCATCGCCTGGTTCTCGTCCGTGTCTTTCGCGGCCGTCGCCAGGACCACGTCCCAGACGAGCTTGCCGGTCTTTTGATCGAGCGCGACGAGATGCGCATCGACCGTGGCGACGAACACCTTGCCATCGCCGAGCGCGACACCGCGATTGGCCGGGCCGCAGCAGAGTTTCTTGGCGGTGACCTTGTAGTCGTAATGCCAGAGCTTTTGGCCGGTCTTGGCATCGAGCGCGGTGACGCTCGACATCGGCTCCGACAAATACATCACGCCGTCCGAGACGAGCGGGGTCGTCTGAAAGGTCGATGCCGTGCCGGTTTGGTAGATCCATTTCGGCACCAGGTTCTTCACGTTCGCCCTATTAATCTGATCGAGCGGCGAAAAGCGCAAATTGTCATAGGTCCGCCCGTTCATCAGCCAATCGCCCTTAGCCTCGCCGGCTCTGAGCAAGCCGGCAGAAGTCGTGTCCGCCGCTTGAACGG
>JARLIW010000267.1 GCA_031291515.1 Beijerinckiaceae bacterium | reverse complement strand
GTTCGCAATCATGATCCCGTCCTGGCCGCGGCCGGCGCGGAGACGCCACCGAACCGGCGCTCGCGCGCGGCAAATTCGGCCAAAGCAGAAGCAAAAGCCGCCTGGTCGAAGTCTGGCCACAAAATCGGCAAAAACACAAATTCGCTATAGGCCGCTTGCCATAACAGAAAGTTCGAAAGCCGCTGCTCGCCCGACGTCCGGATGATCAGATCGGGGTCGGGGATAGCGGCCGTATCAAGGTGACGCGACAGCAGCGTTTCGGTGATCTCGGTTTCGGTGATCTCGCCTTGCGCGAACTTGCGCGCGATTTCGCGGACCGCGCCCGCGATTTCCTGGCGACCGCCATAATTGAAGGCCACAACGAGATTGAGCCCTTCATTGGCCGCCGTCACGGTCTCGGCTTCTTCGAGCAACGCCCTGATATCGGGCTGTAAATTGGCGCGGTGGCCGATCACCTTGACGCGCACGCCGGACTTGTGAAGGTCGATCAAATCCTTCCGGATGAATCGCTTCAAGAGCCCCATGAGGTCGCGGACCTCTTCGAGCGGGCGGCTCCAATTCTCGGCCGAAAAACTATAAACGGTGAGATAGGCGAGATTGAATTCGATGGCGGCGCGAACGGTCCCGCGCAGAGCCTCGAGCCCGCGCCGGTGCCCTTCGATTCGTGGCAATCCGCGCGCGGCGGCCCACCGCCCATTGCCGTCCATGATAATACCGACGTGCAACGGGCTCCCGGCAAGATCCGGGTTCTTCGCTGGGACTCGACCGGCCGGCGCTGGGCGCGGCAAGGCCTGGCCCGCAGGCTCCCCGAGTCCAGGAGCGTTAGAGCTGGGCGTTCTCATGTCATGGTCGATCGTTTCCGCGCTGTGCCCGATTTGCATTTTATCTTTTACAACGCTGGGCATGGTACTTTCCCGGTGGGGCAGATGCGATCCGCGGACGAAGGCAACGCAATTACGCTTAATCTCGGGAGATGGGACCGCCCAGGGGAAAAGACACTAGCGCGATTACGGGAAATAGCAGCTTTTTTCGTGCCGGGAACCGCAGGCCCGGCGGCGCGACGCTAGATTTGCATGATTTCCTTTTCCTTGACGGCCAAGGTCTGATCGATTTCACCAATGACCTGATCGGTCGTCTTCTGCACCTCGGTCTCGTGGCGCTTTTCGTCGTCCTCGCTAATGACTTTGTCCTTGAGGAGTTTCTTCAAAATATCGAGCCCGTCGCGCCGGACATGGCGCACGGCCACCTTCGCTTCTTCGGTGTAGCGATGCGCGACTTTGACCATTTCCTTGCGCCGCTGCTCGTTCAGCTCCGGGATCCGGATTCGCAAAACCTGGCCCTCCACCGTCGGCGACAGCCCCAGACTCGATTCGCGAATCGCCTTTTCGACCGCGCTGACCATGCTTTTGTCCCAGACCTGCACCGAGAGCATCCGCGCCTCGGGCACGCTAATCGTCGCGACCTGGATGATCGGCATGGATTGCCCATAAGCGACGACATTGATCGGCTCCAGCAAACTCGCCGAGGCCCGGCCGGTTCGCAAGCCGCCAAGCTCGTGTTTTAGGGTTGCGACGGCCCCCTGCATGCGGCGCTTGAGGTCGGCAAGATCGAATGTGTCGCTCATGAGAAAACCTTATCCGGATAGCCCAACGCGCACGCGCCCGGCAGCGGCCCCCGCGGGGAGTCCATGCGAAAGTTGTAGCAACGCCGCGCGGGCGGCGTCAAAGATCGGCCCCGGCTCACCATTCAGGGCAAGACCAGCGTCATCGTCGATTTCCCCTCCAGGGCATCGCAAATCGCGCCTGGAGGTTTGATCGAAAACACGATTATCGGAATCCTGTTCTCGCGGGCAAGCGCGAAAGCGGCCGTATCCATCACCGCGAGATTGCGGGCAATGGCTTCGTCATGCGTCAGCGTCTCGTAGCGCGTCGCCGTGGGGTCGAGCTTGGGATCGGCGGAATAGACGCCATCGACTTGCGTCGCCTTCAAAATGGCGTCGCACGAGAGTTCGCAGCCGCGCAACGCCGCCCCGGTATCGGTGGTGAAAAACGGATTGCCGGTGCCGCCCGCCAGAATCACGATCCGCCGCTTGCCCAAGTGATGCAGCGCGGCCTGGCGCGAAAACGGTTCGCATAGCGAAGGCATCGGCACCGCTGACAGAACGCGGGCGGATTGGCCCGTTTTCTCGATCGCATATTCGAGGGCAAGCGCGTTCATCACGGTGGCAAGCATGCCGATCGAATCGGCGCGCGCGCGCTCGATTCCCTTGTCAGCGCCCTGGATGCCCCGAAAAAAATTGCCGCCGCCGACGACGACCGCAACCTCGACGCCGAGCCAGGCGGCGCGCGCCAAATCCCGGGCGATCTGATCGACCACGTCGGGGTCGAGACCATGACTCTGGCCTCCTTGCAGCGCTTCCCCGGATAGTTTCACGACGACACGGCGCCATCGCGGTTTCGATCCGTCTTCCGTCATGCCGTCTTGACCTCGCAAGCGGAGGGCCGCGGACCTGCGCCGTCTCGCTGGCCCATCGCTTAGGCTGTTTGCCGTGCGCGTTCAAGCGAGCTATTCGAGTCGTGAACACCATCCTGCGCGCCATCCCGCAATTGGCGGGTTTGTTGCTTTCCGGGTCGGAGACGGCCAAATCGACAAGGAGATCGGAATGCGAGGGCTCATCGGGATCTTGGCCCTGCTTTCGATCGCTTACGTCTTTTGTGAAAATCGCCGGGGGATCAACTGGCGCGTCGTCATTGGCGGCGTCTTGTTGCAAACCGCGCTCGCGATCCTGCTCCTCAAAGTCCCCGCGGCAATCCAAGCGCTGGCCATCCTCAACAAAGGCGTCGCGGCGCTGCAAACCGCGGCCGATGCGGGCTCGACGCTGGTGTTCGGCTTTCTCGGCGGCGGTCCCCTCCCCTACGCGGAAACGACGCCTGGCGGCAGCTTCACCCTGGCCTTTCGGGTCTTCCCGCTGTTTCTCGTCATCAGCGCCTTGGCCTCGCTGCTGCTCTATTGGGGCCTCCTCCAGAAGATTGTCGGCGGACTGGCCTTTCTGCTGCGCTGGACGCTCGGAATCGGCGGCGCGCTCGGCCTCGGCGCCGCGATCCATATTTTCGTCGGCATGATCGAGGCGCCGTTGCTGATCCGGCCCTATCTCAAGACCATGAGCCGAGGCGAATTGTTCGCGCTGATGAGCTGCGGCATGGCGGGAATCGCGGGCACCGTGATGGTGATCTACGCGACGATTCTCTCGGCCGTGCTCGCTGATTCGTTCGGCAGCGTGCTCGCCGCCGCCGTGCTCTCGACGCCCGCCGCGCTGGCCATCGCCGCGATCATGGTCCCCTTCACCGTGAATCCCGGCGAGAGCGCCGCGCTCGACGAAAGCGAGCGCCCCGGCAGTTTCATGGAGGCGATCGTCAAGGGCACCAACGACGGTATCGGCATGCTCGCCGCCGTCATCGCCATGCTGATCGTGCTCGTCAGCCTCGTCACCCTGGTCAATTTGGCGCTCGGCCTCGTCACGCTCGCGGGCGCGCCCGTCACCTTGCAACGCCTGTTCGCCTTCGGATTCCGGCCGCTCGTATGGATCATCGGAATTCCCTGGACCGAAGCCGGCGCCGCCGCGAATCTGATGGGGACAAAAACCGTCCTCAACGAATTCGTCGCCTTCCTCGATCTCGCCCATCTCGCGCCCGACGCCCTGAGCCCGCGTTCGCGGCTGATCATGACCTTCGCGCTGTGCGGTTTCGCCAATTTCGGCAGCCTCGGCATCATGCTCGGCGGCATGAGCGCGATGGCGCCGGGCCGCCGGCTTGAGATCGTCTCGCTTGGACCGCGCGCCATGATCTCGGGCACGCTCGCAACCCTGATGAGCGGCGCGATCGTGGGGTTGTTCGTGGAATGAGGCGATGCGGGCAACGCGCGGCGTCGCCCACCTTGCGCCCTTACTGGGAACGGCGGCCGAACGACACCCCATAAGCCTGATTGCGCGCATCGATCAGGGGATCGTCGGACATTTCAATGCCGTCCGTCAGATTGCTCGGCAAAAAGAGCAGCGCCTTCTCTGCCGTCTTGCTGTCCGCGACGGCCTTGTCGATCGTGATCGTGCCGAGATCGACAAGCTTGCGATCGTCGGGCCAGGGCTGCGTCGGATCCTTGGTTTGATCGCCGGGATTGGCGAGTTGCGCCAACAGTTTGAACGATACCGGCCGTTTCGCGATCCGCGCGACGATCTCGTCCATCAAGAAATTCGGGGCCTGCTTGGCGGCATCGGCGGCGGACAGATGCTCCTCGCCCGCGACCGGAACGATCTTGAACCGGAACGGCTGGCGCTTTCCGGCCGCATCGACAAAGACGAAGGCATCCACGCCATTATAGGTTTCGCGCGCGAAACTCGTCGGCGTCGAGACACTCGCCATGGCTTTGGGCGCCGCGGGATGGGCGGCAAGAAACGTCTCGAGCTTCGTCGGTTTCGGCGCGCCCGCGGGGCTCGCCGCGAGGGCTTGGAGAAGCGCCAAAAACTCCTCGCCATTGGCAACGGGAAAGAATTTCAACGCATTGGTCACAATGTCCATATCCGAGCCATCGGCCAGGTGGAATTTGACCGACAGGCCGTGAGGATTGGCCGGACCCGCGCCATCCGGCAGGGTTGGAAGACCGCCGGAATCAGAAAAACGGACCGTGACCGCCGAGGCCTTGCCCTGAAATAAGATCGCCTTGCTGAGTTTCGCGCCCTCGATGCTCGGGGTGAAGCTGCCCTCGACGACCACGCCCTTGGCATGGTTGGCGCGAAAGCCCGGATGGCTGCCCCAGATTTTATTGAGCGTATCGACGGTCTGTTCCGCGACGGAAGCGGTTTGCGCTTGCGCGCCCGCAAAACCTACGGACAGGGCCAACGTCACTGCGGCAAACAACGATCGCATCATGAGAGTCTCCAGGACCATGCCCGGCCAAAGCGCACCTTGCGAGGCTCCGCGAATAAGCCTCATGACAGCCGAGGATACAAATTAATTGTACGAGAGAACATGCCAACAACGTGTCCTTGTCGTCGCACCCTCGTCGAACCCGAATGGATTTTTGGAAGGAGAGCTACGGCGCTTGGCAGGCGCAATCGCGGCGCAAAAAAAATCTCCCAGGCGGAACCGCCTGGGAGATCAAACGCAACATCGATTTCAATTCCGATTTAGGCTTGCCCCGCCGCCGCCGCGACTTCCGCGGCGAAATCGCTTTCCTGCTTTTCGATGCCCTCGCCGAGCGCATAGCGCACGAACGCCTTGAGCACGACGGGCGCGCCCGCGGCCCCTTCGGAATCCTTGACGACCTGACCGATCGTCTTGCCCGAATGGTCCGCATGGATCGACGGTTGATCGACGAGGCAAACCTCCTTGTAGAAGCTCTTCAGGCCGGATTCGACGATCTTCTCGACGACATGAGCGGGCTTGCCCGCGCCATTCTTCTCGGCGAGAACCGCCTTTTCCCGCGCGACAACCTCGGGATCAAGCGCGCTCGAATCCAGAGCCTGCGGATTGGTCGCCGCGACATGCTGCGCGATCTGGCGGCCGAGCGCCGTCAAGACATCGGGCTTGCCCTTGGATTCCAGCGCGACGATGACGCCAATCTTGCCGAGACCCGGCGCAACCGCGTTATGGACATAGCTGCCGATGGCGCCATCATCGACGGCGATATAGGCGGCGCGGCGCAACGACATGTTTTCGCCGATGGTCGCGATCGCGGTCGTGATCGCAAGCTCGACCGTGCCGCCGGTCGGATATTCGGCGGCCTTAAGGGCCTCGACGTCGGTGAGCCGCGTCTTGACCGCGACTTCGCCGATGTTGCGAACCAAGGTCTGAAAATCCTCGTTGCGGGCGACGAAATCGGTCTCGGAATTGACCTCGACGACGACGGCGCTGGCCGCCTGGATTTCGACGGCCACGAGGCCTTCGGCGGCGATCCGGCCGCTCTTCTTCGCGGCCTTGGACAGGCCCTTCTTGCGCAGCCAATCGACCGCGGCTTCAATGTCGCCCGCGACTTCGGTGAGCGCGTTTTTGCAATCCATCATTCCGGCGCCGGTCTTCTCGCGAAGATCCTTCACCAATGCGGCTGTGATCGTTGCCATCGCACATGGTCCTTTTTAAAACGGAGAAAGCGGACGGCTTGCGCTGTCCGCCATGAAATCGAGAGCGGACGGTTCACACCGTCCGCCGGAAGGTCTGCCCCGGCGCTTAGGCCGCGATCAGGCTGCGCGCCTGATTGATCCAGCCATCGCGGGCAATCCGGCCGCCAAGCTTCAAATCGGCATCGACCTTGGCTTCGTCCTCGGGCGTCATCGAGGCAATCTGCCAATAGTGGAAGATCCCGCCATCGTTGAGCTTCTTGATGATGTTCGGGCCGACGCCATGCAATTTGGCGAAATCGTCCGGGGCGCCGCGCGGGGCCGACAGCAGTTCGAACGTTTCGGCGGGCGCTTCGAAGCTCTCGGTGATTTCCGGTTGCGCATCCTCGACAGGAAGCGCCTCGGCCGGAAGAACCTCGGCGGCCGGAGCCTCGGCGGCGCCGAAATCGACGCCGGACGAACCTTGGCTACGCGAAATGCCGTCGAGGGCGGCGCGCGCGATCAGATCGCAATAGAAGACAATGGCGCGACCCGCGTCGTCGTTGCCGGGGATCGGGAAGGTGATCCCGTCGGGATCGCAATTGGTATCCAAGATCGCCGCGACCGGAATGTGAAGCCGGTTGGCTTCCTTGATCGCGAGCTGTTCTTTATTGGTGTCGATCACGAAGATCAGGTCGGGCACGCCGCCCATGTCCTTGATCCCGCCGAGCGCCTTTTCGAGCTTTTCGCGCTCGCGCCCCATCATCAGGCGCTCTTTCTTGGTCAGGCCGGACGCGCCCGCGCTGAGCTGCTCGTCGATCTTGCGCAGACGCTGGATCGAGGCCGAAATCGTCTTCCAGTTGGTCAGCATGCCGCCGAGCCACCGGGAATTGATGTAATATTGCGCGGAACGGCGCGCCGCGTCGGCGATCGCGTCCTGGGCCTGGCGCTTGGTGCCAACGAAGAGCACGCGGCCGCCGCGGGCCACGGTGTCGGACACGGCCTTCAAGGCCTGATGCAACAGCGGAACCGTCTGGGCGAGATCGATGATGTGGATATTGTTGCGGGCGCCAAAGATATAGGGCGCCATCTTCGGGTTCCAGCGATGGGATTGATGGCCGAAGTGGGCGCCGGACTCGAGGAGCCCACGCATGGTGAAATCGGGCAGTGCCATAGTTACAACGTCTCCGGTTAAGCCGCCGCGGATCAGTTCGGACCCCGCGTGATGCGGGAGCCACCGGGTGCACGCCTTGAAGCAGGCCTGCGCGATCCGCGTGTGG
>JARLIW010000266.1 GCA_031291515.1 Beijerinckiaceae bacterium | reverse complement strand
CCGCGAAGCGGCACACGGAGGAACGAGATGGAGGAGCCGATCCGGGCGAATGCCCCGCTTGCGCGTCATGCGATGGCATTTGTCCTCGCTGGCGGGCGTGGCAGCCGCTTGATGGAATTGACCGACAGCCGCGCCAAGCCGGCGGTTTATTTCGGCGGCAAATCTCGGATCATCGATTTCGCGCTCAGCAATGCGTTGAACTCCGGCATTCGCCGCATTGGCGTCGCCACGCAATACAAGGCCCATAGCCTGATCCGCCATTTGCAACGCGGTTGGAACTTCTTCCGCCAGGAGCGCAACGAAAGTTTCGATATCCTGCCCGCGAGCCAGCAAGTCTCCGAAAACGGCTGGTATGCCGGGACGGCCGATGCCGTCTATCAAAACATCGCGATCATCGAGGGCTACGCGCCGCGCTATATCGTGCTGTTGGCGGGCGATCATGTCTACAAGCAAGACTACGAACCCATGTTGCAACAGCATGTGGAACAAGGCGCCGACGTCACCGTGGGCTGTATCGAAGTGCCGCGCCTGGACGCCACCGGCTTCGGCGTGATGGCCGTCGACGCCAACGACCGCATCGTGTCCTTCCTCGAAAAGCCCGCCGATCCGCCGGGCATGCCGGGCAAGCCAGAGCGGGCACTGGCGAGCATGGGCATCTATATTTTCGAGACGAGGTTCCTGTTCGATCAGCTGCGCCGCGATGCCGCCGACCTTCACAGCAGCCATGATTTCGGCAAGGACATCGTGCCCTATCTCGTCGCCAACGGAAAAGCGGTGGCGCACCGCTTTGCGCAATCCTGCGTCCGCTCGTCCAGCGAGGCCGAGACCTATTGGCGCGATGCCGGGACGCTCGATTCCTACTGGGAAGCCAATATCGATCTGACCGATGTCGTGCCGGGCCTCGATCTCTACGACCGGCAATGGCCAATCTGGACCTACGGCGAAATCGTGCCGCCGGCGAAATTCGTTCACGACGACGACGGTCGGCGCGGCAAGGCGACGGATTCGCTGATCTCCGGCGGCTGTATCGTGAGCGGCACGGCGGTGAACAAGACGCTGCTCTTCACCGGCGTCCACGTCCATTCCTACGGCTCGATCGAAGGCGCGGTCATTTTGCCCTATGCCGACATCGGCCGCTATTGCAGGCTCAAGAACGTCATCGTGGATCGCGGGGTGCGCATTCCCGAAGGCCTCGTCGCCGGCGAAGACCCCGTCCTCGACTCCAGACGCTTCCGCCGAACCGACAAGGGGATTTGCTTGATCACCCAGCCGATGGTGGATCGGCTGGGGGGGTGAGGCGGTCCGGGGAACCAGCGCCGTCGTGCCCGGCCTTGTGCCGGCTATCCACGCCAGGACATTGCGGCCTCGTCCGGAATTTAAATAGCGACGTCGCGGCGTGGATGGCCGGGACAAGCCCGGCCATGACGGAGTAACATTGCGGTTCGCGACCAGCCCACTTCCAAAGAAGAAGCCAACGAGTTTACCCGCCCCATGCCAGACCTGCGCAAAGTTGCTCTCTTCACCAAGGAATATCCGCCCTACGTCTATGGCGGGGCGGGCGTTCACGTGGAATATCTCTCCCGCGCGCTGGCCAAATCGATCGCGGTCGACGTCCGCTGTTTCGGCGATCAACACGCCGACGACGGCAATCTGAGCCTGCGCGGCACGCCGCAATGGGAGGAGACCAAACGAAATACCGACCCTCGCTTTACCGGTGCGGTCGATGCGTTCGCCCGCTCGCTCGTGATGGCCAAGGACCGGCTCGACGCGGATCTCGTGCATTGCCACACCTGGTACACCGACATGGGCGGCCTGCTCGCGAGCAAGCTTTGGGGCGTACCCTATATTCTGACCATCCATTCGCTCGAGCCGCTGCGGCCCTGGAAGGTCGAGCAACTCGGCAACGCCTATCATCTCAGCGCCTGGATGGAGCGCACCGCGATCGAACAGGCCGATGCGATCATCGCGGTTTCGCGCGAGACGCGCGCCGATGTGCTGCGGCTGTTCGACATCGCGCCAGAGCGCGTCCATGTCATCCACAACGGCATCGATCTCGCGGAATATCGGCCCGTGGCGACCAAGGACGTGCTGATCGCCAATGGCATCGATCCCGACCGGCCGTTTCTGCTGTTCGTCGGCCGGATCACGCGCCAAAAAGGCATCATCCATCTCGTCAATGCGATCCCGGCGATCGATCCCGGCTTGCAGATCGTGCTCTGCGCCGGCGCGCCCGACACGCCGGAGATCGCGCGCGAAATGGAAGAGAGCGTCGCCGAGGCCTCGGCGCTGCGGCCCGACGTCATTTGGATTCGCGACATGCTGCCACGCGCGGCGGCGATCGAATTGTACAGCCATGCCGCGATCTTCTGCTGCCCCTCGGTCTACGAACCGTTCGGGATCATCAATCTCGAAGCGATGGCTTGCGAGACCGCCGTCGTCGCCTCGAACGTCGGCGGCATTCCCGAAGTGGTCGTGCCCGGCGAAACCGGTCTGCTCGTCGATCCCGGCCTGACGCCGGGCGGGTTCGATCCCGCCGATCCCGCCGCCTTTTCGCGGCGCTTGGCCGAAGCCATCAACACCCTCGCCCGCGACCCCGCCTTGCGCCAGCGCTTCGGCGAAGCCGGGCGGCGCCGCGTGCTCGAACATTTCACCTGGGACGCCATCGCCGAGCGGACGCTGGCTCTGTACAAGAGCGTGGTCGCGGCACGGGGATAGGACGCCATGGACCATAAGGGTCTCCCGTCCTAAGTAGGAACCATCCTCCGGCGCCGCGCTTCCCCGCTCACCATCGCATCCCATTCCATCGAATGAGGCCAATCATGTACCCCAATACGCTCCTGTTTATCTCGGGCCAGTGGCGAGAGGCGGAAAAGGGTCGCGCGATCCCCGTCGTCAATCCCGCGACCGAAGAGGTGATCGGGACCGTCGCGCATGCCTCGCCGCTCGATCTCGAGGACGCCGTCGCGGCGGCGGCGCAAGGCTTTGCGATATGGCGTGGGGTCTCCGCCTTCGACCGCTCCAAAATCATGCGCAAGGCCGCGGATCTGTTGCGCGCGAACGTCGACGAGATCGCGAAAATCATGACGCTCGAGCAAGGCAAGCCGCTGGCCGAGGCGCGGATGGAAACGCTGGCTGGCGCCGATACGATCGACTGGCTCGCCGAGGAAGCGCGCCGCGCCTATGGCCGCGTGATTCCGGCGCGCCTGCCCGGCGTCTACCAGCTCGTGATCCAGGAACCCGTGGGGCCCGTCGCGGCCTTCGCGCCGTGGAATTTTCCGATCAATCAGGTCGTGCGCAAAGTCGCCGCGGCCTTGGCGGCGGGCTGTTCGATCATCGTCAAGGCCCCCGAGGAAACGCCGGCCGCGCCCGCCGCGCTCATCCGCTGTTTCGCGGAGGCCGGCGTGCCCGCCGGCGTGATCGGCCTCGTTTTCGGCATTCCCTCGGAAATCAGCGAATATCTGATTCCCCATCCCGTGATCCGCAAAGTGACCTTCACCGGCTCGACGCCGGTCGGTAAAAAGCTCGCGGCCTTGGCGGGCCTGCACATGAAGCGCGTCACGATGGAACTCGGCGGCCATGCGCCCGTCATCGTCTGCGGCGATGCCGATGTCGACGCCGCCGCCAAGCAGATGGGCGCGGCCAAGTTCCGCAACGCCGGTCAGGTCTGCGTCTCGCCGACGCGGTTCCTCGTGCAAGACGCGGTTTACGAGCAGTTCGTCGAGACCTTCGTGGGCCGCGTCAAGGAAATCCGCGTCGGCAACGGGTTGGAGCCAGGCGTCACGATGGGGCCGCTCGCCAACGAACGCCGGGTGCCCGCCTTGGAAAGCTTGATCGCCGATGCCGCGCAAGGCGGCGCGGAGATCCGCGCGGGCGGCGCGCGCATCGGCAACAAAGGCTATTTCCTCGAGCCGACGGTCTTGACCGGCCTCAACAGCCGAATGCGGGTGATGAACGAGGAGCCGTTCGGCCCGCTCGCGCTGATCCTGCCGTTCGGCGATCTCGACGAGGCGATCACCGAGGCCAACCGCCTGCCCTACGGGCTCGCGGCCTATGCCTATACGCGCTCGGCCAAGACCGCGAATACGATCGCCGCATCGGTCGAAACCGGCATGATGACGATCAACCACCTCGGCCTCGCTTTGCCCGAAGTCCCCTTCGGCGGCGTCAAGGACAGCGGCTACGGCTCCGAGGGTGGCAGCGAGGCGATCCAGGCCTATCTGAACCCGAAGTTCGTCTCGCAAGCGGGGATTTGAGGGGCGGCGGCAGCGTGCAAAGACTAAGCGTCGAGGACCTTGCGCAACGACGCTTCGATCTGGCCGCCGCAATAAGCGTCGCCATAGTCTTGCCGCGCCTTGGCCGCCAACTTGGCCAGCGCGGGCAGATTAGCGACCCGCCGCGTCAGCGCGGCGGTCAGGGGCGCGGATTCGTCGAGGATCGCCTCGATCTTGGGGAAGCGGTCAGCCATGGTCGACCACAGGGTCGCCGTCACGATGTCGGCAATGCCCGGCGCCTCGCCGCCCAACAGGAAGCCGGAATTCCGCTTGAGGCCGTGGCGGCGTCCGATCTCCTCCCAGAACGACATCCACCGCTTCAGGCGGGGGACGAAATCCTGCCAGCGCTTTTGGGTCCACATCTCGCGGCCGCCATCCAGGGTAATTTCGTCGATCACGTCATTGGCATCGTTGACGATCTTGATGGACAGGGCGCGGAGGACGGCGGTAGCCGGTAGGAGATCCAGGGTTTCACCCAGATAAAGAATGATCGCCGGCATCTGAGAGATAGCGACATCCCGTTTTTTGTCGACCAGCATGGGCGGCCCCATGAACGGCACCGGCATATCCTTCACCGGCGCTT
>JARLIW010000056.1 GCA_031291515.1 Beijerinckiaceae bacterium | reverse complement strand
GCCATTCTCGATATGCGCCGGTTGATACGCGCCCTCGTGGCGCTCGGCGAAAAACCCGGTGGCAAGCAGCCCAATGAGGACGAAGGCGAGACCCGAGAGCGAGAGCGTGGCCACGACTCGGCGCGTCCAATGATCGAACGACAGAATATAGACGCGGCGCAGCATGAGATAGAGGAAATAGGCCGCGAACGGGATGAGATAGAGCAGCGCGAGTTCGGAAATCGAGCGGCCCATCAGCGGTAAAGCCTCTCGTAGAGGGCCCGTAAAATGCCGGCGGTGATGCCCCAAATTTGCCGCTCGCCGTAAGGCATGGCGTAGAAATGGCGCGGCTTTCCCTTCCATTCGCGCTGACGCAGCTCGTGGTTCGCTTCGTTCATCAGGAAGGCGAAGGGCACTTCGAATAGTTCGTCGACTTCGCCGGGGTTGAGCACGGGTTCGAACGGCGTGTCGATGCGGGCCAAGACGGGCACGACGCGAAAGCCCGATCCCGTGAGATAGGGTGGGAGATAGCCCAAGACGTGGATCCGGCCGGCGGGAATACCAATCTCCTCCTCGGCTTCGCGCAGCGCCGTGGCGGCGGGCGAGGCGTCGGAGGCATCCATCTTCCCGCCGGGAAAGGCGATCTGTCCGGAATGGACGCGCAAGGCGCCGGCTCGTTTCGTCAGCAGGACGTGGAGGGCGTCGCCGCGCTCCACCAGGCCGATCAGCACGGCGGCAATCCGACTGGCGGATAGAAATTCCGGCGCCACCACCCAATCGTTCAAGCTATGGTCGCCGTCACTCGGCAAGTGCAGAACGTCGAGCGCCTGGGCCGGCAGCGCCATCGGCACGCGGGCCTCGATCCGGGCATAAACGTCGCGCGGCGAAAACAGCCGGTCATGATCTGGCGCGGCGGGCTCCAAAGGGTGAAGCGTGGTGGCCTCGGCATCGCCGAAGTCCGACGGAAGCTCGCTCATGGGGTCGGGGTCTCCGCCGTCTCCGGGGCGATCGGGAAGAAAACGCCGTCCGATTCGATGCCGAACGAGTCCGCGGTTTCGCGGGCAATGGCTTGATCGATCAGCTCGAGCGCGAGCGCGCGGGTGAATCGCGCCCAGAGATCCCCGCGAATATGTACATAGGGCTTCACGCCGCCGGCGGCATCGAACGCGAACCGCAGCGGATGCTCCGCTCCGACGCGGACGTCGTCGCCCAAATTGGTCGAAACGGCCAGCGCTCCCTCTTCGCGCTTCATCGCGGTGGCGATAAAGGGCACGTCCTCGACCGTGATGCCGACGCATTCGACGGGGGTCACGAGGACGTAACGATCGGGGTCCTTGCGTAGGACACTTGCGAAAAGCGTGACGAGGGCCGGCCGCAAGATCGGCGTTCCCGCGTAGAACCAGGTTCCGTCCGAGGCGATACGCAGATCGATGAAGCCGCAAAACGGGGGATTCCACTTGTCCACCGGAGCGGGGCCGCGCGGTTTCGCCGCGTCGAGCGAGGCCGTGAGGTTGTACAGAGGCGGCGGAATCTTACCGGCCTCGGAATCCTGGGTCATAATTGCAACCTAATCCGGGACGACCACGTATGAGAGCTAAATAGCATTTGCAAATTTGCTTCTACACCAGGAATCGAGCAGCATCGAATTTGCTTACGAAATGCGCATGGGGTCGTGATCACGCGAACCCCCCGGAGGGAGCGGACGGTTCATGGCTGAAGTCAACGATAGTGCGTCCATTGCCACGTCACTCGAGGCGGCGGTTGCGCTGAGCGCCGAGGCCGCGCTCGAGCGGATCGCCGCGGCGCGCGCTGAAATCGGCACGGTGATTTTCGGGCAGACGCAGGTCGTCGAGGAGGTTCTGGTCACCTTGCTGGCCGGCGGCCACGGGCTCCTCGTCGGCGTGCCGGGCCTCGCCAAGACCAAGCTCGTCGAAACGCTCGGCACGGTGTTGGGCCTCGATGCCCGCCGCGTCCAGTTCACGCCCGATCTCATGCCCGCCGACATTTTGGGCTCTGAAATCCTCGAGGAAAGTGCCGGCGGCCGGCGCGGGTTCCGTTTTCTCAAAGGCCCTATTTTCGCGCAGCTCTTGATGGCGGACGAGATCAACCGCGCGAGCCCGCGAACCCAGTCCGCTTTGCTCCAAGCGATGCAGGAATATCATGTCTCGGTCGCGGGCGAGCGGCACGATCTGCCGGCCCCGTTCCATGTGCTCGCGACGCAAAACCCGCTCGAGCAAGAGGGCACCTATCCGTTGCCCGAGGCGCAGCTCGACCGTTTTCTCATGCAGATCGACGTCGGCTATCCCGACCGGGAGGCGGAAAAGCGGATCCTGATCGAGACCACCGGCGAACGTCGCGCCGGCGCCAAGGCGATTCTGACGGCCGAAGAGCTGCAGGCGACGCAGCGTCTCGTCCGGCGGTTGCCCGTGGGCGAGCGGATCGTCGAGGCGATTCTCGATATCGTGCGCTCGGCGCGGCCCGGCGAAGGCGACGAGGCCGTCACCAAATCGATCGCGTGGGGACCGGGGCCGCGCGCGGCGCAATCCTTGATGCTCGCGACGCGCGCGCGCGCCTTGGTGAGCGGCCGGTTGTCGCCCTCGCTCGACGATGTCGCGGCGCTTGCCGCCCCGATCTTGAAACACCGGATGGCGCTGACCTTCGCGGCGCGGGCCGATGGCGAAACCTTGGCGGCGGTCATCGACCGGTTGACGAGGCGCTTCACCTGATGGTGGAGGCACGGCTTCTCGACGACCAAGAGCGGATGGCTGGCATGCGCCAGCAGGATGCGGCGCTGGGTTTGGCGCGGCGGCTGCCGAGCCTGGTGGTGGCGGCCAAGGAAATCGCGTCGAGTGTGATGCACGGCGTGCATGGCCGGCGGCAAGCGGGTGTCGGCGAAACGTTCTGGCAGTTCCGCCCCTTCGTGGCGGGCGAATCGATCACCCGCGTCGATTGGCGCCGCTCGGCGCGCGACGACCGCTTTTACGTTCGCGAGCGCGAATGGGAGTCGGCGCATACCGTTTGGCTCTGGATGGATCGTTCGCCGTCGATGGCGTTTGTCTCCGCTCTCGCTCTGCAATCCAAGATCGACAGGGGCCTGGTGCTCGGCCTCGCCGCCGCCGATCTGTTGGTGCGCGGGGGCGAGCGCGTGGGGCTTCTCGGGTTGACGCGGCCGCTTGCCGCGCGCGCGATTATCGAACGGTTCGCCGAAGTGATTTATACGCAAGAGCGAAAGGGTGGCGGGGACAGCGCGGAATTGCCGCCGGCCGGCGCGCTCGCGCCGCGCACGGGGGCGGTTTTGATCAGCTAGTTTTTGTCGCCGCCGGCCGATTGGGCCGCCCGTCTCGCCGATCTCGCCGCGCGCGGCGCCACGGGGCATCTCGTGATGATCGCCGATCCCGTCGAAGAGACCTTTCCTTTCGCGGGTCATACCGAATTTCTCGATGTCGACAGCGGCCAAGTGATGCGCATCGGCCAGGCCGAGCGGTTTCGCGACGATTACATTCGCCGTCTCGAAGCCCATCGCGCCGCCATCGCCGGCATGGCGCGGGCAAAAGGCTGGAGCTTGGCGATCCATCGCACCGACCGCCCGGCGTCCGAGGCCTTGCTCGCGCTGCGGATGCAGCTCGAGGCTGGGGATAGTGCTTTCTCGGCGGGAGCGGCCTGATGTTTGGTCTTCCCCTGGCGTTCACGGTTCCCTTCGCGCTATTGGCCTTGGCCGGCCTGCCCGTGCTTTACGTCTTGCTGCGCATTACGCCGCCGCGTCCGCGCCGCGTGCCGTTTCCGCCGCTCAAACTGATCCTCGATCTCAAGCCCAAGGACGAGACGCCGGCGAGCACCCCCTGGTGGCTGTTGCTGCTGCGTCTGGCGATTGCCGGCGCGATCATTCTGGCGATGGCCGGGCCGGTCTGGAATCCGCTCAGCATCGGCGTCGAGGGCGAAGGGCCGCTGCTGATCGTGATCGACGATGCGTGGAGCGCCGCGCCGGATTGGGAGCGTCGCGTCACCGCCGCCGCATTGCGGATCGAGGCCGCGCGGCAGAAATCCATGACTGTCGCCGTTGCCGCGATTTCGGATGCGGGCCGGGATCTCGTGCCGTCCGATGCTTCGGGCGCGCTCGAACGCCTGCGGGCCTTGAAGCCGGTGCCCTATACGCCGGACCGCCTTGCCGAGGTTCCCGCCATCGCGCGTTTCGTCACGGCCTGGCCCAAGGCCTCGATCGTGTGGATTGCCGATGGTTTGGAGCGAGGCGGGGCGCTGGCCTTCGCCGAAAAGCTCAAGGCGCTGCCGGTGGATACCACGTTGGTGTCCGGCGATGCGGCGGTTCTGGCGTTGACCGGCCCGTCCAACATGGGAGGGGGACTCGAGGTCACCGTGCTGCGCTCCGCCGCGAACGGTTCGAGGATCGGCGCGGTTCGCGCGCTTGATCTCAAGGGCCTGACGGTGGGCCAGGCGCCGTTCGTCTTCGGCGCGACCGCAACCGAAGCCAAGGCGCGGTTCGAACTCCCCGTCGAATTGCGCAACGACATCGCGCGGCTTGAAATTGTCGACGGTCGTTCCGCCGGCGCGGTCTCTTTGCTCGATGCGCGCTGGAAACGCCGGCGCGTCGGCATCGTGGGCGGCGATACGGCGGATACGGAGCAGCCGCTGCTCGCGGCCGATTACTACCTCTTGAAAGCGCTCAGCCCCTTCGCCGATGTGCGCGAGCCCAAGCCCGGCGCCGCCGATCCCATCGGTTCGCTTTTGGACGATCATGTCAACGTGCTGATCCTCGCCGATATCGGCACGATCGGCGGCCCGGCGCGTGTCCGGCTGACCCAATTCGTCGAGAACGGCGGGCTGCTCGTGCGGTTTGCCGGCACGAGGCTGTCGGCCGCGGCCGATGATCTCGTGCCGGTTCAACTCCGGCGCGGCGGGCGCGTTCTCGGCGGTTCGCTGTCGTGGGAGACGCCCAAGGCGCTCGCGGCTTTCGATCCGTCGAGTCCCTTCGCCGGGCTCAAAGTTCCGGCCGAGGTGACGATCTCGCGGCAAGTGTTGGCCGAGCCCGAAGCTGGATTGCCGGGCAAGACCTGGGCGCAACTTTCCGATGGCACGCCCTTGGTCACGGCGGCGTCGCGAGGCAAGGGCAAGATCGTGTTGTTTCACGTCACCGCCGATACGACGTGGTCGAACCTGCCGATCTCGGGGCTGTTCGTGGAGATGTTGCGCAAGATCGTGTCCCTGTCCGGCGAGACGGCGGCAACGGGAGCCGAGGCTGGCGCGCCTCCGGTCGGCGCGAAAGTTGCCTCGGTCGCGCCGAGCCGGACGCTCGACGGGTTCGGCGTGCTCGGGCCGCCGCCGCCTTCGGCGAAGCCAGCGCCCTCGAATTACGATGGCGTGGCGAGCGCCGATTATCCCCCTGGATTTTACGGCACGCCAGATTCGCTTTTGGCGGTGAATGCCTTGGCGCCAACCGATCGGATCCCCGCCGCTGGCCTCTCGGGGTTTGCGTTCAAGACCGTGCCGCTGCAATCGGCCGGGCCGGTCGATCTGCGGCCTTGGTTGATCGCCGCCGCCTTTTGCCTCTTCCTCGGCGATGCCCTCGCCGCGCTATGGCTCGCGGGCAAGATGCCAGGCCTGCCGCGTCGCGCGATGGCCGCGACGCTTTTGTTCCTGGCCGTTCTCGGGTTCGCCGGAACGCCCCGGCCGGCCTCGGCGGAGTCGGGCTTGCAAGTCTCGCAACTCGATTTGTCCTCGGCTTTGACGACCCGTCTGGCCTATGTCCTGAGCGGGGACGCGAAAGTCGACGAGATCACGAAGCAAGGCCTCGACACGCTGTCGGCGGCCCTGGCCAGCCGCACGTCGCTGAGCCCCGGCGATCCGGCGGCGGTCGATCCCGCCAAGGATGAACTCGCCTTTTATCCGTTGCTTTACTGGCCGATCGTGGCCCAGGCGCCCAAACCTTCCGCCGCGGCCGCGGCCAAGATCTCGGCCTTCATGCGCCAAGGCGGCACCATTGTCTTCGATACGCGAGACGCCTTGCTGGCGCGGCCCAATGGCTCGCCCACGCCGGAAACGGCATGGCTGCGCGAATTGCTCGCGAATGTCGACGTGCCGGAACTCGAGCCCGTGCCGGCGAGCCATGTCGTGACGAAGACATTCTATTTGATCGACTCGTTCGTCGGCCGCTACGCGTCGGGGCAGACCTGGATCGAGGCTCTGCCGCCGGCGATTGGCGAGGCCGCGAACCGGCCCGCGCGTTCGGGCGATGGCGTGTCGCCGATCATCGTCACCAACAATGATCTCGCCGGGGGCTGGGCCGGCAACGACTATGGCGAGGCGCTCTATCCGCTCGTCCCAGGCGACGCGCTTCAGCATGAAATGGCGCTGCGCGGAGGCATCAATCTCGTGATGTACACGCTCACGGGGAACTACAAGGCCGACCAGGTTCATGTCCGCGATCTTCTGGAACGGCTCGCGCATTGAGCCGGTGGCGGCGCGACGGTTCGAAGGCGAGGGCTTGACGGCGCGCCCTGTTCCCGTCATTCCGCCGGTGACATGAATATGACGATCACCTCCCCTCGAGCCGCCGGGGCCACGGCGCGGCGTATTTTGCTCGCGAGCCTCGCCGGGACCTCGGTCGAGTTCTACGATTTTTACGTCTATGCGACGGCGGCTTCGCTCGTTCTGGGTCCGTTGTTCTTTCCCTCCGCCGATGCCTCGGCGCAGCTGCTCTTGTCTTATGCGACGTTTGGCCTGGCCTTTGTCGCGCGGCCCTTGGGCTCGCTCGTCTTCGGCCATTTCGGCGACCGCGTCGGGCGGAAGTCGACGCTGGTGGCGTCGCTTCTCATGATGGGCGTCTCGACCGTGGCGGTCGGGTTGTTGCCGCCCTATGCCGTGATTGGCTGGTGGGCGCCCGCGATCCTGTGCGTCCTGCGTTTTGGCCAGGGCTTCGGCCTCGGTGGCGAATGGGGCGGCGCCGCCTTGCTCGCGGTCGAAAACGCGCCGCCGGGCTATCGCGCGCGCTTTGGCATGATGCCGCAACTCGGCGCGCCTGTCGGGTTCATCGCCGCGAATGGCCTGTTTCTGCTGCTTGGAATTTTTCTCACGCCGGACCAATTCCAGAGCTGGGGCTGGCGTCTGCCGTTCCTGGTCAGCACGGTTCTCGTCGCGCTCGGTCTCTGGGTGCGGTTGAAACTCACGGAAACGCCGGCCTTCGCGGCCGCCGTGGCTCATGCGCCGCCAGCACGCGTGCCGGTCTTCGAAGTCGTGCGCGATTATCCGCGCGAGGTGATCGGCGGCCTGTTCGCGGCGGTCGTCTGTTTCGCGATCTTTTATTTGTCGACCGCCTTCGCCCTCGGGTTCGGAACCAAGAACCTTCATATCGACCGGCGGCTTTTTCTCGAGATTCAGCTCGGCGCCATTCTGTTTCTCGCGGTCGGAATCGTGGCGGCGGGAATTTGGGCCGATCGCGGCAATCCGCGCAAGGTCTTGATGGCAGGCTGCGGCATGACGGTGGTGGTGGGGCTTTTGCTCGCGCCGATGCTCGGCAGTGGATCGCTGGCCTTGATCTGGCTGTTTCTGTCGCTGTCTCTATTCACCATGGGCTTTGTCTATGGCCCGCTTGGCGCGTTTCTGCCGGGCCTGTTTCCGGCGCGCGTGCGCTATACCGGCGCCTCGCTGGCCTTCAATGCCGGCGGCATTCTGGGCGGCGGGATCGTGCCCGTGCTCGCGCAGACCCTCGCGGATCGCGGCGGCCTTCCCTTTGTCGGTCTTTATCTCGGCAGTGTCGCCGCGATCAGTCTTGTCGCGCTGTGGTCGCTCAAACGCCACCCTCATCTCGTATGATTGGAAAATCGAAACGCGTCGCGGGGTAGGGTTCGTCGCGGAGCGTGAAGTGCCACCATTCCTGGGCGAAGCCCTCGAAGCCGCGCGCGGCCATGGCGGCATGCAAGCGTTCACGGTTGGCGAATTCGTTTGGTGATAAACCAGAGTAATTCAAGGTGGATTCCGGGCCGAAAAAATCGAAGGCGCTGCCCATCGGCAATTCGTCCCCGCTGGCCAAGGCGATGAGCGTCAGATCCACCGTCGATCCCCGGCAGTGCGCCGAATCCGCCGCGATAAAGCCGAGGCGGAACAGGTCCGGCTTGTCGAGATGCGGATAATATTCCGCCTTGCCTCTGATATCGTCGGCATCCCGCGCCCACCGGACGAAATGCCGGACCGCCCGCGCCGGGCGGTAGGCGTCGAACACCTTGAGGCCGAGGCCGGAGGCCGCGAGATCGTCTTGCACCGCGGCTAGCGCCCGCGCCGCCTCTTGGGTCAGCAAGCCGCGCGGGGCCTGATAGCCATCGACGGGTTCGCCAATGAAATTACCGGCGCTGGCGTAGCGTATGTCGAGGATCAGGCTTGGGATCAGGGCCGCGAGATCCGTGAAGAACGGCGGAATGGTCATGAGCTCATTGGTCCGGCGTGTTGTGGAAAGAGATGAAATTGCTTCAATTGCCCAATGAAATTTTATTTCCGATCATACTGATGCCGTATAATAACGTGAAAAGAGTCAATCCAATAGACAAGTCCATCGCGATTCGCGCGAGCTGGCCCAATGATTCGCGCGTAGCTCGATCGGCGGCCAATGGACGGGAAGAGACAAGGCCGCTCGTGACGCAAAAGACAGATAAAGCCAAGTTCCACGACGATATCATCTATCCAGCTGCTATTCCCTTCGTGCTTTTTCACATCGCCGCTTTCGCCGCGATCTGGACGGGCGTGAGCACGACGGCGCTGTGGATTTGCTTGAGCCTCTATATCATCCGCATCTTCGCCATTGGCGCCGGCTATCATCGTTATTTCTCGCATCGCGCGTTCACGACGAGCCGGGCGTTCCAATTCGTCCTGGCCTGTCTCGCGCAGAGCACGATGCAGCGCAACGTCTTGTGGTGGGCGGCCAAACATCGTCATCATCACCTCTTTTCCGATACGGAATCCGATGTGCATTCGCCGCGCCAGCGCGGGTTCTTCTACGCCCATGTCGGATGGATTTTCGCGCGACAGCACCATGAAACCGATCTGACGAAAATTCAGGACTTCGCGCGCTATCCCGAGCTGGTCTGGCTGCATCGGTTCGAACTCGTCCCAGCTGGCGTGATGGCCGCCGTGGCTTTCGCGATTGGCGGCTGGTCCGGTCTCGTCGTGGGTTTCGTCTGGAGCACGGTGCTGCTCTATCACGCGACCTTCTTCATCAATTCGCTGGCTCATGTGATGGGCAGCAAGCGCTATGTCACGGGCGACGATTCCCGCAACAATTGGCTGCTGGCGTTGATGACGTTTGGCGAGGGCTGGCACAACAACCATCACGCCTTTCAAAGCAGCGTGCGCCAGGGTTTCAAATGGTGGGAATATGATCCGACCTTCTACATTCTGACGGTCTTGTCATGGTTCGGCGTGGTCTGGGATTTGAAGCGTCCGCCCAAGGCGGTTTTGAAGAACGAACAACGTTTGGGAACGAAGATCATCGAACGCTCGGCCGCCCAGCTCGCCGCGACCTTTAACGTCGCCGCCGTGCGCGAATTTTTCGCCGCGATGCCGGATGCGGATGCGGTTCATGGGCTCGCCGCGATGAAATCCGCCGATATGATCGCGAAATTTCACATGCCGGCGCTCCCCACGCGCGAGGAAATCAGCCAGCGCGCGAGGGACATGTTCGTGAAAACCGTTTCCCTCGACGATATCGTCGATCGGGCCTACGTGATCCTTTACGAAGCGCTCGAATATTATGGACGGCGCGAGCAGATCGCCTGAGCGCGCTCCGCTTCGGTGAAGCACCGAAGCGATTAGAGCTCGCTCTCTTTTTCCAAGAGTCAGAGCATGTCCTCGATCGAAAAAGTCTACAACTTTTTTCGGGACATGCTCTGAAACGAGTCGGCGAGTAACCTTGGAGCGGCGGCCAGCGAAAAGCGGGCAGGGCATTGCTCTGGAGGAACCTCGCCGATGCGGCCTATTTTATTTGCGATGCTTGCCGCTTTGTTCACCGCCCCGGCCGCCGCCGGCGCCCCGGAGCGGCTCGTGACCGTCGAACTCTTCACGTCGGAGGGCTGTTCGTCGTGTCCCCCGGCCGATGCCTATCTGAGCGAGCTCGCGCAAAACCGTCCGGATATTTTGGCGCTCGCGTTTCACGTCACCTATTGGAACCAGCTCGGATGGCGCGACCCGTTTTCGCTCGAGGCGGCGACGGAACG
>JARLIW010000265.1 GCA_031291515.1 Beijerinckiaceae bacterium | reverse complement strand
TTACGGCAGCGAATTGCGCGACAAGGCGATGGTCCTGTCGTTGATGGAGGAAGAGAAACTGGCGCCGGAAAAGGCTCTCTTCACGCAAGGCGGCGATCTCGCGCGCAGCACCGGCGGACGCGCCTGGCTCAGCACGCAAGAGCAAGCCTGGTTGTTGCGCGCCGCCTTCGATCTGCGGTCGAACGCGCCGCTCAAGGTGGAGCTCGACGGCAAGGAAACGTCGGGCACGCAAACGCGGATCACCTCGAGCATCCCGCTCGGAAAGGGCCGCGCGAGCACTGTCGTCAATAAAGGCGCGGATTCCGTCTTCGTGGCTCTCGCGGCAACCGGCATACCCGCCGGCACACAGCCGCCCGAAGCCAACGGTTTCAGCATCGAGCGCAGCTACTACCACCTCGACGGGACTCCCGCCGATCTCGCCGACGTGCATCAAAACGATGAATTGGTCATCGTGATCGAAGCGAAAATCGCGGAGAATATCGAGCGCAAAGGGCTGGTCGTGGATATGCTTCCGGCCGGCCTCGAACCCGAGACGGTCGGACTATCGGGCGATCGCGACAATACGCAATTCAAATGGCTCAAGGATCTCACCGAACCGACCTTCACCTCGTTGCGCGACGATCGCTATCTCGCCGGGCTCGATCTTTCGAACAGCAAAACGCCATACAAATTCGCGTATATCGTCCGCGCGGTGACGCCGGGCAGCTACGTTCGGCCCGGCCCCCAGATCGAGGACATGTATGCGCCGGCCTACCATGCCAGGGGCGAAGCCGCGATGTTGGAGGTCAAACCAGCGCGCAAGCCGAAGCCCGGAGCCAAAACCGCGCCGGTCGAGCCAAAGACCCCTGACGGGGACGACGACGGCAAGCCGTGAAGAGATGGAGCAGACGCCTAGCCGCCGCGGCCGGCGGCCTGTTTGCCCTCGCGGTCGGCGGCCTGGTGACGGCTGACCGCCTCCTGCCGCCCGATCTCTCGAGGCTCGCGGCGCCGTCCCGCGTGGTGCTCGGCCGGGACGGGTCGATGCTTCGCGCCTTCATGACGCCTGATCGGCAATGGCGGCTCGCCACCGCCCCGGCGGAGGTCTCGCCCAGCTATCTCAAACTGCTGCTGGATTTTGAGGACAAAAGATTTTGGTCCCATCGCGGCGTCGACCCGCTCGCGCTCGTCCGCGCGGCGAGTCAGCTCGTCACCCATGGGCGGATCGTTTCGGGCGGATCGACGCTCACGATGCAGGTCGCGCGGCTGCTCGAGCCGCGACCGCGAAGCTTTGTGTCCAAACTGATCCAGATCGGCCGCGCGCTCCAGCTCGAAGAGCGGATGAGCAAGCCAGAGATCCTCGCCGCCTATCTCACGCTGACACCGATGGGCGGCAATTTGCAAGGCCTGCGCGCCGGTTCGCTCGCCTGGTTCGGCAAGGAGCCCGCGCAATTGTCGGATGCCGAAGCCGCCTTGCTCGTGGCGCTTCCGCAAGCGCCGCGCGCCGCGCGGCCCGACGCGCCGCATAATCATGCCGCCGAGGCGCGCGCCAAGGTGCTCGCGCATGCGCGTCAAGATGGCTTGATCGACGAGGCGGCGTTGCGCGACGCCTCGAGCGCGCCATTGCCCGAGCGCCGTCTGCCCCTGCCCGCGCTCGCGCCGCATCTCGCCGAGGAACTCGTGACGCAAGCGAGCGGCGTGATCCGCACGAGCCTGGACCGGGCGCTTCAACAAAATCTCCAACGCGTCCTGCGCCAAACCCTCGACGAAATTCCGAGGCCGGTGAATCTCGCCGCCATCGTCGCGGATTGGCGGACGGGCGAGATTTTGGCCGAAGCCGGAAGCGGCGATTATTTCGACGCGAGCCGCAAGGGCGCGATCGATATGACACGGGCCACGCGCTCGCCGGGCTCGACGCTCAAACCCTTCATCTATGGCATGGCCTTCGACCGGTTGCTCGCCCATCCCGAAAGCCTCGTGCGCGACGAGCCGACCCGTTTCGACGATTATGCGCCGCATAATTTCAACGGCGGGTTCAACGGCGACGTCACGGTGCGCCAGGCGCTGCAAGCCTCGCTCAATCTGCCCGCCGTGATCGTGTTGCAGCGCTTGGGGCCGGTCGCTTTCGCGGGCCAGTTCAAGCAAGCCGGCCTGCCGCTGACCTTCGACAATGACACGGCGGCGCCGAGCCTGCCGATGGCGCTCGGCGGCGCGGGCATGACCCTGCGCGATCTCGTCACCGCCTATGCCGCGCTCGCCAGCGGCGGCGGCGTGAGGCCGCTGACGGAGCTTGCCGGCCAGACCCGGCCCGAAGCGACGGGCGCGCCGCTCATGAGCACGCCCGCGGCGGATGCGATCATTGATATTCTCTCGGGGATGCCCGCGCCCAAGGGCTCGGCGCGGCACGCCACGGCAATCGCCTACAAGACCGGGACATCCTACCGGTTCCGCGACGGTTGGGCGGTCGGGTTCGACGGCAGCCGAGTGATCGGCGTCTGGATGGGCCGGGCCGATGGCGGCACCTGTATCGGCTGCGTCGGCATGGCCTCGGCCGGGATCCTGTTCCGACTGTTCGATCTTCTCCCCGCCGATCCGCTGCCGCAACGAGAGCTGTCGCCTTTGTTTGCCGGACCGCCGCCGGCCTCGCTGACGCGCCTCGCCAATACGGCCGCGACGCCGGTGGCGAGCGCGCCGCACATCACCTTTCCGCTGGCCGGTTCGAAACTGCTGAGCGATTTAGGCGGAGATCAGGTCAAGCTGATCGCCGATGGCGGACACCGCCCCTATCGCTGGCTCGTCGATGGCAAGCCCGTGGCGAGCCCGCCCTTCGCCCACGAGGCCGCGTGGCAGCCCGAGGGCGAGGGCTTTTCAACCGTGACGGTGATCGACGCTGCGGGCTACGCCGACGAGGTCAAGGTGCGGGTGGAAGCACGGGAGCGCATGGAGTAGGCGGAAAAACCTATCCGCCCGGAAGCATGCGCTGCAATTCGGGCTCGCGGTCCCAGAACTGATGCTTCAACGCCCCGATAATATGCAGCGCCAGCAAGGCATAGAGCGCGTAAGCGGCGGCGGCGTGAGCCGCGAAGAAAATGTCGTGCAAATGCTCCTTCTGGACCGGCTCGATGCTCTCGATCCAGCCGATCCGGGGCCAGGGAACGAGGCCGTACAGTGACATCGGATGGCTCGCCGCCCCCTTCCAGGCGGAATCATGCATCCATCCGGAGATCGGCAGCGCCAGGATCACGAGATAGAGCAGGCCATGAACCCCATGGGAGGCGACCTGTTCGAGCCGCGAATAAGACGCGGGCAGCGGCGGCGGTCGATGCGCGAGGCGCCAAAGGATGCGCAACAAAACGAGCCCGAGAACCGTGATCCCGAACGACTTGTGCAAGTCGATCACGGCCCGGACATAGCTGTCGGGAATGTCATCGGCGACGAGGCCCAGCACGACATTCGCGACAATGAGGACCGCGACGATCCAATGCAAGGCGATGGCGACGCCGGTGTAACGATCAGGCGGATTGATACCGGGCATGCCACTTGCTCCAAAAACCGGCCAGATGGTCCGGCCCGCCGCGACAAAACGGCCCGTTGCGCGCGTCGCGCAGACCCTTCATGTCAGAGGCTCACCGTAAGGCCCGCGCCCTCGTTACACCATGCGGGGAAAACATCGCAACCGGCACGGTTTGGCTCATTGGCGCATTTCCTACAAAAGTAGTAGACTTTTGCGAGGAATGTTCTAAACCGTTACGAAAAATAGTGATTTCGGTGCTCCTAGCGGGGTCCGCCCCCGAATGCGCTGTTTGTCCGCTGTCCCTCCGCATGGGTTTTATAATGCCAGATTCGTCCCGATTTCAGCGCGCGACCCAACTTCGGGAAGCGCTTGCAAGCGCCTCGCCGCGCTTTCACAAAATTACCACGCCCTGGCCGAGCCTGGCGATCCATGGCGGCGCCGCGGCTTTATGGTTCATCCTGCTGTCGCGCGCGTTCCTCGCCGACAACATTTTCGCCTGGTCGGCGGGCCTCGCCTATATCGCCTACGACACGGTGCTGATCGCGTTTGTCTTTGTCCAGACGCTGCCGCTGCTCGCGCGCAAGCCACTCCCGGCCTCCGCAAACCCGCGCCCCTCGCTCGGCGTGCTCGTCGCCGCCCATAACGAGGCCGAGGTCTTGCCGCTCACGCTGCGCGCGCTTTTCGCGCAGAACGAGCCCGCCGATCTCATCGTGATCACCGACGACGGGTCGCGCGACGGCACGGCGGATCTGCTGGAACGGGATTTCGGCCTCGTTTCACCACCTCTTGGAGAAATGAGCGCGCCGAGCCGGCTCGCGCCCAGCCTGCGCTGGCTGCGCCTGCCGCACGGCGGCAAGGCGCGGGCGCTCAATGCCGCGCTCGTGGCGGTCGACACCGAACTCGTCCTTACCGTCGATGGCGACACGCTGCTCGATCCCGGCGCCACGCGCGCGATGCGCGACGCCTTCGCCGCCACGCCGAATCTCGTCGCGGCGACGGGCGTGATCACGCCGGTCTGCGGCGGCACGCCGAGCGGCCGCTTTTTTCAATATTTCCAGACCTACGAATATATCCGCAACTTTCTGTCGCGCTACGCGTGGGGCCGGATGGACGCGCTGCTGTTGATCTCGGGCGCCTTCGCCGGCTTTCGCCGCGCCGCGGTCGTGGCAGCAGGCGGTTTCGATCCGGCCTTCCTGGTGGAAGACTACGAACTGATCCACCGGCTGCGTCGCCAAAGCGTCGTGCACGGGCTCGGCTGGACCACGAGCGTCGTCGGCGCGGCCAGGGCCGTCACCGACGCGCCCAGCACGACGGCCGCGTTTCTTCGCCAACGCCGTCGCTGGTTCGGCGGCTTTCTGCAAACGCAGTTCTGGTATCGCGACATGGTCGGCAACCCACGGTACGGGCGGCTCGGCCTGATGATGCTGCCGGTCAAGGCACTCGACACGTTGCAGCCGATTTTCGGCCTCGCCGCGTTCGCGCTGCTGCTGTTTTATCTCGTCACGGGCCGGCTGGCGCTGGCGCTACCCGTCGGCGGGATTATCCTGGGCAAGATCGCGCTCGACTTCGCCTTCCATCTCTGGTCGATCCATCTCTATCGCGGCTGGGTCGATCCCAACACCTCGGCGCGGCTCGACCGCGCCATCCTGGCCTCGCTGGCCGAACCCTTCACCTTCCAAATCCTGCGCCATACCGGCGCGGCGCTCGGATGGGTGTCGTTCCTCACGGGTCAGCGGCAATGGGGCAGGCAGAGTCGGCTCGGCCTCACGGATGCGCGGCAAGCGGACGAACCGGCGTGAAATTTATTGAAGCAGGAAATCGACGGGCTCCAAGCTGGGCGGAAGAACCTCCGCGCCGAGAGCCGCGAGCACATCGCGCTCGACGATCCGCACCAAGGCGTTCAAGGGAAGGTCGTTGACGTCGAGGCCAAACGGATCTTCCAGCTCGTCGCCGAGCGCGTCGAGACCGAAGAACGTGTAACTGACAATGGCCGAAAGAAACGGAGTCGCCCAGCCGAGCACGCCGGCAAGCCCGAAGGGCAGTAAGATGCAGAAGAGATAGGCCGTGCGGTGCAGAAGCAGCGTATAGGCGAACGGCAACGGCGTGGCCTTGACCCGCTCACAGCCGCCCTGGACACCACTGAGGCTGACAAGACGCGCTTCGAGCAACGTGTAGCGCCATTCGCTGATCGTACCGGCTTTCGCGAGATCCGAACATTCCGCTCCGACCCGGCTCAGAATGGCGTCGGGCACATTCGGCGCGCCGGCCGCGATCACGCCGCCCGGAATCCAGGGTGCCGCGGCGGCGCGTTCATCGGCGCCGCGCAAGCGCGCCGCGAGCGCATGGGCAAAACCGCAAAGCCCCCGCAGAATTTCTTCCCGCGCCGCATCCGGGCAAACCGAGGCGGTCTGCCGCGCCAGCGAACGAATATCGATGGTCAGCTGCCCCCAAAGCTTACGCCCCTCCCACCACCGGTCGTAGCAGGCATTGTTGCGGAAGCTCATGAAGATCGACAGCGACAGGCCGACCAACGTAAACGGCATGGCCCCTAGCTTCGAAAACAAATCGGGGTGAAGCGTCGCCAAGCCGGTCACGGCACAGGCCAGCAGCGTCATGCCGAGCATTTTCCACGCAATGTGCTGGGCGATCGAGCCCTTCAGGGCGAAGAGCACGTCCCAAAGCGTGGGTTTGGACCGAATGATCATTGCGCGAAAACGGCCCTCGACCCCCCGGAGCAGCGCGCCGGGATGGGTCCGGCATATCCAGTCGCGGCGGAACTGGCAAGCCAGCCCCCGCGGGACGCGTCACCCCAACAAAACCTCTATCTTGGCCGCGAGCGCCGCGGTCGTGAATGGCTTGGGCAGGAAATCCCCGGCGTCCCCGGCGCCGGAATAAGAGACGCCGGATTCGCTGCGATATCCCGACGTGAAGAGAACTTTGAGCTCCGGGCGCAACGCCAGCGCCTGGCGCGCGAGAGCCCGGCCGTTCATGGCGCCTTTCAGAACAATGTCGGTGAACAAAAGCGCGACTTCGGGATGCCTCCGAAGGAGGTCGACCGCGTCGGACGCGGTTGCGGCCTCGAGCACGGTGTAGCCGGCCTCTCGCAACGCTTCCGTACTGAATTGCCGCACGAGGTCTTCATCCTCGACGAGCAGAATGGACCTATTTTCGCGGGGCATCGGCGAGGCGGTTGAATCGGTGGCGTCGGCGGGAACCTCCACCGCCAGGTCGTTCTGAAGCCGGGGAAGAAAAATCCTGATCGACGTTCCCTTGCCAAGCTCCGACTCGATCTCCGCAAATCCGCCAGATTGCTTTGTAAAACCATAGACTTGACTTAGACCCAGACCTGTCCCCTTGCCCACCGGCTTGGTCGTGTAGAACGGCTCGAAGGCATGCGATAAAACATCGGGCGTCATGCCTGTTCCACTGTCGGTGACCGTGATCGCGACATACTGGCCCGCGGCGGCCTCGGGGTGCGTAACCGTATAAGCGGCGTCGATCGTCACATTCGCGGTCTCGATCTTGAGCGTGCCGCCACCTTCCGGCATCGCGTCCCGCGCATTCACCGACAGATTGAGAATGGCGTTTTCGAGTTGGTTGGGATCGACGAAAATTGACCAAAGATTATAGGCCGGAATTATTTCAACCTCGACTTCCTCTCCGAGCGAATGTTGCAAAAGATTGAGCATCCCCCCGAGCAGCGCATTGGGACTGATCGGCTTGGGATCGAGCGGATGCTGCCGCGCGAAAGCCAACAGCCGTGCCGTCAAGGCCGCGGCGCGCGTGGCGCCGTCCATGGCATTGCGCACCAAGACCTGATGCCGCGGATCGCCATCGCTCAACCGGCGCGACAGAAGATCGAGACTGCCGATGACGATCGTCAGGAGATTGTTGAAATCATGCGCGACGCCCCCGGTGAGACGTCCGACCGCTTCCATTTTCTGGACCTGCCGGAGCTGGTCCTCGACGCGTAAACGTTCGCCCATTTCGCTCTGAAGCAGAGCTGCCGTGTCACGCCACCGCCGTGTCGCGCGGACCTCCGAGGCGGAATGACGCATCGCGACCCAGGACACGAGGAGCAGAGCGACCGAGGATAGAAAAGCAACGAATCCGTAGGTGATGATATTGCGCCACCACGCCGCCAAGACGGAATCCCAGGTTACGCCGAAACCGATGGCCACGGGAAACCCGCCGATCTTTTCGTAGCCAAAGATCCGTCTCTTGCCGTCGATCATCACCGGCGTCACGAAGAAGGAGGTGGACGAACTTTCAAGCGCAAGCCGGAACGGCGATTTGGGGGCGAGCGCCGCCATGCCATCGGGCGGCTCCCGCGCGAGCACGCTGCCATCCTCACGGGTCAAAATGACCAAATGGTTGTATTCTCGCTCAATCCCGCGGTAGAAATCCTCGAAGTAGGCGCGTTTGACCGATATCACGATGACGCCGTCGAACAGACCCGCGTTCGCCCCGCGAATGCGTTGGGCAATATTGAACACGGGCTCGCCGGACTGGCGACCGGTTACGGATTGCGACACATACGGCAAAGGCTGATCCCTCGCCTTCAAGACTTGGAAATAGTCACGATCGGCATATTCGAGCAGCGAATCCCCCGAAATGTCTTGGCTCGTGGCCCGTAACCGCCCCTCGGAATCCGTGATGGTGATCGCGTTGACCTGAACCGCGTCCTGTCTGAGCCGCGCTAAAAAAAGATGGAGCGCCTCGCGCCCCGCCTCGTTCGACCAATCAAACCCGAAAAGCCGCTCGTCAATGTAGCTGAGCATGAGCTGATGGGTCTCGAAGACCTTCAATGCGTGCTCATGCAGGATTCGCGTCGTGCGCTCGACCCGTGTTTCCGCGGCACGCAGAACATCGCGGCGATTCTGCCACGCCGCAAGACCGAAAAGCACGAGCGGCAACAAGATCGAGACGACAACGAGAGCGAAAGAGGCCCGGGACCAGCGCGCGCCGGCCGGTCCGGACTCATCGCTTTGCCCAATGCCGGGCGCCCGAGAGCTCATCTGGCACGCTCGCGAATTGTTCTCATTCCGCGACAAATTGCCATGGCGGATCCAGCAAATCAAAACGAGTCGCGGACGGCACACCCTCCGGGCGCCGCAGGCCTTCTGCGCTCGATACCACGAAGGTCACATGGGTGCTCCCACCGGCGATTCCTGGTCAAAGCGTTATCATTCACGGCAGAAGATTGCACGCAACTCGCCAATCGCGAGCCCGCCACGTGCACGCGGTTCCCTAACGCGGACCAGGGGCGCCGAACGAGAGCGTCAATAGGTTCTAAAAAAACGGGCCCGCCCGAGGCAGGCCCGTTTTGAATTCAGCCGCGATTATTTCGCGGTGGAAAATGTCGCGACGTAAGCAACGACGTTCTTACGCTGGCCTTCGTTGGCCAACATGTAAACCATCTTGCTGGCCCCGGTGGCGGCATCGGCCTTGCCGTGATCGGTCAGGTATTTCTTCAGATAGTTCGACGGGTTGACGAGATATTCAACGATCTCCGCGTCGCTCCAGACAAGGCCCGCGTCGCCAGCGGCCTTCAGCAGCGGCGAATAGGCGAAACCATCGACGCTGCCCGCCTTACGGCCGATCACGTTGGTCAGCGGCGGCCCGACGAGCGCCTTGGCATCGGGGCCGATCCTGTGGCACGCGAGGCACTGATTAAAGACCTGCTTGCCCTTGACGGGATCGGGAGCCGTGGCGTCTTGCGCGAGAGCCATCCCGGTGGCCGAGATCAAAAATCCCGTGGCGATGATCGCCGCGTTAAAACCCTTCATCATATTCCTCCCTCGCCGGATCGATTCCTTGCAGGAATCTCAGAAATAACGGCATCCGGACGCGGCTGCTACAAATGCCAAGGGGACGTCCGAGGTCAAGCCGACTTTTTGCAGCAGCGCGAAAATCACGCGCCGGAGCAAAACCGCCGGAATGCCTCTCGCCCCTCAATGTCCGGACATACCGTCATCGCGCCGACAACGCCCTACGCCCCGGCCTAGGTTCCCCGCGGCTTGGCTCGCAACGTCGGCGCGGCGGCGGCGGGATCCTCGGGCCAGGGATGACGCGGATAACGTCCGCGCAAATCGGCGCGAACCGACGCCCACGAGCCGCGCCAAAAACCAGGAAGATCCCGGGTGATTTGAATCGGCCGCCCCGCCGGCGAGAGTAATTCCAGGACCAACGGGACCCGGCCGCCGGCCAGGCTCGGATGAACCGCCAGGCCGAACAGTTCCTGCACCTTGACCGCGAGCGTCGGACCGGCCTCCGCGGCGTAGTCGACCCTATGGCTCGCCCCCGCGGGCGTCGTCACCTCGGGCGGCGCCTCGAGTTCGAGACGCCGCCCGAGATCCCAGGGCAGCAGCGCCTTGACGGCTTGGCCGAGCTTTTCGGCATCGAGCCCCGCAAGGCTCGCCACCCCCTCCAACACCGGCAAAAGCCAAGGCGCGCCATCGGCGGCGAGCGCCTCATTCGAAAGGTCCGGCCAGGGTTCGCCTTGGGCCTTGCGCAAAAACATCACCCGCTCGCGCCATTGCCGCAAGGCCGGCGTCCAGGGCAGGCGCTCGATCCCGAGCGAGGCGAGGCCCGCCGCGAGACAGAGAGCGGCCTCGTCGCCGCGCGGCACCGCGAGATTGCCCTCGGCCAACACCAAGGCGCCGAGGCGACGCGTCCGCCGCGCGCGAAGCGCCGCGCGACCCGAATCAAAGCTCAGTTCGACGCTCTCCACAATGCCGGCCCCCGCCACGGCGTCGATCTCCGGCTCGTCGAGCGGCGCGGCGAGAAGAATGCGCCCGCCGGCCGCCCGGCCCGCGACCTCGCCGATGGCGAGATAGGGCGCGGAGGCGAGCGAATCATGGGGCGCCAGATTCGCCGCGCGGCCGTTGACCATCAGAAATTCGCCCGCCTTGCCGCGCGCCTTGGCGATGCGGTCGGGAAAGGCCAGAGCCAACAGCCGGCCGCAGGCCTCGACATCGCCGGCCGCTTCGCCCCTCGCCCCGGCCTGGCGCGCGAAATCGCGCGCGAGATGGCGGGCATCGGACGCGCGCGGCGAACGGTCGCGGCGGAACCGGGTGATTCGCTCGCGCAAATCGGCGCCGTCGCCGCCAAGGCCGCGCTCGACGATCACCGTGGCGATCTCGGCGGCGAGCCCGGCCTCGCCGGTCTGAACCGCCAGCACGACCATGCGGGCGAGCCGGGGCGGCAAGGCTAGCGCGCGAATGTTTCGCCCCTCCGGCGTCAGGCCGCCCTCGGAATCGAGCGCGCCGATGGCGCCGAGCATGGCGCGGCCCTCGCTCAGAGCCGGCGCCGGCGGCGGGTCGAGCCACAACAGATCGTGTTCGGGCCGGCGCGCGCCCCAGGCCGCGCAATCCAACAACAGCCCGGCGAGATCGGCCGATAGAATGGCGGGCTTGCCGAAGGCCTCCAACGCGCCGGTGCCGGCCTCCTCCCACAAACGGTAGCAGACGCCGGGCTCGATTCGCCCCGCCCGGCCGCGGCGCTGGTCGGCGGAAGCGCGCGACACCCGCACCGTCTCGAGCCGCGTCAGCCCGAGCCCCGGCTCATAGCGCGGCACGCGGGCAAGGCCCGAATCGATCACCACGCGCACGCCCTCGATCGTGAGCGAGGTCTCGGCGATCGAGGTGGCGAGCACGATCTTGCGCTGGCCGGCGGGCGCGGGCGAGACCGCCTGATCCTGGGCGCGGCGGTCCATGGCGGCATAGAGCGGCGCGACGATCCGGCTTGGGCCGAGGTCGCGCGCTTCGAGCCGCTCCGCGACCCGCGAAATTTCGGCCTGCCCCGGCAGGAACACCAGGATCGAGCCGGTTTCCTCGGCCAAGGCGCGCAGCACGGCGCGCGTGACGCTCTCCTCGATCCGTTCGAGCGGGTCGCGGCCGAGATAGCGCGTCTCGACAGGAAAGGCGCGGCCTTGCGATTCGACGACGCACGCGCCGTCGAGCAGCCGCGCGACGCGCGCGCCATCGAGCGTCGCCGACATCACGAGCAGCCGCAAATCGGGCCGCAGGACGCGCGCATCGAGCGCCAGCGCCAGGCCAAGATCGGCGTCGAGCGAGCGCTCGTGATATTCGTCGAACAGGACCGCCGCCACCCCGGAAAGGCCGGGATCGTCGAGGATCATGCGCAGGAACACGCCCTCGGTCACGACCTCGATTCGCGTCCGGGCCGAGATCGCCCCCTCGAATCGCACGCGCAGGCCGACGGTATCGCCGACTTCCTCGCCGAGCGTGGAAGCCATGCGCGCGGCCGACGCTCGCGCCGCCAAACGCCGAGGCTCCAGCAGAATGATTCTTTGGCCTAGGGCCCAGGGCTCGTCGAGAAGCGCGAGCGGCACCCGCGTCGTCTTGCCCGCGCCGGGCGGCGCCACCACGACCGCCGCCGTCCCCACCCGCAAGGCGGCGAGCAGATCGGGCAAGACCTCGTCGATGGGAAGAGCCGTATCGAAGGCGCGCGACATCATGGGACATGGGATGCCGTCTCGCGCTGTCCCCGTCAAACCACGAAACCCCTGTTGACGCCGCGCGCGCAGCGCCGTAAACAGCGCGCTTGGCCGGGGCTGTAGCTCAGATGGGAGAGCGCTGCAATCGCACTGCAGAGGCCAGCGGTTCGATTCCGCTCAGCTCCACCAGCGCTTCGTAAGGTGCTGTTTCCACAGAAGACCCTTGTTTTTCAAGACGATATCTGCATGTTTGGGGCACAACGCTGGTACACAGCCCTAACCAGAGCGGTCTCCTTTGCCTCGCCTTCCGGAACACCTTCAGTTTCATCGCGGCCGTTATTATTTCCGGATGCGCGTCCCGGAAAAGCTTCTCCCTGTAATCGGAAAGAGAGAGTTTCGTCGGTCGCTTGGCACGTCCGACCTTCGCGAGGCAAAACGCCTCCTTGCGATGGAAAATCTTAAGGCCCTAACAGAATTGGAGACGGCTCGGCGAAAGCTGGACGCCGACAGGTCGTCTTGCCAATCAGCGCCGCCCCGCGAGTTCACAGACGACGACCTTTGGTCTCTAATGGCAGCTTGGTTCATCCAGAAGCAAAAGGACGACGCACCGCTTGGAATAGATGAGGTCGCACCGGCCGAGCGGCTGGAAGAGCTGACTTATGCAACTGATCCGAACGACACAAATTTCCCGAGCTTCATCCGTTCCACCACGAGAAAGTTTCTAGAGCAACAGCACATAGCCCTTGATGCCAATAGCGATGCTTTCCGCCGCTTGAGCCGCCTTATACACGAAGCCTATATCGAGCGTGAGAAACGTCTGATCCGCCGCTACATGGGTGAAGGCACTATCCACCTCAACCCACGTTTTGCGAACCTCGACGCCACCTCGGATTTGCACCCAGGTGCAAAAATTACCCTTCGGCTGCTTATCGAACGTTACGAGAATGATCGTTCCAAAGCGAACAATGCTCCGAAAACAGCGAAGACACATACCGCGCGGTTTAGACTGTTTGAGGACCTCTTCGGGCCTGAAAAGGCCATTGCAAAGATAGGGAGAGAGGACGCGCGCCTTCTCTACGAGACCGTTTCCCGCCTGCCTGCGAACGCGAAGAAGCGTTTCCCAGGGAAGGGGATAAAGGACCTGCTCCGGCTACCCGACGAAAAGCTTGGGAAGCCGATGTCTCCGACTACCGCAAACTCCTATTTGATGGGCTTTACGGCGTTGATGGAGTTCGCTGTCAACGAGCATCTCATCGACAAGAACCCGGCCAAAGGACTTAAGATCGCGTCGGACGGAGAGAAGGCCCAAGATAAACGTGAAGGATTTGACCTAGACGATCTACGCAAAATCTTCTCGGCACCCCTTTATCTCGGCTGCCAAAACGACGGACGGGGTTATTCTGAAATCGGCAACGCAAGGCCGCGCCGAGGGCGATTTTGGGTCCCACTTATAGCGCTGTTTAGCGGCTTGCGAGCAAACGAAATCTGCCAGCTAGATGAAGACGACGTCGCAATAATAGCCGATTGCGACGTGCTTCGGATCAGAGCAAGCACGGAAAGAAAAAAGACGTTAAAGACAAAGGCTGCAGCACGGATTATGCCAATCCATCCCGAACTCAAGCGGCTAGGTTTCCTGACCTATGTCCACAGTATTCGGCAGAATGGCCCTCCGGGCGGAAGGCTCTTTCCGGAGCTAACAGTGGCAAGCACTGGCTACGCAAGCGACAACTTCTCTAAATGGTTCGCGAATTTTATGGACCATATCGGAATTGTAGACCCGAAAAAGAACTTCCACTCGTTCAGGCACACATTCAGGGATGCCTTCAGGTTAGTGCCGGACGTGCCGCCAGAACGCGTGCGGATGCTTGGGGGTTGGACATTAGCAGGAAGCGACGCAAGATACGGCGGCTCCGCAATAGTGACAGCAAGAATGCTATCGGAAGAGATCGGAAAGATCGGGTATCCGGGCCTGAATTTAGACGGCCTCTTGGCGTAAAGGCGACGAGCTATTTCCTGTGGCAGGAAGGTTTTTGAACGCTGATACCTACGCCTTCTTTTTGCAAAGCTCCTCAACATCCGATGCCAAGGCCGATGCGATCCGCTGGAGAACGAGGATCGAAGGGTTTCTTTTGCCACCTTCGACGCCGCTGAGATAGGTCTGATGGATGCCCGAACGCGCGGCAAGTTCCTCCTGCGTGAGCCCGCGCTCCCGTCGTAACCGTTGTAAATTCAGGCCAACGCGCTTCCGCACATCCATGCGTCGAGGTGGACGGCGAACGCAAACCAGCTCCATAGACTATAAGTCATAATCCGGCTTATAAACGGATTTGTCCGATCGTATCTGCAGCGCGCCATCCGAACAGGCCTTTTTTGACCCGTATCCCCGACCCCATTACGGCCTCTCGTTTTTGCAACTGGGTGCAAATTGATGGCTCCATTATCGCCACCTCGGCCAGGGGCCTTTTCATGGGAAACCGGGGCCGCATCCACACGGCCGATCAACGCCTTGGTGATGCTAGGTGGAGCAATAAATCGTGGATCACCTGTTCCCTCACCTATCGGGGCCGCCGCCGCGAAATCTGGGGCGATAGCTACACGGAACTTTTCTTCCTGGACGAAGCCGTGGCGCTTTCCGCAGGCCACCGGCCGTGCGGACAGTGCCGCCGTCAGGCATACCATCTGTTTCGCGAGGCTTGGTTTCGCGCCCTCGGGGAGCGGCCTCTTGTCGCCGCGATAGATGCTAGGATGCACGGTGATCGGATCGATCCATCGACTGGCGTGCAAAAGCGGCATCAGGCGAACCTTGACGATCTTCCGAACGGCGCATGCATCAAGGTCCCAGAGACCGGCGAACCGGCTCTTGTTGCAGGAAGGCGGCTGCTTCCCGTTCGGGCGGGCGGCTACGGAGAAGCACTGGAGAGGCCTGTGGGTGTCATGGCGACAGTTCTTACCCCCAGGTGCACCGTCGCCGTCCTAGCGGCTGGCTACGTCCCCGAATTGCATCCCAGCGCGGAAATGGCGGCATCCCAATGAGAGGGCTCTTGCTCGAAGGCCTGACCGACGTCGCGGGCACGGCTCGGTCCCTCAAACGGGTGCCCATGGGCGTCGAGGGGCGACATGACGAGAAGTGGCTCCAGCGGCTGCTGTTCGATCATCCCGAGTTGATCCCTATCGATACGATCGACCTTGGCGCCAAAGAGGTCATCGCCGTTTGTCGCGAGTTTTCGATCCCGAAGGAAGGCGCGACAATCTTCCTCGACATCCTGGCCGTGACGCCGCATGGGCGGCTCGTTCTCGTCGAATGTAAATTGTGGCGCAATCCTCAGGCGCGCCGCGAAGTCATCGGGCAAATCCTCGAATATGCAAGCCTTCTCCGGAGGTGGAATTATGCCGATCTATCGGTCCGGCTGAACGGCTCGCTCAAATCGCATGCCGCCAATCCGTTGTACGATTGCGTGAGAAAAATCCGTCCAGACATCGAAGAAGCAACGTTTGTCGATGCGGTCTCGCGTTCGCTCGCGGCGGGCGATTTTGATTTGATCATCGCAGGTGACGGCATCCGGGCAGACCTGCAAGCCATAGCTGCCCATCTGAACACCTTCTCCGGCCTGACGTCGCGCCTTGCTCTGCTGGAGGTCCAACTTTGGGAAGACGGTACCGGAGCAACGGTCGTCGTGCCGTTCGTTCCGTATCGCACCGAGGTCGTGCAACACCGGGTCATCGTGGACGCGGTAGGCGTTCCGCTAGCCCTCGCCACGGAGATGGACGAACCCGATGTCTCAGCACCGATCGTCGATGCCGACCGAAAAACACAGCTCGAACAGAACCGGGCGTTTTGGCAAAAATTCATCGATACGATCCGGTTCGATCATGCTGACCAATCCCCGCCGAAGCACGGTGGCAATAACTGGGTCAAGATCAGCCTTCCAGAACCAATCAATTGGCTCACCGCGTATCGAAACAAGACGGAAGCCGGAGTGTTCATCCGCTTTACGAAAGAGGCCGGACAAGCCCTCTTTGAAGAGCTTGCCCAACAGGCTGCCGAATTACGAGCTGAGACAACGGATGCACTCTCTTTCGACGTCAAAAGCAGCGATCCTTTTGTAGCCATGATCAGCGCAACTAAAGCCCTAACGTCCGCAGATCACCTGAGCGAAAGTGAGCAGCTTTCGTGGCTCAAACGCACTGCGAATAGCGTCGTTAGCGCCGTTCGGCTTCGTTTGCCCTGATCCTTATTGAGAAGAGGTCATTATGCCGAGTAGGATTGTCATCCAAGCAGTCGCGCTTCTAGCTACTTTCTCTATTGCAAATGCTCAAGAAAAGTCCCTCGTCGAGAAAAATTCGCAATGGTACTATGACGAGGCAGGGAATATCGATAGCTGCAAAGTGGGTATCCCGTCTCCCTTCGCCAACGTGCGACCCGATGATCGCATCGAGTTCGATAAGGGCGTCGAAGCATGCCATCAAAAGAAAGTGGCTCAAGCGCAGGACGCTATAAAACGTCAGCACGATATGGCCGCGCAACGAGCCAATGAACGGCTGGCGGCGTTGCAGCTTGCACAAGCGCATAAGCGCTATCTCGACGATCATCACCTGACAGAGGTCTCTGTGGTAGACATTCAGGCAAACGGCAAGGATATGGTTGGCGGTCATATCTCTGTGACAGGGTATGTCCGCGTGTTTAACGAGGACAGGATTGCCATCTATACGAACCCGGATGACATCAACGGAGTGAGGCTCGACGTATCAGGGGCAAGCTCCAAATCAAGGCGGCTAATCTTCGGGCAATGCAGCAACCTCTACGACACGTGCAAGCTTGAGATCATTGGGGCCATAGGTTTTGACGATCATGTCTTAGTGCAGGTGGAGTGATGCAACCTCGGGCGATGTCGGTGGAGCGTGGCTAGGTTTCGAGCGGAGGTATTTTGCACCCAGGTGCAAATTCTTCGTCAGTCTTGACACAAAATCAAAGCGTGGCCATTGCCGCAAATTAGTGCGGGCAAAGGTGCTAAGTGAAAGATGAACGTCCTTGGCGCCGTTTTCTTTGCCGAGCCCTTTAATAGCGCCTTGAAGCTCGATCAAAACGGACACGTGGTTGAATGACAATAATGCGAACCGATGCCATGGGAAGGGCTTTAGATGTTTATCTTGGAGATTGTAGGTCAATCGAGCAGCCGCGATGCTACGGTCATCGACGATATCGCTTATGCGGGTAGCTTTATCCATGGCCTCGCGGGCACGGTCCCGTCAATCATCACCAACACCGAATGGGGTATCGGCATTGGAATTGTCCTCGGTATTTTGGTCGGTATCAATCAGGTCATCAATAACAACGAGGCTCGTAAACGCGCGCTGAAGATGGAAAGCGACGTGGCCGAAATGAGAAGATTAATGGAAGAACAAACGAAAGCAGCCCCGCCAGACACACCTCCTTGATAGGTCTTCCAGACGTGGCTTTCGTACTGAGCGTTTCAGTCGAGACTGCTTTCGAGACCGAAAGCCGCGTCTGGGAAGTACCGTTCCATAACGGCTCTGGCGCCTTCAACTGCTGCCTCTTTAACGCACAACGCTTGGCACCCTTGAGCATGTTGGCTGAAGTTGGAAACCCAATAGCCAACTCCACCAATCACTGTGGCTTCACCTAATTCAATCAAGGCCGTCGCGACCGGCGATTGCGGTGAATACAGCATCAGATGCGCGAAGCCACAGGCATCAAGAACGTCGCCATCAGCGTTCATTCGCTGTGCAATACATTCGGAAGCAGCCGAAGCCGCAGCTTTGTGCGCTTCTGCCAGCGCGGACTTAACGCCAGCTACGAATGCCGGGGAAACGGCAGGACGAGCAAACTTTTGGATCGTTGAGGTTGGCAGATCGTCCAGTCGAATGGTCAAAAGTTTGTCTGCGCTGACCGCTACTTCAACCTCATCTAATGCCACCACAAAGGTATTCTCTAATGTCGTTCGGTTGTAAGCGTAATCATAGTTATGCGATCCAGCATCGTGAAGCTCTTTGAGCTTGTCTAATACGCGGCCTGCTTCTTTTTTCGTCGGAACTACGACAACAACTTGGGAGAATTGATGAGGTTCATCGGCAAGCCCGGACAATCGCATTCATCCTGAACATCAGCCCATCGCCATTCTCGCTCATGACCCCAATCGATTTGCCTTCCCGCCGAAAGGTTCATCGCCACGTAGCGATATTGCTCGTTCTCCCCCAGCCCGCATGCCGCATCTAGCTTCCTAGGCCAATGGAACGCACTTCCGATGGACTGCTGCTCACGATGTGGACCACTAAGCCCATAAATCGCGGGACGCCCACCAGCTGTAAAAAACTCGCTCCTAAGCAGGCCAATTGCATAGGCACCTACAGCGTCTCTTTTTCTACGTCGCGCATAATCGACGAGTGCATAAAGCGGCATCTCTGTAAAACAACAAGCTGCCCTGGGGCCATATATAGTAGGGCGATTACTTCGGAATGACCATCCAGCCCGCGTGTGGCCATCTTCCAATATCTTCATCAGCACGCAAAATGCACAGTCGTCAGGCGCTAGCGTTGATGCGCGCTCGACCATTTCCCAAAGCTCAAAACGCTGGTTTTTGGATGGGTCTTCATGAAACGGAAAAAGCGGAGTGATCTCACCTTCGTTGAACAAGTTGGCTGGATCATTGTTCGGATTACGATCGTGAACGAAGTGCATAACCCACGCTGAAAGGTCTGTTCTGTTCTCAATCATTCCATGCCTATCCGCTTGGCGACGCGTCTCCAAGGAAGGCCAGCCCAAAAACTGGACTGTTTTTCAGCAAGGACGCATTCACTGCTATTAGCGCAGGGTATTGGTCTCGTCCATGGTCAAGCTGCGCTAGACCCGAAGCTCGCTCGCGGCGAGCGCGGCCGACACCGATGTATTGATAAGGTATACCCTCAAGAGATAGCCGAATGAGACAGAAAAACTGTCTCAAATAGGTGGATTTCCACGTTTCGAGACAGTATGCTGCCAAGGTCTTAGACCCTAACGGGACAGCTTCTATGCGATACGGCTACGCACGCGTTTCTTCCTCTTCCCAGGACCTCGCCATCCAAGAGGCAGTGCTTCGAACCGCCGGGTGCGATGTCATCCGTTCCGAGAAGCGATCCGGAACATCCACAAAAGACCGCTCCGAGCTTGAGACCCTCCTCAGCTTTGTCCGGAAGGGAGACGTGGTCGTGGTCACACGTATCGACCGGCTGGCACGGTCGATAGCTGATTTGGCAGCCATCGTCCGCGAACTCGAACAGAAAGGTGTCGCGCTCCAAGCTACCGAGCAGCCAATAGATACTTCCACGGCGGCAGGCCGCTGTTTTCTCCAGATGCTTGGCGTATTCGCAGAGTTCGAAGGTGCAATTCGCAAAGAACGGCAGCTCGAAGGGATCGCAAAAGCGAAATCGGAGGGTGTCTACAAGGGCCGCAAGCGTTCGATTGATCCTAGCGAGATTAAACGGCTAGCCGCCGAGGGCAAAGGAGCCTCAGAGATTGCCCGTATCGTGAAAATCGGTCGAGCGAGCGTATATCGGCATCTTCAAGAAATAGCGGTTCCTTAAAGGTAGGATTTGAACCTAGGTGCAAAATCGGTTTTCAGGAGACGTAGCGCAGTGCCCATTGAAAGCGAATTGCCCTCTAACCGAGCGGAATTGTCCGCTGATATCGCCGAGCTGATTGCGCGTTCCTATGGGGCTGCTAACGCGCAGACCTACCGAGACTTCGTGCCAAGCTCCGCAGATCAGCAGGCGTTGGCATTTGTAGGCAAAGAATTGCTGACGATATTTCCGAATATACCAGCCGCGTGTATCATGATGAGTGCACTTTATGCGCTTCAAATGCAGTCGACAACGGGCCACGCTGCCTACGTGGTGGCCGGTGCGCTTTGGGTGGGCCAAATTCGCATTTTCGGTGAAGACACACCGCTTAATGGATCGGCTCGTTTCAGTCAGTCCAGCCGGTCGTGGGACGGCCACGCGTGGGTTATGTTCGGCAGTTACATCGCTGACGTGTCGTTGTTCCGGACGGCCTATTCTCAATATAGCCATCCAGTTTTAGCCGCACATGTTCTTCGAGAATTTGGCCCAGGTCGAGGTTTGATGATCGTTCGCGATAGGGATGCTGCCAACAGCGGGATCACCTACGTCCCGCAATACGTCTTGAATGAGGAACAGCTGATGGGGGTCGCCCAAGGAGCTCTCGGAATGATTTCTCGATAAGCCGGACTTTAGGCGGCGTCGCTTTCATATAGGTAGATGCTTTCTTTCGGGTTTGTCGCTTTTCTTGCAGGCGAGTAAGCCCCACCTCGGGGCAAGCACTCCGGTGCGGTGCTGAACGTCGGTAGGCGCATTGAAGCGAGGCGCTGGTCCCACCGAAATAGCCTATCAGCGTACTCGGCCGGTCAACCCCGCAAGCGGGGTTCTTCGCTTTGCTACGACCCTTCGGGTGACACGGCCTGCGTGCGCTGATTTATGAGTTGGCGTCGGGACGAAGGGCGTCTTCTAAATCGACGAGCCTGCGGCGCGTCGAACAAAGGGCTGGTGTTGGCTACGGTCTAGTCGGCGGCCCCGAGGTTTTTGCACCTAGGTGCAAAGCTTCGATCATAGCGGCTCATCTTAAGTGGGTCGGTTTGGAAAGGCCCAAACCACTATCGCGAAGTACTTCGAACACGTGAGAATAACGAGGCTTGAGGATATAGCGGCGCCGATTTGGACGCAGGGAAAGGTCAGACGGCATCAAGACATTGTTGCGTACAAGTTCGGTGATCGCTGATTGGACGTCTGGATCGGTGGAATGACTTATGCCGCCATGCTGGATGAGCTGAGTAAGAATTTTATTCGTATCTTGAAGCCTTCCGGTCATCGTCCGTGAGATTTGATACAAAGCGGTGACCAACGGGACCAAATTTGCTTCTGTCCCACTGACTGAGCGCCTGTATGCCTTCAGGAAGCGATTTGCGCGCGCCGTTGCATTTTCGGACAACGCCGTAAAAAGCTGAACGAGATAGTCGTCTTCACCTGCAATAGCCGACTTGTTAATGCGAATGGCTCGCGTTGGGTGCCTTTTATACCGGATTTCAAGGCGCAAGCGATCAAACGCCTTCGCATATACAGCCTCATCGACAAGCTTCGATCCGGCACCAAATTGGACGAAGGGTGCCCATTCACGATGACCATGCGTCACGACCGTAGAGTAGCTGAGAGCGTATTCTGTTTCGGCAAAATCGCTTGCCAGAGCGCGTGATGCTGACGCAATTGTGGCCATCTTTTCGATAGCGTTTTCAACATAGAATTCGAAACAAAGTTCTGCGGCTGACAAGCTCCATAGACCGGGCGTTCCGAGGCTAATAAAGCAGGAGCCGCGTCCGAATTCGTGGCTAAGTTCATTTGCGACGACAGAGCAGACGGCATCTACATAGCTCGCGAAGTAGGCCGGCCATTTGCACACGGTTGCAAGGCGCAAATGCTCATCGGGAACGAAGTTGTCGTTGTTATCTAACGTCGTGAAGACCGTGGGCGGCTCCTTTCTTAGGAAGGTCGGATCGACCACCGAAAGCCCCTCCCCTCCGCTGGCCCCAAACAACCTCATTGCATTGAGGTCGAGCGATCCGGATGCCTTCCAGGTCCCGTCTACGAAAGAAAGGTAGAGTTTCAGCCCGAACTGCCAATCATTACGAAATTCGATGATGATCTGGGCGCCTCGTCTCGCTACTCTGAACGAGCCATTCCTTTCTAGCGCTCGGCGCTTAAGACCCGGAAAAAGATCGTCTTGGCTGGTAGGCGAGACGATGAGGGACGGTATCGAGAATTTAACGCGATCAATCCAGCACTGCTGCGCTGTGAGCTCAGGGCAGGTTTCAAAGATGGGAATGTATCTGCGGACACGCGTGCGGGTCGGCGAGATCGTCATGGCGGCATGTCCCTGGAGCCGGATGGGCACGGCCATAAATCCGGTTATGCGCTCAAGCCCTTGATATAGCGTAAATAGATCAAAGACTGCCAGTTGAGCTCTTGCCTACAGGGCGAAGGCGCAATGGCTGTTTTCGGGGAGCTGTGAACGTCTATAGAGAGCTTGCCGTAACTTCCGGGGGTACTTCCCATCGATCCTCGGAGATTTCTTGTCTTCCGCCAATTTTGCACCCCGGTGCAAAAGCTTGGGCCTAAGGGCCGGTACATTTTTACCTGAAGAAGGCGCGTGCTGTGCAGCCAAAGCGTTGTTATGCTGGCAACATTAATCGCGCCACGTTGCACGAAATATTGTCTCGCCTCAAAGACGGCGCTCGTAGATTGGGAAACAATGAACGAAGGCTTGAACGATGACCCCGACGGCGCGGAGGGCGAGGTCAAGGAAGTGTTCGCCCATTATGGCCGGGCGGTTTATGCCGCTAGCTGCCTTGAGACCGGCTTGGTTATTGCCCTTATGAAGGTAGAGCTAATGGCTCAGACCCACGGCCAGGCTCGACGGGAGCGCAAAGCCCCTTCGAAAGGAGAGTGGGAAGCGCAATTTGACGCTTATATGGACCGCCACCATAGCTTTACACTTGGCACCTTAATTGAGCGCTTTCGTAGCGTTTGGCGTGTTGACGCATCGTTGGATGCGTTATTGGATCACGCGCTTTCCCGCCGGAACTTCCTCACACACGTATTCTTCCGAGATCGCGCGGTCGAATTTGCGCACAGCGATGGGCGCCATTCGATGATTGAGGAACTTGAGGCCGCTCATGCGCTTCTCACGCGCACGGACGAGGCGGTGCAGACTGCCGTCGCTCCGATCTTGCCCAAACTTGGCATCGATCCAGATCGTCATCGAGCTCAGGTAGAAGACATAATGCACCGATCCGTAGCCGATGGGGTGGCCGCATCAAGGCGAAGCTAGCGGATCACACCGCATTTGATTTGGCTCGTTCGCGTGTGCTGGTCGAAGTTCACGAAGGATTGGGCGTGGGGACCCATATTGCCGAGACATCGTCGCCGAAAGCTTTGGCGCGACCTTCTAATGTCCTGATACCAACCCAGGCGCAAATCACCGCGTCTAGCGTGTCCTCATATGCCTTCCATGCCACCAAGCTTGATGCGGGGGTGATTTTAGGGAGCTCATTGGCAATGCCGCCGATCTCCGGTTCAAGCTGCGCAACGATACGTTCCCACACTTGTAGGAGAAGGCGCCGTCGCTCTGAGAGAGCCACTCCTGGCCAGTACGATCCCGTCTTGCTTACCTTGTAAGGGAGCCGCTTTGTTGCGCCCGTCAGCTCGATCAAAGCCGGGTGAGGATAGACCTCAATCAACCCCGGAACGGTCAAGGACGATGTGCAAAGAGGATATCCGGCCATTTCAAAGCCCTCCCTGAGACCGTCGCTGATCAGTCCGGGCCGTATGTCACTTGGTGTATGAGTGCCCGCGTGGCGGCTGCCGTAGCTTCGTGAAATTGCGTTATCGGAAACACGCCGGCCTGTGATCGGCATCAGCGACAACGGCATGTCCACAGCTACGATGGCGGCTTTCCATGAGCAAAGCTCCTCGACCCGATCAAGAATTGCGGCTGGTTTGGGCAACAGAGAGGGCCCTGGTGGCACCGCCCCAGGCGTATTTTTCAACAAAAGGAAGTCACCATACGACGCGTATGCCGCTCGAAGTTCCCATCCTGTGGGGCCCTCGACTACGATCGCCACCCCGCTAGGATTTTTTTCGGTCCAAGCCGCATCTATTCCTAGGACAACCCGCACGCCCTTCCCCCCGTATGCGGACAAATTAGCATAAGGCAAGGCATCATCGAAGCGCACAGACTTTCAGCCCTTGGCCGACAACTTTTTTGGTACACAAACGGGGCACACACAGCCAAAGCTTTTGGAGATAACATACTGTTTTTATTTAATATCATACAGCTCAGGTTCTCCTCCGCTCAGCTCCACCAAGGTAAATCAATAGGTTACCTTGGGTTCGCCGCCGCTTTTCGTTCCATTTCACCGCTGCTGTCACAAAGCTGGCACAATATGTCGGTGGGAAACGATGGCAACGCTACGCAAACGCGGTGATCGACGGCCGGCCCAAGTCCGGCGCCGAGGTCACAACACAATCAGCCGCTCATTCGTCCTCAAGGCCGATGCTGAGGCCTGGCACGGACCGGAAAGGTCAGGGCCCTGGCGCGGAAGCGAACACGGCGCGGCGGTTGCCGACAATCCCTGGGGTCGGTCCCTTGACGGCTCTGGCCGTCGAAGCCTTTGCCCCACCAAAGGAAAGCTTCAAGTGCGGACGCGATTTCGCTGCTTGGCTTGGTCTCGTTCCGCGCCATCTGGGCATTGACGATGACGAACGAGGATTACCGAGTTCCGGCACTGGTCGCGGCAGCATGACTAAAATGCGGCAAAATCTGCCATAGGCCGGATAACGGAGTGAGAAGACGACGACCCGAACGGGCAAAATGATCGAACAGATCCGGGCCGGAAAAACCGGTTCAGGACTCTGAGCGATACAGCTCGCAAATGAGATTTGGATCTGATCCGCGAATCACCATACCGGCCGGCGGCCACTGAAAACGCCGTATCCTTAGCCGTTACGGAAGAACGCACTCGATCACTCGCGCACTCGGATCAGAAACCGCCGGCGCCACGGGCGGCAACCACGGAGGAGCTTCCATCGCGAGGCCGTAATCGCGATGGACGTCGCGGTTTAAAGGTTCGATCGAACGATAGAACAACGGAAGCGCGGTCACGAGGTCGGCGCTCATGAATGCTTGTTCAAATCGTCGAGCGCTTGCGCGAGGCCGCGAAACGAGAGCGGCAGGGCGATCGTCCGCTCGCTTGCGTCGGGGAAGGTGATGACGCCGGCTTTCGGGGTTGACCGAAATTCCGCGAGGAGCGGCGCCTCGATCTTGGCCTCGGCGAAACAGCCCGCGGGGATGCAACGGCGCAGCGTGAGCTTGATCGCTTTCGCCTCCTCGCCCTCGATCCCGAATTCGGGCGCTTTCGCGAAGGAAATA
>JARLIW010000055.1 GCA_031291515.1 Beijerinckiaceae bacterium | reverse complement strand
GTTCCGGTCTCGCGGAACCCGCCATGGTTCGGAGGTGCGGGATTGCGGCGGCTGCGGAGGTCAGGATGTTGTCTGATCGCGATTGGCCAGAGGCGAGTGATTGCCGCAAAACGGCACGTCCGCGAACTCTTTGTCGTTGAACCGGGTACAAAATTGGTAATAATTCCGGCGCAATCGCTTGGTAAAAGCCATTCAAGCAATTGATAAAATTGATGTTTTTTCGATATTCGCCGTATCCCTTCGCCCGCTCCAATTAGCCCTGTGATCTTCAAAGGCTTTCGCGACGAGCCGGGCCACGTCCCGCGCGGGTTCCGTCTGGCGCGTCATGGGTCGCTTCCGCGGTCTCCTCAAGGCTTTTTCGAGCTACGGAGGGAGGTTCCATTCGTTACCTCGAGTTTATGGACGATCGCGATAATCGTCGCGCGACAATTCTTGTTCGGATTCGTTGGAGCGCGGTCTTTCGGTTTTGTTTCGGAGGCGACCTTGGCTGCTTGGGCGGCGGGCATTTAAAGCTCCCCGGACCGGTTTTTGTGCTTTTCGCGCCACATCAAGAGACATAGAAATTTGAAATTTTACTGAATGCATTGACTGGACGAAGTAGTACGCGTGAATTAGTGAGCATGAAAACCCTATATGATCCAATATAATGCCTAAAATTAGGCTGAATGCCGTAAGTATTACATTCAATACATACAATCTCGGTGCCAAAAGAATACGCTTTTCCGCGGAATAATTCGGGGTACCCTATTCGTGCCGATTGGAGCGAGGGGTTGGCCCGGCGGGTCACCCCTGATTTACGATCGCCGTTCCAATATTCAATCTAGATTTGTAGATCATGTCTCTTGGGGGAAACAATGCTGGTAAAGCTGTATAGAACTCTTATCGGAGTCACGGGTGTTATATGCGCGTCCGCAACGGCATCAAATGCCGGTTATATCGTGCCGGGCGAAACCGCGGGCCTCGCGGCCTTGTCGCCGCTTCCCGAGGGCATCTATGTCGTCAACAACTACACGTATGGCGGCACGAATGCCGGCGCGCTCGGGGTCGAAATTCCCTATTTCGTTTGGTCCACGCCTTGGACATTTTCCAACACGCGGATTGAATTTATTGGCGTCACGCCCTCCGCGAATATCGAGGATCCGGGCTTTCACCGCTTTGGCATGATCTCGATCGCTTACGGCGGAATTCTAGCACATGACTTCGGCGGCGGATTCACGGGTGGCGTTATGGCTCTGGCACGCTCGGCCGATCCCGACCCAACGATTGCCGCAGCCTCCGGCCGCACGACCGCGAGCGCTGTGTTTGGGGGTGGTTTGTATTACACCACAGATGGTTATCACTTGGCGGCAACCGCCATTTATTCGACCTCGCTTGGTGGCGCGGTGACCGGCGTGGCCGGGGGCGGAAACAACGACACGATCGGGGTGGATTTCAGTGCCACGAAGTCCTTCGGCAAGCTCGAATTGGGTTTTGTCGGATTTACCTATGCCGACGCGACGAATCTTCAAACCTCCGTGGGCGGGACGCGCAACAGAGAAACCGAACTCGGTGGCCTCATCGGCTATGACTTTGGACCGGTCACGGCGCAAGCCTATGTCACCCGGGCCGTCACCACGACCTACAACGGTGTGAAGGCTCCGGACGAAACACGCGGGTGGCTGCGTTTGATCGTTCCGCTGTGGCAGGCGCCAACTCAGGTGGCGGCGGCACCTCTCAAAGCGCGCTACTGACGCATTCTACCGCACGGCGGGCACGGCGCCCGGTTGCGGTTGGCCGATGTCGATCTTCGCATCATGAACAAATCTGTCGCGGTTCGGCATCACGATTTTGGCAAGACTCGCGGCATCGAGAACCGCTGTATCGGGGACGATGCCGCTCAGATTGAGAACATAGGCCGAAACGGCATAGACCTCGCTGTCGCTCAGGGACTGGGGTTCCGGAAACGGCATCGCTCGGCGAATATAATCATAGAGCGTTGTGGCATAGGGCCAAAAGCTGCCGACCGTGCGGACGGATTTGGCGTCGAACACGGTGCCGAGTCCGCCCGCCAGCGCGTCCATCGGCTTGCCTTGGCCGTGATCGCCATGACACGCCGCGCACTTTAACGCATAGATCGCCTTGCCTTCGGCAACGCTCCCATGGCCCGGCGGCAGGCCCGCGCCATCGGGCGAAATATCGATGTCCCAGGCGGCAATCTCCGCCGATGTCGCGGCCCGGCCCAAGTGATAGAGACTTTGCGCCTGAAGCGATCCCGATGCCGCGACCAGACCCGGCGCCGCGAGCGCCAGCGCCAAAACCGCTGCCTTACGCATTGACGACACTCCCATTCGCGGCGACAGCCCAAGTCTGAATGGCGTTGTTGTGATAGTAGGAGCGGCCATCGCGGATCGATTCGAGCGCCGCCCGGCTTGGCTGGACATAACCGCTCGCGTCCGTGCTCCGGCTCGCCAGGCGCGCCGGCGCGCCCTCCCACTGCCAGGGAAAGCGAAATCGCGTCAGGCATTTCGACAGGACCGGCTCTTGGAGAGCGGCGTCATGCCAGGAGGTCCCGCCGTCGGTCGAGACTTCGACGCGCGTGATCTTGCCGCGGCCCGACCAGGCGAGACCGGAAATCTCGTGAAAGCCTGTCCCTTTGAGGGATTGACCACCGGAGGGCGAGGTGATGACGGATTTCGCATCCATGACGAAATCAAATTGGCGAATGGTTTGATCCGGGAGCACCAAGCTATATTTCGACGTCTCCCAGCGCGTTTGGAACGGCGCCGTGCCGATCTTGAGGCGCCGCAACCATTTGATGCTGGTATTGCCCTCGAAGCCCGGTAGCAGCAGGCGCAGGGGATAGCCTTGTTCGGGACGCAACCTTTCGCCATTCTGCGCATAGACGAGCAGGGCGTCGTCGAAGGCCTTTTCGATCGGAATGCTGCGGGTCAAGGCGGCGGCATCGCCACCTTCCGCCAGCAGCCATTTGCCTTCTGGCCGCACGCCCGCCTCGGCGAGAACCGTGGCGAGCGGCACGCCGGTCCATTCCGAACAGCTCAAAAGGCCATGCGTGTCTTGAACGGTTAGTCCGGGCTTTGGCACGCCCCACGTCGGTGTATTGCCGGAACATTCGAGGAAGTGGAGCCGCGAGACCGAGGGAAACCGCGTCAAATCGTCCATCGTGAAGATCAGCGGCCGCTCGACGAGGCCGTGGACGAGGAGCCTGTGTTGATCTGGATCGATATCGGGCACGCCCGAATGATGCCGCTCGTAATGCAGCCCGCCGGGCGTCACGATTCCATATAGATTTTGATGCGGCGTCAAACTAATGCCGGCATAATTCGTGGGCGGCGGCGGGGAGCCGTGGCGCGCTCGCCGGATCACTTGGCTCTCCCGCGCGGAGGGGGCGCCGTAAGGTGGGCTCATAAGCTCCGCGCCCGGCCGCTGTTGCCATTCGGGTCGAGACGGAATGGTTTCGGCCGCGGCCTTGCCCGGCGCCGCGCCTAAAGCGCCCGATGCCGCGAGACTTGCCGCGGCGCTCACCAAATTGCGCCGCGTGAGCACGGCTTTCCCTGGCTCGAGCGTGACTAGGTGTCGAGCATCCCGCTCCAAACCGACGGGCAACACATCTTGCTCCATCACGACCTCACCGGAAACTTAGCGGAGACGTTCCGCCCAAAAGCTGTCACTGACCGGCGCGACTGGATCGCATATCGACACAGCCGCGTTCAGCCGGAACTTACTACATGGATTTCTCGACGTAAGATCAAAATCATTCCATAATTGGAACAATTGGCCGGGTTGATTTCCCCGCAAACACCACAATTTAGAAAATAGTTCCTTTTCGATCGCGGTGCTTGCGATGACGCAATTGACGCTCCAGATAAACCTCGCCCGACGGCCGAGTTGTCTCAACGCCGACCGCGGGCCGCAGGATCGTTGGGCGGCCCATTCCGCCACCTTTGGAGGGTAGACTGATGGCGAAAGCGCGTCGATTGCACCTAGGCGCCTTCATGCGGCCCGTCAGTCTTCATACCGGGGCGTGGCGCTATCCCGGCGCCCTCCCTGGCGCCAATTTTGACTTTCCCAATATCAAGCGCTTTGCGCAAACGCTGGAGCGCGGGCGTTTCGACGCGTTCTTCATGGCCGACCATCTCGCCGTGTTGAACATGCCGCTCGAGGCTTTGAAGCGCAGTCACACCGTCACGTCTTTCGAGCCGTTCACGCTTCTGTCGGCCTTGGCAAGCGTCACCGAACATATCGGCCTCGTCGCGACCGCTTCCACGACGTTCGAGTCTCCCTATCATATCGCCCGTCGTTTCGCCTCGCTCGATCACATCAGCGGCGGGCGCGCGGGCTGGAATATCGTCACCACCTCGAATCCGGACGCGGCGCTGAATTTCGGCCTCGACGAGCATATGGATCACGGGGATCGCTACGAGCGCGCGCGCGAGTTTTACGATGTGGTCACGGGCCTCTGGGACAGTTTCGCCGACGATGCTTTCATCCGCGACGTGGACTCCGGGCTATTTTTCGATCCCGAGAAACTCCATGTGCTCGGCCACAAGGGCAAATATTTGTCGGTGCGCGGCCCGCTCAATATCGCGCGGCCGGTCCAAGGCTGGCCGGTCATCGTCCAAGCCGGGGCTTCGGAACCGGGCCGCCAACTCGCGGCCGAAACGGCGGAGGTGGTCTTTGCCGCGGGCTCGAGTCTGGCCTCGGGCCAGGCCTTCTACGCCGACGTGAAGGGGCGGATGGACCGGCTCGGCCGCAACCGCGATCATCTCAAAATTCTTCCCGGCGCCTTTACCGTCGTGGCCGACACGGACGAGGAAGCGCGGGAAAAGCGTGCTGTGCTCGATAGTCTCGTGCATTATGAAAGCAGCATCGCGTCATTGTCTGTCATGCTTGGCGTCGACGCCTCGGCATTTGATCCCGACGGTCCCCTCCCAGAGATTCCCGAGACCAATGCGAGCAGAAGCGCGCGCGAACGCGTGGTCGATCTGGCGCGGCGAAGCAAGCTCAACGTCCGTCAATTGGCACAACGTCTCGGCGGCTATTCCGGCCTCGCCTTTGTCGGCACGCCGACGACGATTGCCGATCAAATGGAAGAATGGCTCGTGGGGGAAGGCTGCGACGGCTTCAATGTCATGTTCCCTTATTTGCCGGGTGGCCTCGACGATTTCGTCGATAAAGTTGTGCCGGAATTGCAGCGCCGTGGCTTGTTCCGCCGTGAATACGAGGGAAAGACGCTGCGCGAAAACCTCGGTCTGCCACGCCCGCCAAACCAGTTCTTTAAGGGGCCGGTCGCGACCGGCTCGTGATATCGAGCACGGGTCAAGGCATTTTTCGCGAAGCGACAGATCGCGGGCGCCCGCCGGGGGAAGCGTCGACAGAATCGTGAGCGGACGCAGGAAACGCTCCTAGAGCGTCCCTCACTGCGCGCGATTGATGGCGATGTCATAAAGCGCCTCGGCGAGGCGGTCGACGTCCTCGAACGTATTGTAGAGCGCGAAGCTGGGGCGCACCGTGGCCTCGACGCCGAAACGGCGTAGGATCGGTTGGGCGCAATGATGGCCCGCGCGGACAGCAATGCCCTTTTGGTTGAGCGCCTTGCCCACTTCGAGCGGTTCCAAACCATCGATCAGCAGCGATATGACGCCCGCCCGTTCAGTCGGATTGCCGATAATCCGGAGACTCCTGATCTCGCGCAGGCGATGCAGGGCATAATCGAGGATGTCATGCTCGTAGCGCATGATATTGGCCATGCCGATCCGCTCGAGATATTTGAGCGCCTCGCCAAGCCCCACCGCGTCGGCGATATTGCCGGTGCCGGCCTCGAACCGGAACGGGGCCGGCTGAAACTCGATCTTTTCGAAAGTGACATCCTTGATCATATTGCCTCCGCCCTGCCACGGCGGCATCTGATCGAGAATCGCCTTCTTGCCGTAGACGGCGCCGATCCCGGTCGGGGCAAACACTTTATGGCCGGAGAAGACGAAGAAATCACAATCGATGTCTTGGACGTCGATGGGCATGTGCGAGATCGATTGCGCGCCGTCGACCACGACCGGAATGCCATGGCGATGAGCCATCTCCGTCATGGCCTTCACCGGCAACACCGTGCCCAAGGCATTCGAGACTTGCGTCATCGACACGATCTTGGTGCGTCCGTTTAAGAGGCGCTCGTATTCGTCGAGGATGATGTTGCCGTGATCGTCGACGGGCGCGACGCGAAGCACCGCGCCGGTCTCCTTGGCCAAGAGATACCACGGCACGATATTGGCGTGATGCTCGAAATGGGTGATGACGATTTCATCGCCCTTGCCGATGAAACGGCGGCCGTAGCTTTGCGCGATGAAATTGATGCCTTCCGTCGTGCCGCGGACAAAAACCAGTTCCTCGACGCTTGCCGCGTTGATGAAACGCTGGACGGTTTTTCGCGCGTCTTCGTAGGCATCCGTGGCGCGCGCGGCGAGTTCATGCGCGGCACGATGGATGTTGGAGTTTTCCTCTTCGTAGAATTTCGAGACACGGTCGATGACCGCTTGCGGCTTCTGCGTCGTGGCGCCATTGTCGAGCCAGATGAGCGGATAACCGTTGACGCGCTGCTTGAAGATCGGGAAATCCTTGCGCGCCATTCCCGGTTCGAAAATGGTCCCGGCGGATTTCGCGGCCTTCGGCACGTCATCGGCAAAATAGCCTTCATTGATGAAATAGAACGACGGCGCGGGCGAGGGATTGAGGCCGGCGGAGCCGGGGATGCCCGGCGCTTGCGGAACGGCCATCGGCGTGATGCCGAACGGATCGGTCGAGGTGCCAAATCCTTGCGGAACAGCAGTGTCCGGCCGTGGCGCGCTCTGCGGAGATTTCGGGACGCTTCCCAGGCCCTGAAGCGCCGCTGGCGCGGCGCCGAGCGCACCGGGGCCATATTGCGAGGGATCGCGTGCCGAGAGCAGCGCCTTTAACTCGGCGTCGCCGGGAAAGCCATCGTTGATATGGGGGATCATATCCAGGTTGATCCCGCCTGGCGTCAGCGAGCCCAGATCCGAAACCGGCGGCGGTGACGCGGCCGCGGGATATGCCGCCGGGATCGCGGGAGCCGCCGCGCCAAAGGCGTGCGGCCCGGTGGCGTTCGGATAGGGCGCGCTTTGATAGGATTGCGGGATCGCGGCGGAGCTGGTTGGCAGTCCGCCGATGCCATAGCCGGAAGCGTCTTTTTGCGCGAGAAGCGCGCGCAATTCCGCTTCCTCCGGAAAGGAGTCGCCGGCATGGGGCAAATCCTTCAAACCGGTGGCGGGCGCGGGCAAATCGTAGCCGAAAGGCGACGAAGGGATCGGCGAAACGCCCGTGACCGGGATGGGTCCCGCGAAATGGCGCGCGGGCGCGGCATCTGGAAACGGCGCGCCAGCGGACGGCCGCGTGGGGCTTGCGGCGAGTGAAGGCGTGGCGCCGCCAGCGGACCCGGTGACGCCAGGCGCACCTACGCTTTCGATGCGATCGGGAATCGGCGCCGACGGCCGCGCGGCGTCGGGCCGCGTGATGTCTGTTTGCGCGGGATCGAGGGAGGCCCCGGACGCAGGCGTCATCCCGGCAAGTCCAGGATCGCCCCGGAACAGGTCGTTGACCAAGCGCGTCAGCGCATCGAGATCGATCGGGGTGCCGTCCATCGTGCTCACAAAGTCTCGAGGGCTTGCGGGATTGCTTACCATGCGCGGGCCTGCCGGTAATAACCCGTCATCTTTAACGGTCTCGTGCGCTTCCCGAGTGGGCCAGTCCGTCGAATCGAGAAAGCAGGCCAGCCGGATGTTTGGAAATCCGGCTGGCCAGGCGCATTATGGATAATTATAGGTGTGATAGCGATCGACCTCGACGCCATCGAGGACGGCCAGCGCATCGTCGGTCAAGACGGCGAGCGAGCAATAGAGCGAGATCAGATAAGAGGCGATGGCCTTGTGGTTGATCCCCATGAAACGCACGGAAAGACCGATGCTCTGCTCGCCCGGCAAGTTCGGCTGATAGAGACCGATGACGCCCTGGCGCGCCTGTCCCGTTCGAATCAACAAGATATTCGTCTTGTTGCCCACGATTTCGATCTTGTTGCTCGGAATGAGCGGAACGCCGCGCCAGGTGATGAACTGCGACCCAAACATTGAAACGGTTGGCGGCGGCACGCCACGGCGCGTGCATTCGCGGCCGAAGGCGGCGATCGCGGCGGGGTGAGCCAGGAAGAAGCCGGGCTCCTTCCACACTTTGGCCAGAAGTTCGTCGAGATCGTCGGGGGTCGGCGCTCCCGCGCGCGTCGTAATGCGTTGGGAAGGCGCAACATTGTTCAGCAACCCATATTCGGGATTGTTGATCAGCTCGCTTTCCTGACGCTCCTTGATGATCTCGATGGTGAGGCGGAGCTGTTCGGAAACCTGGCTATAGGGCGCGCTATAGAGATGCGCGATTCGGGTATGAATATCGACGACGCTGTTGACCGCGCTGAGCATATATTCGCGCGGTTGTTCCTCGTAGCCGACATAGGTCTCGGGAAGGACGCGCTCGTCGCGCGCGGAGCAATCGACTGTTATCAGCGAGGCGTCCTTGACGCGGTTGAGCCGGAAGATACCAGCCTCGACCGGCACCCATTGCATGGCGCGCGTCAACCATCTCGGCGTGATGGCCGACATTTGCGGCGCGGATTTTGTCGCATTGGCAAGCTGCCTTGCCGCGACATCGCCAAGCGATGTCTGCTGCGGCGTGTCTTCGGTCATGGGGCTTGAATCCTTACGTCAGCGACCACGATTTAAATCGCGCGGTGGCAAAACTGCGTATAGAGCGCTGGGCTTTTGGCTTCAAGATAGAATAATATTTTTATTCGTGACGTCAGTATTTGCGCGGAATTTTATTCTCTCCATAGAAATGGTGATTTTCTGGGAGAATTTTGAAATCGAATCATACGAAATCTATCGACTCATTAAAATATGAGTCGGGTCGCGGTCTCCCTTTCTCGGTCCCGTGAATGCGTGTGATGCTTTGCGTCGCAACGGTTTTCGTATTCGTCACGCGTTGGAATTGGCGGTCGCCACGTCTGGGCGCCCGCCCGGTCGAGCACGCGGAGGCTGCGCCGATACGATGCGCCAGCAAATCGCGCATCCGGAGTCGCCGTGCGACCGGTTGGAATGGATTGGTTGGCCGTCGCGCGATAGGATCGGCAACGAACTGGCCGCGGGTCGACAAGGCCAGGGCAGGGGCCTCGACCAAGATACCTGACGTTTGACATTCCGCTGGCGCGGATCGTTCTTGCGTTAAGATCCGCGAGATCGTGTGGAAACGCGGTTTAATGGACACGTCATGCTCTAGCGGGCAGCCGGGTCTTTTCCGCGAAGCCTCATGCGCTGGCGACCGCCCTCGAGGAAACGGCCGGGACGATTTAAATCTCGGAGCCGCGACGTGTTCGCGGCGGGCGGTGTCCGATCGTACAAGCGCTCCTGACGACGGGCGTGTGGCTTGACGCCTCTCGAGGATCAACGGCTTGGCGCGATCCTAATCGCTGGGCGGCATTGGGTTCGCGCGCCATTTGGCGGATTGTCGCGTTCTGGTGCCGGTATCGATCGAGGGGTCGACGACGTCGCGTCAGTTCACATCCGAAAAGGGAATCTGAAGCACGCGGGACTCATTTCCATCGGTCACCGAAACAGTCCATTTCGACCAATTCCGGCGACCTGGTTCCAAGCGCATGATGTCACGAGCAAGACCAACGGCCTCGTCGTGAGCGGCGTCGATGTCGGGGAGTTCCAAACCATCGACGTCGCGGAAGGGCCGAGCATTTTCTAGGTGGAAAAAATAGCGCGGCATCGAGGTGATCTCAGTGATCATCGTGAGAAAAAACCTCTTCGCTTTTTCCTCGGACAACTTCGTAACATTCGCAGGCCTTTTTTTCGAGGCCGTGGCGATCAATAATTTCGACTTGGCCGCGGCGGTATCGAACGAGACCCTGTGTTTGCAAGGCGCGCGCAACGACCGTGACAGTCGTCCTCTGGACGCCGAGCATCTCGGAAAGTAGTTCGTGGGTCAGCGGGAGGATGTCGCTGTCGCATCGATCACGTGTTTGCAAAAGCCATCGACATAGTCGTTTCTCCACGTGGTGGAGCGCGTTGCATCCCGCCGATTGTTGAACGAGCGCCATTTGGACGTCGTTGTAACGCAGGATGAGGTCGCGAATACCGGGACTCTGATCAAAGGCGCTTCGAAAGTTCGAAGCGGAAATTTGAGACGCGTCCGCATCGACCTGAACGACGGCGCGGCCGGCGGCGTGCCGGCTGCCCAGGGCCGCCATATAGCCGACCGCTCCTTCCCGACCGATGGTGGCGATCTCGATCCCATTTCCAGCTTGCATGACCGCTAATACGGAAACCATTCCGCTTTCGGGAAAATAGACCTGGCGGATCGGATCGCCGGATTCCTGAAGGACGGTCCCTTGTTTAAGGCGGGTCACTTTGAGGTGCGGCGCCAACAGCGAATAATCCGAAGGCTGCAAGGCGGCGAGCAGACGGTTCCGTCTATTGGCGGGAACTCGAGATATGTTCACTACGATTCTCCGCCCGGTCGCCCGGGACCCGAGAACCGCAGGATGGTTGTGGCGCTCGGTAATCGCCTTGCGGAAATCGTTTTTGATCTCCTTCTTTTATTCTCTTTTGCAAGCCGCGTCCGTTTTATCTTGGGCTCGCGGCTTCCGGCTTGACCGTGCGTGCCTCGACGGCGCGATGAAGATTGTTGATTTGAAACGGCTTCATCAAAACGGCGATGTCGTCATGCAAGTCTGTAGGCGTGAGCTGATAACTGGTCGTGAAGAGGAACGGGATCCGCCGATCGGATAGTGAACCGACAACGCCGCTGGATAAAAGGTATCGACGCCATGACCGACCAACGCTTCATCGGTTTCCGCTACGTCCGCAAAGGTCTGGGTATCGGAGATCGTCAAGATGGGGCCAATAACTGTGGAGCCGTGATCATGGACCTGTCACTAATCATCAAACCAATGCAACAGTCGTCTTCAATGCGGAGCAACCGCTCAAGCCATATCGTGTGTTTGGCCGATGGAGTGGGAATGTCCATCGTTTTATTCTTATTCAACGCACGCATGTCCTACGCCCGGCTCACCCATACTTGAGCTTCGGCATTAGAAAGCGTGGCAATTGGCTTGTCTGTATGAAAGCCTACATAGCGACGAAAAATTCTTGAGTTTCGGCCATGGCGGTCCCGTGGCGTCACGCCAGGAAGCTGGAAGCTTCTCCCTTTTCTCGAAATTCTGTACAACGGGCGCCGGCTCGATCGCCGCGGCCCAGCTGCGCGAACCGCCCCGCTGAAATGGTGACGAGAACAGTTTATGAAACAGACGCCTACGTTTAACCCCCCGACGCGGAAATCCGGCGTGGACCCGCTTGTCGCGTTCGGCCTCGCCGTCGTTTTCGTCTTCTTCATCGTCAGCGGTGGGATCGCCTACCTCAACGTTCGGACTCTTTGGGAGGACAATCAAATGATCGTTCATTCCCATCAGGTCATCGCCATCCTCGACGGGTTGCTGTCCACGGTTAAAGACGCGGAGACGGGACAGCGCGGCTACTTGCTGACCGACAACGAACGCTATCTCGAACCATATAATGCAGCCTTGTTGGCGATTCCCTCGCAACTCGATCAGCTTGCGGAGTTCACGCGCGATAATCCAAACCAGCGAAGCCGGATCGGACCGCTCAAACTGCACGTCGGGGCCAAACTAGCGGAGCTCAAGCAGACCATCGATCTGCGCCGGACTCAGGGTCTCGAAGCCGCGCTCGTGGTGGTTGAAACCAATCGCGGCAAAATCGAGATGGATACGATCCGCAGCCAGCTCGCAGCCATGGACCGTGAAGAAGCGGGGCTCCGCGAAAAGCGGCTCGCGGAAATGGTCGATGCGTATGACGCCGCGCTTCTCGGCGGTTTTCTCTCCTGTTTGCTCGGCGTTGTTTTGACCGTGATCGTGGGGCTTCTTATTCGCAGGGCCGCGCTTGCTCGCCAACGCCAGGAATGGCTTCAGGCGGGCCAAGTCGGACTCGGCGCCGCGATGCTTGGCGATCAGGTCTCGGAGCAGATCGGCGACAATATCTTACAGTTTCTCGCGCGGTACCTTGGCGCCCATGCTGGTGCGATGTTCATCGGCGGCGGCGATCTTTATCGGCGCATTTCCACCTATGGCGTGCCCGCGAACGCGGACATTCCGGAGCGCTTTACGCGTAAAGACGGGCTGCTCGGCCAAGCCGTGGTCGAAAACCGTCCGTTCTTACTGCGGGACGTCCCCGAAGGGTATCTGACGATCGCGTCAGCGCTCGGCCAGGACAAACCGCGGCATCTGATCATTTCGCCGGCAAGCGCGGATGGCGCGGTCAACGCGGTCATCGAGCTCGGCTTTTTCAACCCGGTCGACGACGATGTCATGACCCTCCTTGCACGGGCCTCGGAGTCCGTTGGGGTGGCGGTCCGCTCGGCCAATTATCGCGTCGAGCTTCAAAATCTCGTCGAAGAAACACAGCGCCAGTCGGAGGAGCTCCAGGTTCAAACCGAGGAGTTGCGCGTGTCGAACGAGGAACTCGCCGAGCAGAGCCGGGCCCTGAAGGAATCACAGTCGCGGCTCGAACAGCAGCAAGCCGAGCTGGAACAAATCAACACGCAGCTCGAAGAACAAGCTCAGCAATTGGAAACCCAGCGCGACGACCTCGCGCGGACCGCCGCCGCCGTGCAATTGAAAGCGCGAGAGTTGGAGCAGGCGAGCCAGTACAAGTCGGATTTTCTGGCCAACATGTCCCATGAATTGCGGACTCCGCTCAATTCGTCGCTCATCTTGGCGAAGTTGCTCGCGGACAATCCCGACGAAAACCTAACCGACGAACAGGTCAAATTCGCCAAGACGATCCAGTCGTCCGGCAACGATCTTCTCGACCTGATCAACGACATTCTCGATCTGTCGAAAATCGAGGCGGGCCATGTCGAGATCCGGCCCGAAACGGTGTCGATCGATCGCCTGGTGAAAGACATCCAGGAGGTCTTTCAGCCTGTCGCGCATGAAAGGCACCTCGCATTTGAAATTGATGTCGCCCCCGAATGTCCCGCGACGATTGATACCGATGTGCAGCGCCTCGAGCAGATTCTCAAGAATCTTCTCTCCAACGCCTTCAAGTTTACCGAGACCGGCAAGGTCCAAGTGGCGGTCCGGCGGAGCGCGGATGGGCAAGTCGCGCTATCGGTAACGGACACGGGCATCGGCATATCGGAGGAACAGCAACAAATTATCTTCGACGCTTTTCGTCAGGCCGATGGAACGATCAACCGCAAATATGGCGGAACAGGCCTTGGCCTTTCAATCTCGCGCGAGCTTGCGCGCATGCTGGGCGGCTCGATCCGCCTGACGAGCAGCGTGGGCCAGGGGAGTACATTCACGGTTCAAATACCCGAAACTTACGACCCCGCCGGCGTGGCGCCGCGCGAAATCCGCCCGACGACGGCCGTGGAGCCCGTGGTTGCGCGGGCACGGGACATTCCCGCCACGCCCGCGCCACGTTATCGGAAAGCGGACGACGATCGCGAAACATTGGCGAACAACAAGCGTCTTCTTCTGATCGTCGAGGACGACGGGACGTTTGCCAATATTTTATGCGACCTTTCCCGCGAAATGGGGTTTCAGTGCCTAATCGCCGACACCGCGGAAGAGGCGTTGAGCCTCGCGCAACAGCATATGCCAAGCGCGATCGTCCTCGATATCGGTCTTCCAGACCAATCGGGGCTTTCGGTTCTCGATCGGCTTAAGCGCAACAACCAAACGCGACACATTCCGATTCATGTCATATCCGGGAGCGACCATGCGCAAACGGCGTTTTCGCTGGGCGCGGTCGGTTATTTGCGCAAACCTGTCAAACGCGAGGACGTGGCCGACGTCCTGCAAAAGCTCGAAATGAAACTGTCCCAACGGATGCATCGGGTTCTCGTCGTCGAGGATGACGACACCCAGCGTGACGCGGTGGGAAAGCTGCTGACGTCGCACGACGTCGAAACGGTGGCGGCCGGAACAGCGGTCGAATGCCTCGCGCTCCTCGAGCAGCAGACGTTCGACTGCATGGTGCTCGATCTCTCCCTTCCCGATGCTTCGGGCTATTCGATATTGGAAACGCTCAGCCGCGAGGACGCGTATTCCTTTCCGCCGGTCATCGTTTACACGGGCCGCGAACTATCCTTTGACGAAGAGCAGCGGCTGCGACGCTACTCGCGGTCGATCATCATAAAGGGCGCCAAGTCGCCGGAGCGCCTCCTCGACGAAGTGACCCTGTTCCTGCACCAGGTCGTCTCCGAGCTGCCCGACGAACAGCAGAAAATGATCCGCAAGGCACGAAACAGAGATGCAATTCTCGAAGGACGCCGGGTCCTCGTGGTCGAAGACGACGTCCGGAACGTCTATGCGCTGACGAATATTCTCGAGCCGTGCGGCGTGCTCGTGGAGATCGCCAGGAACGGCCGGGAGGCGCTCAACGCCCTCGAAAAATCGAGGACGTTGCCAGGTCACACGATTGATCTGGTTCTCATGGACGTCATGATGCCGGTCATGGATGGGCTCACCGCCACGCGCGAGATTCGAAAACAAGCGGAGTGGAAAACGCTGCCCGTCATCACGCTGACCGCGAAAGCAATGCCGGATGATCAGGAGCGATGCATCGAAGCGGGCGCGAACGATTACATGGCGAAACCGTTGGATGTCGACAAACTCCTTTCTCTTGTGCGTGTGTGGATGCCACGGTGAGACGGTTGAATGCTTGAGAAGGTCGAAGACCTCGAAATCCGCTTGCTGCTCGAAGCGCTGTACCAGCGGTATCATTACGACTTCCGAAACTACGCGCAGGCGTCCATCAAACGGCGCTTGAAGCAAGCTCGCGAGCAGATGGGGTTTCGCAGCTTTTCCGCGCTCCAGGACGGACTCCTTCATCGTCCGGCCTTGCTGAGTCCCCTGCTGAACTATCTGACCGTCCACGTCAGCGAACTTTTTCGAGACCCGTCTTATTTTCGGGCGATCCGCGAGAAAGTCGTACCGCACCTGCGGACCTATCCCTCGCTTAAGATCTGGATCGCCGGCTGTAGCACCGGGGAGGAACTTTATTCCTTTGTCATTCTCTTTCGGGAAGAGGGCCTCGAGCAACGGACATTGTTCTATGCGACGGACATTAACCAAGATGCGCTCGCCAAGGCCGAGGCGGGAATCTACGATCTCGACCGCATCCAATTGTTCACGGAAAATCACAGAAAGTCGGGCGGGAAGTCGTCGCTATCCGACTATTACAGCGCGGCTTACGGCAAAGCTTCGTTTGACAAAAGCCTGCGCAAGCATGTCGTTTTCTCCGATCACAGCCTTGTTAGCGACGCCGTTTTTGCCGAGATGCATCTCGTGTCGTGCCGGAACGTCCTCATCTATTTCGACCGCGGTTTGCAGGATCGGGCGCTGGGCCTTATTAAGGATTCACTGGCGAGGAAAGGGTTCTTGGGACTCGGCTCGAAGGAAAGCATGCGGTTTTTTCAACATGCCGACTCATTCACGGAGTGTGTTCGGGACGAAAAAATTTACCAGAAGAGCAGCAAATGAACGGAGCAAAAGCCGAAGCTGTCGTGATCGGCGCTTCCGCGGGGGCGACCGAGGCGTTATCGGCCATTCTACCTCTTCTGCCGGCGGACTACGCCCTGCCGGTCATGATCGTCGTTCATGTGCCGCCCGATCGGAAAAGCGTCCTGGCCGAACTGCTTCAGGCCAAATGCAGGCTTGAGGTCCACGAGGCCGCCGACAAGGAACCGATTGGCCGCGGCACGGCTTACTTTGCACCGCCGGACTACCACTTGCTCGTGGAAAGGAACAAATGCCTTTCGCTTTCCAACGACGATCCCGTATTTTATTCCCGCCCTTCCATTGACGTTCTGTTTGAAAGCGCGGCCGATGCCTATGGTCCAAGCCTCATCGGCATCGTGTTGACGGGCGCCAATCAGGACGCGGCGAAAGGCTTGCGGGCCGTGGTCGAAGCGGGGGGAACAGCCATCGTACAAAGTCCAGAGGGAGCCTATGCTTCGGCGATGCCAGAGGCGGCGATCGCGGAATGCCCTGGAGCTCGGGTCTTGTCGCTCAGCGAGATCGCGGCATATCTCCAAGAGATTGAAAAGGCATGACTTTGATCATGGGTCCGGTTCACTTTCTTCTCGTTGACGATCTGGAGGAAAACCTCCTGTCACTTGAAGCTTTGCTCCGCCGTGACGGACTCGTGTTGCTCAAAGCGCATTCGGGCGACGAAGCCCTTGAACTTTTGCTTCAAAATGATGTCGCGTTGGCCCTCGTCGATGTGCAGATGCCTGGCCTGAACGGTTTCGAATTGGCCGAGCTGATGCGCGGAAACGAACGCACGCGGCGCGTGCCGATCATATTCGTGACGGCGGGCAATGCCGATGGGCAACGGCGGTTTCGCGGCTATGAGGCCGGCGCCGTGGACTTCATTCACAAACCGATCGAATCCGACATTCTGCGCAGTAAAGTCGATGTTTTTTTCGAACTTTACCGCCAGCGGCAGCAGATCGCCATCCAGCGCGACAAACTCAAGGCGCATTCGGACGCGCTGGAGGAGGCGGACCGTCGCAAGGATGAGTTCCTGGCCACCCTCGCCCACGAACTGCGCAATCCGCTCGCGCCGCTCCGCCACGGGTTGGACATTCTTCGCAGGAGTCCCAATAGCGACGACGCGATGGAAATTCGCGAGATGATGGACAGGCAACTTTTTCACCTGGTCCGACTGATCGATGATCTGCTCGACGTTTCGCGCGTAAGCCAGGGCAAGATCGAGCTTCGCATGGAAAGAATTCCGGCCACCGACGTCATCCGTTCGGCGTTGGAATCAAGCCGACCCTTGATCGATTCCGCGGGTCATTCGCTTACGCTCGACGTGTCGCCCGAGCCGATTTGGCTCGACGCGGATTTGACGCGTCTCGCTCAGGTCGTCGGCAACCTCTTGAATAATGCCGCTAAATATACGCCCGAGGGCGGCCGCATTGGCTTGTCGTTGAGGGCCGATGGCGAAGATGCCGTGATTACGGTGTCCGACAACGGTTTGGGGATTCCCGCCGATATGCAGGCGAAGGTGTTTCAGCTGTTCGCCCAGGTCGAAAATCACACGGACCGCGCGCGGGGCGGGCTCGGCATCGGCCTTGCGCTCGTCAAGCAGCTCGTCGCCATGCACGATGGCTCTGTCAGCGCGGAAAGCGCGGGAGCGGGGCAGGGCAGTGTTTTCACTGTCCGGATTCCGCGCGCCGCGGCCGGTATTGCGACGCCGCCGGAAACCGCGAAACGCGCGGACGATCCGGTCGCCGCGCGGCCGCTCAAAGTGCTGGTCGTCGACGACAATACCGTGGTCGCGCAGACCGTCGGCTGGATGTTGGAGGAGATCGGCCATCAGTATCACCTCGTTTATGATGGGCGGGAAGCGCTTCAGGCGGCGCGGGAGTTCAATCCAGATGCCGTCTTGCTCGATATCGGCTTGCCCGTCATGGATGGATACGCCGTCTGCCGCGCGTTCCGCGAGGATCCTGTCTTTAAAGACGCGCTGATCATCGCGCAGACGGGCTGGGGGCAAGCACGGGACAAGACCCTGGCATCCGAGGCTGGATTCGATCACCATTTGGTCAAGCCTATCGCATACGAGGAATTGGAACGCCTCCTGGCGGCCGGCCGGGCAAAAAAATAAAAAGGGTTCCCGATCGCGCGGCATTCGCCGATCGCTCGTGGCGAGCGCCCAAGCGGGCCGCCTTGAACGAAGCCAGAAGAACCAAAGCTCTACTGCCGCGTTACGCCCCAAGTCCATTGACGAGACCCTGGATCGAGGACGCGCTTGGCCAGCCCCCACAAGCTTTCGACGTATCGCGCAAAACGCGATTTCACCAAGACGGCCGAGCCTGGTGGCGATGTCACGATCGCGCCTGCCGCCCGCGGCCGTTTTATCGTCCAGAAACATGATGCCACGCGGCTCCATTATGATCTCCGCCTCGAACTCGACGGCGTCTTCAAGTCCTGGGCCGTGACGAAGGGGCCATCCCTCGACCCGCGCGACAAGCGTTTGGCCGTGGAGGTCGAAGACCATCCGCTCGATTACGGCGACTTCGAGGGGACAATTCCGAAAGGCCAATATGGCGGCGGCACGGTGCAATTGTGGGATCGCGGCTATTGGAATGTGGAAGGGAACAAGTCGCCACGGGAGGCGCTCGCCAGCGGCGATTTGAAGTTTTCGCTCGACGGAGAGCGGCTGCACGGCAGCTGGGTGTTGGTGCGGATGAAGAACGACCGCATGCGAAGCAAACGCACGAACTGGCTCCTCATCAAGCATCGCGACGAATATGCCCGCGAGGGGGACGCGGATGCCTTGCTCGCCGAAGATCGATCCGTCGCATCGGGACGTCCGATGCAAGCGATCGCCGCGGGAAAAGGGAAGGCCCCCAAACCGTTCATGCTGGACAAGGGCACTGTCGTTGATCCCGGCGCGGGTTCGGATCGCGCCAAGGGCCTCGCGGCCCAAAGCCGGCGAGCCAAAACCGCCGCGCCGGTAAAGACCCGTGCCGAGACCGCCAAATCGAAAACGGCTGAGCCCCGGATTGGAAAACGGTCGGTGATGATGCCGGATTTTGTCGCGCCGCAGCTTTGTCAAAGCGTCGACCGTCCGCCCGCCGGCGAGGGCTGGGTTCATGAGGTCAAGTTCGACGGCTATCGGATGCAGCTCCGGGTCGCCGGCGGCGCGGCGACGCTCAAGACGCGCGGCGGCCAAGATTGGACAGCAAAATTTGCCGCGATTGGCCGCGCGGCGGCGGGTCTTCCCGATGCGATGATCGATGGCGAGATCGTCGCGCTCGATAAAAACGGCGCGCCTGATTTCGCCGCGCTCCAGGCGGCTTTGTCCGAGGGAAAGACTGGCAATCTCGTCTTTTTCGCTTTCGACATCTTATTCGCGGGCAACGAGGATCTGCGCGAACGTCCGCTTCTGCAGAGAAAGCAACGACTGCGAGAGCGTCTCGAAGCCCTCGGTCGGCAAAGGTTGATCCGCTATGTCGACCATTTCGAAACGGGCGGCGAAGCCATCCTGCGCTCCGCGTGCAAGCTCTCGCTCGAGGGAATCGTTTCGAAACGGGCGGACGCGCCGTACAAATCGGGACGCACGGCCACCTGGACGAAAGCAAAGTGTCGCGGGGGCCATGAGGTTGTGATTGGCGCCTGGACGAGCACCGGCGGCAAGTTCCGTTCTCTTCTCGCCGGGGTCTACCGCGAGGGTCGTTTCATTTACGTTGGGCGCGTCGGCACGGGATATAGCGCGGACAAAGTTCGCGCCTTGCTGCCCAGGCTCGAGGCGGTTGCGGCAAGGAAATCACCGTTCACCGGCCTTGGGGCGCCAAGCGCCGAGCCGAATATTCATTGGACGCGGCCCGAACTCGTCGCCGAAATCGAATTCGCGGGGTGGACCGGCGATGGCAGGGTTCGCCAGGCCGCCTTCAAGGCTCTGCGCGAGGACAAACCAGCGGGAGATGTCGAGGCGGAAAGGCCCGCCAAGGCGGACAAAGTTGCCCTGCCGGACCCCGCGACGCCGCTTGAGAGGGATGTAAAAATCAAGGCCTCGGGGAAGCCGATCGTCATGGGTGTGACGATCTCTCATCCCGACAAGCCCATGTGGCCCGGCGTCGACGGCGGAGCGCCGGTCACCAAGCTCGATCTCGCATCCTATTTCGAAGCCGTCGGTCCGTGGATGCTCGATCATGTCCGTGGACGTCCCTGTTCGATTGTCCGGGCCCCCGACGGTTTTGCCGGGCCGAAATTTTTCCAGCGTCATGCGATGCCAGGCACATCGAGCTTACTCGAATTGGTGACGGTGTCTGGCGATCGCAAACCCTATCTCGAGGTCGATCGGGTCGAGGGGCTTGCCGCGCTCGCGCAGGTCGCGGCGCTTGAACTTCATCCTTGGAATTGCCAGCCGGGTCGTCCGGAGGTTCCAGGGCGCCTCGTCTTCGATCTCGATCCGGGCCCGGATGTCGGCTTTGAGGCCGTGATCGAAGCGGCTCATGAGATGCGGGACCGGCTCGACGCTCTGGGTCTCGTCAGCTTTTGCAAGACGACCGGCGGCAAGGGATTGCATGTCGTCGTGCCGCTGGCCGCGTCCAAAAAACAGGGCCTGGGCTGGCCCGAGGCGAAAGCTTTTGCGCGCGATGTCTGTCAACGCATGGCCAACGACGAACCAGACCTCTACATCGTCAATATGGCGAAGAAGCTTCGCGCTGGCCGCATCTATCTCGATTATCTCCGCAACGATCGCACGGCCACGGCGGTGGCGCCCCTCTCGCCGCGCGCGCGGGCGGGCGCCACGGTTTCGATGCCGCTTACCTGGGCGCAGGTTAAAAAAGGGCTTGATCCGCGGAACTTCAATGTGCGGACCGTTCCTCGGCTTCTGCGCAAGACCAAGGCTTGGGTGGATTATGCCGAGGCCGAATCTGTGTTGGATCAAGCGATCCGGCGTCTTGGTCGAGGAAACGCTCGAGTGAGTGTTTCAAGGCCCGCGCCAGGCCACGCAGGCGACGCTTAGTGCGCTGTCGACTTGGGTGGCATCACGCTAGCGATAGGCCCTGCTGGCGACGCTATGGCATGTTCAGGCGCTCCGCTTTGCCCTGGGCCGCGCCTTCGCGGGGCGCTGCGCCTTAGGCGATTTTTTCGCCGTCGCGGCGGGGGAACCCTTTTTGGAGAGACTCGCTTTCAGCGCCGCCATCAAGTCGATGACGTTGTGCTCCTCGGGTTCGACGGCGACGGACTTGTGGCCTTTTTTCTTGTCCTCGATCAGGGCCTTCAAAGCGTCCTCGTAGCGATCCTTAAATTGGCTGAGGTCAAACGGGCCTTCTTGCTGTTCGATGATTTTCTCGGCGATCGAAATCATCGAGGGATCAGGCTTGGCGGCGCTGATCGGCGCAAAAATTTCATCCGCCTTCCGAACCTCCGCCTCGGAGCGGATCGAATAGGCGAGAATCCCCTTTCCTCGCGGTTCCAACGCCAGAATCCGTTCGCGCGTCGAAAGAACGATGCGGCCGAGCGCGATTTGCCCGGTGCGCGCAAGCGCGTCGCGGATCACGCAAAAGGCCTCTTGCCCGATCTTGCCGTCGGGCGCGAGGTAGTAGGGATGGTCCCAATAAACGCGATCGATCTCCGAGGCGGCCACGAAACGTTCGACGTCGATCGTTTTGGTGCTTTCCAACTTGACCGATTTGATCTCGTCGTCGGACAGCAGGATGTATTCTCCCTTCGAAATCTCGTAGCCCTTGACGAGGGCGGAGCGTTCGATCGGACCCGTGTCGGGGTCGGTCGTCATCATCTTGATCCGGTTGTTCGTCTTTGGATTGATGAGGTTGAAATGGACATCGCCCGCGGCATTGGTTGCCGTGTAGAGCGCGACGGGGCAAGTCACGAGCGATAATTTGAGATGGCCTTGCCAACTGGGACGATACGCCATTTACGAAATCTCCGGGTCGCCATTTGGTGGCTCGCGACGATCTCAAGCAACGACTAACGGGCTGATTCGTTCAACCTACCCGCAACCGTTGACCTCGCCGGTATCGAGGTCGATGCGGAAACACTGCTCGTGGCCGCTCGCGACGTCCCGGACGATCACGCTGATCTCCGAGGAATCGCCTCCGGTCTCGAGATCTTCGACATAGGCGATCGCGGCCGCGACGAAGCTCGACTCGCTCACCAGGCGGGCGTGGTGGCTGTCGATGTGGCGCGCGTGGACGCTGAACTTTCGGTCGCTCATCAAATCCTCCCGAGCACTCTCATTGGCGGAACGGCTCAACGAGGCGCCGCACCGATAGAACGCGCGGCGGCGCCAACGGATTCATCCTGCTGGCGGGAAACGAATGGGTCGCGAAGCGCCGGAAACGTCGAGCGACGTCCGTTACGGGCTAGGCCCGGGCAATCGGCACGCCGGTGATCAACGTTTTGATATGCCCGGCGAGCGCTTCCATCGTGAAAGGTTTCGGGAGAATGTGCATTCCGGCTTCCATCTGGCCCTCGTTCGCCATGGCCGCTTCCGCGTAACCGGTAATGAAGAGAACTTTGAGGCCTGGTCTGATCAAGCGGCCCGCGTCCGCGACCTGGCGGCCGTTAAGACCGCCGGGAAGACCGACATCGGTCACGAGAAGGTCGATTCTCAGATCCGAGCGAAGGAGTTTGAGGCCGGTCATGCTGTCTTCGGCCTCGAAGGCCTTATAGCCGAGCTCTTCCAGCACTTCTCTTATCAGCATCCGGATCGTCGGCTCGTCGTCCAAGACCAGCACCGTTTCGCCTTTGCCGGCGGGGGCACTGGCGGAGGGGCTCGACTCTTCGGGGACCGCGGTTGGCGCGCCGGTGTAGCGCGGCAAATAGAGACACATCGTCGTCCCGTGGCCGACCCTCGAGTCGATTTTCACCTGCCCGCCAGACTGTTGGACAAACCCAAAAATCATCGAGAGTCCGAGGCCGGTTCCCAACCCGAGGGGCTTCGTCGTAAAGAACGGTTCGAATGCTCGGTTGATGACATCGGGTTCCATGCCGGTTCCGGTGTCCGTGACGCAAAGAGTGACATAAGGACCCGGCGGCAAATCGAGATCGCGGGCCGCGCGACTTTCGAGCCAACGGTTTTCGGTCGCGATCGTCAATTTGCCGCCGTCGGGCATCGCGTCGCGGGCGTTGATACACAGGTTGAGCAACGCATTTTCGAGCTGGTTTGGATCGACCAAAACCGACCACAACGCTTCCTCTTTGACGACGTTCAGTTCGATCGCCGGGCCGACGGTGCGGCTGACCAACTCTTCCATATCGGCGACGAGACGGTTGGCGTCGGTCGATTTGGGATCGAGGGTTTGGCGGCGTGAGAACGCGAGAAGCCGGTGGGTCAGGGCCGCGGCCCGCTTGGCCGCGCCTTGCGCCGCCAAAATATATTTGTCGACGTCCTTGTAGCGGCCCTGGGAAAGCCGCGTGCTCAGCATGTCGAGACTTCCCGTGATCCCGGTGAGCAGATTGTTGAAGTCATGCGCGATGCCACCAGTCAATTGACCGACGGCGTCCATCTTTTGCGAATGGCGCAAGACTTCTTCGGTTTTTCGGCGTTCGGCCACTGTATCGGCAACACGCTGTTCGAGCGTTTCATTGAGATTACGTAATTGGACTTCGATATGTTTGGCTTCGGTGACGTCGTAGATGACGCCGACAAAGTGGACCCCAGCCGAACCGCTCTCGCTCAAATATTCGCCGCGCCGCGTCAGCCACCGCACGGCGCCGTCGTTGGGGCGCGTAATCCGCAACTCCACTTGAGCCGCATGCCGATCTCGCTTTTGCGGGGCGGTATCGATCAGAGGGGGGTCTTGCGGGTGGACGATGGCGTTGATCGTGCGCACCGGCAGATCACTTGCGGGATGCAACCCGAGCAAGTTGCAAAATTGCGCGGAGACGGAGACAGTGGCAAAACCGTCGATATACTCGAATGTGCCGATGCCCCCGGCCGTTTGTGCAATCCGAAGCTGTTCCTCGACCCTTTTCTGGTCGGTAATGTCCATCAGCACGCCGTTGAACCGAAGCGGCGGCCTGACACCCAGATCTTGCGCGCCGTCGAGGAGATCGGGATGGCGGCAGAGGCCGCGCGCGTGAATCCAGCGCACGGACCCGTCCGCCGCGAGGATTCTGTATTCTTTGTTGAAGATTTCGGCGCCGCGCAGAACCCCGCCAACGGCCAGCCGAATACGGACCTGATCGTCGGGGTGGATAATGGAAAAGAACGTCTTGGGCGAAACGCCTTGGGAGGCTTGCTCGCTGGTCAAACCGTAGAGCGCGGCGAACCGCGCGTCGCCCAGGATGCGGCCGCTCTTGAAGTCCCATTCCCAAGCCGCCGCGGCGCTGCAAATTGAAAGCGTCAGCTGGAGCCGCTCGTCTAATTCGCTGAGTTGGGTCAAATAGGGGGGAAGCACGGTTTCGGACAGTTGCCGGTTTCGCGCGGGATCGGAATGCGTGGCGAGAAAATACGCAGGCTTCCCGGTGTCGTCGGGGACAGGGGTCATCGATATCGCGGTCCAGAATGGCGTGCCATCCTTACGGTAATTGAGAATTTCGCCTTGATAGTCGCGACCCGCGCGCAGCGCTCGCTGTATTTTGGCAACCGTTTCCGGGGCGGTCCCGGCGCCTTGCAAAAATCGGAGGTTTTTGCCGCGGACCTCTTGCGCTTCGTATCCCGTCAGGGCGGTAAAAGCTCGATTGACGAAAACGACCGGGTTGTCTCGCAATCGCGGATTGGTGACCGCCATCGGAATATTCGTTTGGGTCATCGCGCCGTACATAGGACCGGCGAACTGGCGCACGGCGTCGTCCGTCATATTCTCCATGCTTGCCAGGTCTGAGTTTGCGGTATCACTCATCACGGTACCAATAATCCGGGCGCATGGCGGATCATCCGCTCATGTCTTCATCCATAACGCGTGCAATGAAACTCGCGACCAAAACTTTCAGCGTGGCGAGCGACGGGAGGTCCATCAGCATTCCGATATATCCTCGAATGTCGTGTTCGCGCACGGAAAAATTGATGTAG
>JARLIW010000007.1 GCA_031291515.1 Beijerinckiaceae bacterium | reverse complement strand
CGGGATAAGCGAGGCAGAAGGCCTGGGCCAGCACGCCGCCGAAGGAATAGCCGATCACCGGCACGGGAGCGGCAATGCCCAAGGCGTCGAGCACCGTGGCGACGTCGCAAGCCAAACTATCGAGCGACAGCGCCTCGTAAAGGTCCGCGCCGCCACAGCCTGGCATGTGCACCATGATCAGGCGGTAATGCGCGCCGAGCTCCGTCAGTTGCAAACGCCACATCACGCTATAATGCATGACCAGTCCGCCCAACAGCAAAACCGGCGGCCCATCGCCGGAGACGGCGCATTCGAGAGCGGGCGCGCCATTTCGGCGAATCGTCAACACATGCGCGGCATCCACGAGGGCCTGCGCCGCGCGCAGCACGTCGGGGCTTGGTTCGCCGACCGTTTGCGTGGCAACGGCGGCAATCGGCGGGGACGCGGCACCTGGCGCGGCGACGGCCGGTACTTCGATGTCTCTCCAAAGGTCTTCGAGGCTCGGGATCGCGGCGGCGGGAACCGGCATCGGGTCGGGAACGGGGCTGCGCGGCGTGGCGGGAGATGCAATGTCTTTCGGTGTGACACCATATCTCGCGCGCAATTCCGGTTCATGATTGGCCAGCAGATAATTGGTAAAACTGTCGATGTCCTGGAACTCAAAAAACGCCGTCGGTGGCACGGTGATGCCGAACTTCGCGGTGAAAAGTGTCCCGATCTCCGTTGCGGCGATCGAGTCGAGGCCGTAATTCATCAAGGGCGTCGAGAAGGAGAAATCCTCAAGTTCGATTTTGAGGACCGTGATCGCGAGGTCGCGGAGATCATGAGAGACAGTCTGCGCGAGATCGTGTGCGTCGTTACCTGTCTTCGCGATCTCGCTCGTTTGTGGGGGCAACGAACCCGCGTCGGTCGTGGGAGGATTTGCCGCTGCCCTGTTCAACGCATCGAGCAGCCGCAGGGCATCCTCGACGCTCAGCGCCATATCGACGGAGGGGGGGCTATTGGCGTTCATCGGCGGCCCTTCGTGATGTCGGGCGGGAAATGACCGGGCGCATGTTGATCGTGTACGGGGTCATGCATGGATCAGCCCTTTCGCGACGCCTTCGGGTTCCTGCAGTTTCGCCGTCATGAAATTGACCGCCTTGATGAATTTCCACAGATCGACCTCGTAGGCGTGCCGTGGAGTGTCCATGAAGCGCTGTTGCCCGAGATCGACCAGCGCCGGCTGGTTTTTCATTTTCAAAAAAGTTTTGAAGGCGGGGCTTCGATGCGCGCGGGCCCTTAGATAGACGCCGGCGAAACGGCCCATGATATTGGCCAGATTGCCGATGCCGGAGGGCGTATTGAGGTATCCAACGAAGAGAAGGTCGTCATATTCCTGCGGAACCATGCGCAGAAATAGCGACGGAAAGTTCCGCTTCCAATCGTAAACGCTGGGAGACAAGAAGGGCATGTCGATATCGTAGCCGGTGGCCCAGACCAATACGTCGATCGTCTCGTGGCTGCCGTCGGCAAAACGAACTTGGTTGCCGTTAAAACCTTCGATGTCCGGTTTTGGCGCGACGTCGCCATGACCGATGTAATAGAGAATCTGCGAATTCATGATCGGGTGACATTCATGAATCGCGTGATCGGGCGCCGGCAGGCCGTAGTCGCAGCCATCGAAACCGGCGAATTTGAAGCTGCGCCGCACATGCTCCCAATATTGCTGGGAATCGGGAAATTTCGGCGCCTCGTCCATCAGCCATTCCTGGGTTGGACGGCCCTCGATGAATTTCGGCATGTAGTAATAGCCGCGCCGCGTCGAATGAAACGCGGCGGCGGCGGTTTGCGCCGCATCGACGGCGATGTCGCAGCCGGAATTGCCGCCTCCGACGACAAGCACCCGTTTGCCGCGCAACATTTCGGCGGATTTGTAGTCGGCCGCATGCAGGGACTGGCCGGTAAAATGGCCGGGGAATTTCGGAATGAGCGGCTTGCGCAGCAAGCCGTTGCAAATCACGACCGCATCGTAATGCGCCTCGCCGCCGCCCTCGAAGCGCAGCCGCCACCCGTGCCCGTCATGCTCCATGCCGGCCACGCGCGTATTGAATCGGGTTTTTTCGGGCAAATCGAGCGTGGCGGCGAGCTTCTCGAGATAGTCGTGCACCAAATTGTGGCGCGGGTAATCTGGATAGGCGCGCGGCATCGGATAATCGGCAAACTGAGTGTTGCGCTTGGAACTGATCAGATGGACCGATTCATACATTTTGGAGGCCGGTCCGTCGGGCTGCCAATTGCCGCCGAGCCGCCCCGTCGCTTCGATGATTTCGAAGTCGAGGCCCGCGTGCCGCAGCGCCTTTCCGACGCCAATGCCGCTCGCGCCGCCGCCGATGATCCCGATCCTCTGTTCCGACATGTCGATACTCCAGAACATTGTTTGCTTGCGACGACCGATTTGCTCGTTCGTGCGCTAAACCATGGCCAACAACAGCGAACGCCCTTCGGCATCCGCGATTTCTCCGCGCGCCACCAGCTTCACGACGTCGCCGGGCGTCAGGCGTTTCGAGCCCGCGGGCGCGGCGACGGAGGCTGTGGGAGGTGGCGCGATCGCCTGTTCGTCATCGACCCAGTATCTGCGGCGAAGGAATTCGTAACCCGGCATCGGAACCTTGCGCCATGGATGCGTCGGCGCCGCCGCCACGAGACCGCCGACGAACGCGCGGGCCTGTTCGTCGAGAGACAACGAGGCGGTCTGGAAAACGCCGATCGACGCATCCTCCGCGATGCCGGAGAACAGGCGCGATCTTGTGGATTCGTCGTTGGCAACGGAGGTGTTTTCAAGGTGCGGCGAAAGGCTCTCGCGCAGTTCGGCGAAGGTTTCGGCGATCACGGCGAGGCGCGTTTCGAATGCCCGGCGCCCATGCAGGAGCGTCATGGCCACATCAAGGGGCGAAAAGCCCTCGTGGCCGAGCAGGCCATTGGGGGTGATCTCGCGGTCGAGCCAACCAACGAAGCGGCGTAGCATCGCGCGTAACTGGTCGTCGCCGCGCGAGGAAAACACGAAGAGCCGAGGCTCCGTCGGTTCCGGGGCGCGTCGTGCCGGTCCACGATATTCCTCGATGACGAGATGCGCGTTGGAGCCGCCGGCCCCCCATGAACTCACACTGGCCAAACGTGGCAAGCCATTTGGCGATGTCCATTCGGCGAGGTTCCGCTGAACCGCGAAGGGCGTTTCACCGAAATCGATATTGGGGTTGAGGCTGTCGCAATGGATCGAGGGCGCGATCTGCCGGTGTTTCAGTTGCAGCAGTACTTTCGTCACGGCCGCGATGCCGGCCGCGGATTCGAGATGTCCGATATTGGCCTTCAGCGAGCCGATGGCGCAGGACTGGCCTTTCGGCATGTCGTCGCCGAGGGCTTTCGTCAGTCCGCGGATTTCGATGGGATCGCCGAGGCTGGTGCCGGTGCCATGTGCCTCGACGTAACCGAGGCGCGCGGGCGCGACCTCCGCGCGCGCGAAGGCGGCGCGGATGACGTCGGCCTGGGCGTCGGCGTTCGGGACGGTATAGCCTGACGTGCGTCCGCCGTGCCCGATATCGCTGCCCCGGATCACGCCATAAATATGATCGCCGTCGCGGATCGCGTCGTCGAGCGGCTTCAGGAGCGCGACGCCGACGCCTTCGCCGGGAACATAGCCATCGCCGCCGTCGCCGAAGCTGCGGCACTTGCCATCGGTCGAGGCGAATTTGAGGTCGCACAGCATGCGGTATTTGTAAGGATGGATCGACAGATTGACTCCGCCCGCGAGCGCCATCTGACATCCCCCGGCGCGCAGCAGTTCGCAGGCCAGGTGGAGGCTGGTTAGCGAGGACGAGCACATGCTGTCGACGGCAAAGGAGGGGCCATCCAGGTCCAGGCAATAAGAGACGCGGTTGGCGATGGACGCGTAGGACGAATTGGTCAGCACGCGGGGGCGCGCAAGGCCATCGGCGGCCCCGAAAAATTGATATTCGCCATACATCACGCCGGCGATCACCGCGACGCGGCGGCGTGGCGAGGGTCCATTGCGCGGACCCGATAGGGTTTCCGGCGTGTAGCCCGCATTTTCCACCGCGTGCCACGCGGTTTGCAGAAAGAGCCGCTCCTGCGGGTCCATGCGTTCGGCGTCGCGCGGCGAGATGCCGAAAAACAGCGGGTCGAACTTGTCGACGTCGTCGAGGAAACCGCCCCAGCGCGCGTAAAGCCCGCTCATGGAGTCTTGGTGCGTATCCGGCCAGCGCCCCGGGATTTCGGTGACGAGATCATGTCCCGCCGCGAGATGGTCCCAGAACGCGTCGAGGGTTTCCGCGCCGGGATAGCGTCCGGCGAGGCCGATCACCGCGATATCGCCCTTGCGTCCGCCGTCCGCTCGCGCTCGCGCTTGCGCCTCTGGCGTCTTGGCGGTTTGCACCGGTACGGCTGGCGCTGGCTCGACCAAGGCTGGCACCAAACGATCGGCGTCGCCAGGATGTTCATTGATGATCAGCCGCGCGAGCGTCCGCAGGCTGCGCGCTTCGAACAAAGCGGTTTTCGATAAGCGCGGGAAATCGCTTTCGAGAAGGCCGTTCAGCTCCATCACGAGGATCGAGTCGAGCCCGAACAGTTCCAGCGAGGCGTCGGCACTGATCTTTTCGAGCGCGGTTCTCGTGACTTGCGACAAGGCGGCGCGCAGACGAACGAGCACGGCGCTCTCGCGCGCGTCGTTGCTGGCCGTCGGTGGCGCGTCCGTGGCCGGCGTCGAGGCCAATGGAGCGGTGCCAGGCGTGGCGACAGCGAGCAGGCGGGCGATGGCGCCGCGCTGTCCCTTGACGGGAATCAGCACGGGCCTCGGCCGCGCCAGGGCCCCCAATAGAACCGTTTGCCCCTCGCCGCTCGTAAGAAGCGATAGGCCGTTCCGGGCCAGCCAGTCGACGACGGGAGCCGGCGCCTGCATGCCGTTCTGCGTCTGCCACAACGGCCATGCGATTGAAATCGTGTCGCCCCGGCGGCGACCTTTTTGCGCGGCCATGTTGCGCCGTTCGGCGAAGCGGTCGAGCCACGCATTCGCGAGACTATAGGCGCTTTGTCCCACGTTGCCGTGAATCCCCGCCAGCGACGAACAGACGACAAACCAGCGCAGCGGATCGTCCGTGGTCAGCTCGTCGAGGTGATGCGCGCTGTTGACTTTGGACCGGACGACGGCTTCCCAATCCTCGGGTTTTTGGCGCGTGAAAAATGCGTCCCGCAACAGGCCGGCGCAATGGATAAGCCCGGTGATGGCGCCAAAGCGTTCACGCACGGATTTCAAAAGCGCATCGGTCTGATGGCGCGCGGTGCAGTCGGCCTGCCAATAATCGGCGTGGGCGCCTCGCCGTTCG
>JARLIW010000054.1 GCA_031291515.1 Beijerinckiaceae bacterium | reverse complement strand
TCGATTCCGGCTTCCCGGGCCTCGTTCACCACGTGCTGCAAGACCGGAGCATCGACGACAGTCAGCATCTCCTTGGGAATGCATTTTGTCGCCGGAAGGAAGCGTGTGCCAAGACCGGCGACAGGGAAGACCGCTTTACGGATCGTTTTTGTCATGTTTCGCCTTTATCGAACGTTTCTAGGGCCATGGCAGATTACAAGTGGACCTGTCCAGCCATTCCCTCAAAAACCGCGAATTTCGGTAGCCAAGCTTTCTAAACGCTTTCGCGCGACTGTTTGATCCCAGGGTCTTGCTTTTCGAGGCAGATTTGCGAAAGCGATGGCGCGACAGACCGGTTCAAATCGCCGGATCGATTATTGCGGGGCGACAGCGCCCGCATCGAGCGCCCCTCGCTTGTGGGGATTGACCAAGAGTGTTAGAAAAATGTGTATTTGTAGTATGTTAGAAAATTTCATCGCTCATGGGAGTCCCCAGCTTTTGTTGAAAGTTCACGGAAAGCGCGAAAGCAGGAACCCATGAGTATTCTCGTCACGGGCGGGGCGGGTTATATCGGGGGCCACATGGTGTTGGCTTTGCTCGACGCCGGGGAAAAGGTCGTCGTCCTCGACAATCTTTCGACGGGCTTTCGCTGGGCTATTCCGCCTGGCGCTGTCTTTGTCGAAGGGGACGTCGGCGACAGGGCGCTGGTCGCGGAGATTCTTGCGAAGCATGGAATCGAGGCGATCGCCCATTTCGCCGCCAAGATCGTCGTGCCGGAGTCGGTGATCGATCCGCTCGCCTATTATCTCAATAATGCCGCCAAGGCGCGCGATCTCATTGATTGCGCGGTCAAGGCGGGCATCAAGCAATTTATTTTTTCCTCGACGGCGGCTATCTACGGCGAGCCTTCCGTGAGCCCGATCCTCGAAGACGTGGTTCCCGCGCCGATTAATCCTTATGGGCGCTCCAAGCTGATGGTCGAATGGATGCTCGCCGATGCCGACAGAGCCTATGGTCTCTCGACTGTCGTGCTGCGCTATTTCAATGTCGCTGGGGCCGATCCGCGGGGGCGACTCGGCCAATCCTCGCCGGTTGCGACGCATTTGATCAAAATCGCGGTCCAGGCGGCGTTGGGCCATCGCAATGGCATGGAGGTGTTTGGCACGGATTATCCGACGCCCGACGGCTCATGCGTGCGCGACTATATTCAGGTCACGGATCTCGTCGCGGCGCATCTCCAAGCACTGGCCTATCTGCGCGCGGGCGGGAAAAGCATCACGTGCAACTGCGGTTATGGCCGTGGTCTGAGCGTGCTGGAGATCGTCGACGTCGTGAAATCCGTCTCCGGCGTCGACTTCCCGGTGCGTATCGTGGGCCGCCGCGAAGGAGATCCGCCTTCGCTGATCGCGGATGCGACGCGCGTAAGAGAGGTATTGGGATGGCACCCTCGCCACGAAGACGTTCGTGGGATGGTCAAGCAAGCGATGGATTGGGAGCGCCGCTTGCATAACGTCGGGTCACCGAATGGCGATGAGCTGTCTTACACCCACCCCTGAAGCTCGCGCGCGACGACAGCGCTTATGACGTCCATGCCGGGCTCCGTGGCGTTCAAGCAAGGAAGATAGGCGTATCTCTCGCCACCCGAATGAATGAAATATTCGCGGTTCTCGACGTCGAGCTCTTCCAAGGTCTCCAGGCAATCGGCCGAGAAGCCTGGCGCGACCACGGCCAAGCGCCTGACGCCCTTGGCGGCGAGGGCTTTGATCGTCTCGTCGGTATAGGGCTTGAGCCATTCCGTCGCGCCGAAACGCGATTGAAAGGTCAATTGGAATTTTTCCGCCGTCCAACCGAGCTCCTCGCGTAGGAGCCGGTAGGTTTTCGCGCAGTGGCAATAATAGGGGTCGCCACGCAGCAGATAGTCTTTTGGCACGCCGTGGAACGAGGCCAGCACCACCTCGGGTTCGAAATCGAGGGCCGCGAGATCGCCGCGTATTTTTGTCGCGAGGGCGCCGATATAGGCGGGGTCGTCGTGATAAGGGGGCGCGACGCGGATCGCGGGTTGCCAGCGCATTTTCATCAGAGCCCGGAACGCCTGGTCGCAGGCGGTGGCCGTCGTCGCCGCGGCATATTGCGGATAGAGGGGCACCAGCAGAATGCGGTCGCATCCCTGGGCGAGAAGTGCTTTAAGCCGCCCCTCGATGGCGGGTTTGCCGTAGCGCATCGCCCAATCCACGCTGATGCGCGGATCCTCGATCGAAGCCGCGAGGGCTTCGGCCTGGTTTCGCGTAATGGTCTTGAGGGGACTTTCGTCGAGTTCCCGATTCCAGATCGAGGCGTAATCCCTCCCCTTGCGGCCCGGCCGCGTGGTTAGAATGACGAGGTTGAGAAGCGGCCACCAGAGCAGGCGGTTGATCTCGATGACCCGGCGGTCGGACAGAAACTCGTGGAGATACCGGCGCATCGACCAGTAGTCGGTCTGCTCCGGCGTGCCGAGATTCATCAAGAGAACGCCGATTCGGCCCGTTTTGATCGAGGGGTGGCCCGCTGGCAGCGGCCCCATCGGGACCGTTTTGGCCTTTGCTGAAAATGTCGTCCCCGAAGCTTCGGGGGGCACGGCGTTCATAAAATTATCCTAACAGACTGGAGCGCTTTTGCTCTGGCGAAACACCAAAGCGACGGGAACCGCGCTCATATTGTGATGGGAGAACATGTCGTCGATTGAAAGATTGTGCAACTTTTTCGGATAGGCGCTCAAGGCAACGGCGCATGAGGATCGCTTCTTCGTGACGGCCGCATCTCACATCATGCGCGGGTGCGGTATCTTGTTGCCGATGATCCTCGCGAGATCGGTGACCGGGCCAAATAGTCGCATCCGGCGAGACGCGAGGGTTTTGGGCTCGCGAGT
>JARLIW010000264.1 GCA_031291515.1 Beijerinckiaceae bacterium | reverse complement strand
GGAAAGTTTCGAGATAACGATCCGCGCTCAGCGTCACGTGACTTCTGACGAAAGCGTCGGTTGCATTCGGGTCGCGCATGTTTGCCGCGTAATCCAGGGATTAAAGCCGAACTTTAGCGGCGCGTCGCGAATAAACCCTTAAGATCATGTTTTTTCGAGTTTTATGGCATGTAAACCGGTGCGCGCTCGCGAATTGCACGAAATAGTCGGGGGCGTCGAGCATGGATAGGGAGGTGCTTGTATAAGTGTCTCGAGTAAAATGCTTAGGACCTAATTTATTCGATTGTAATCATTAAATGAGTTTGTTTTTAGTATAAACTGTCGGCGTAAATCTTTGCTACGTTACGGAAATTAGAGCGTCAGGTTGTTGGCCCGCCTCGATTTGCCGTGACGCGGCGGCGCCGGGTTCTGGGCTGGCCAGCGGCGTCCTGGGATGAGCAGGGTTCAGCGCTCCGCGACCCCAGGCGATGACGCCGGCGAGACCATGGATGAGTGGCGATGGCTACGAGCCTCCTGGTCGTCTCGCATCACCGCGAGGGCCTTGGGGCGCTTCCGGGATAAAACCTCCATGCCCGACAAGGCCGTTTGACTCACGTGACGATCGTCGCGGCGAACCGGCCGCGGGTTTCAGCTCGCGAGAACGTCGTCGAATGTCCGCGCCATCGCGCCCCAATCAACATCCGGCAACCGCGCTGGACCCATAGCATCGCCACCGGCCATCCAAGTCGCGAGGCAGCTCTCGCTCGTCAGGGCCAAGGTCAAAGCTTCGTTGAGCTCGTAGGACGTCCAGGCGTAGCCGGCGTGGCGCAGCGCCGCTTGCATCGCGTTTTGAACCAGACTGCGAACCATCGCATGCGGCGCGGAAATCGGCACTTCGGCATCGCGGCCGGCCGCGACCGCCGCGCAAGCGCGCTTGTCGAAGGACGCGTGTCCCCGGCAGGCGAGGGGACGAACCGGATGGATAATGCAAACGCCGCGCAGGATGAGGGGGCATAGCCGTCTCAACCCGAGCCTGTCCTGGTCCCCCAGACCGCGCGTGACCTTATGCGCCTCCGCGATCCGGCCGGGAAGATCGAGTTGGGCGCCGGCGGGCGTCTCGTGGATCCGCTTGATGTACCGGGCCAGCAAGAAGATCTCCGGCGCCGTTGCGGTAATGCGAAGATTGCAGCAGGAGGGGCATCCTTTGTGGCAGGCGAGATCGGGCAGACCCTCGCCCTGAATTTCCACATTGTGTTCGAACAAATCGAAGGCTTGCGCCGTCAATACGTCGATCAGTTCCGCGCGCCCGCGTCCCGCCTCGAGTGTCGCGGCAAACGACCGGTGCATCGCCTTAAAAAATCCAACCGGACTCGGTTCTTGGCTTGTCACGATCGACGCCCCTCCCGCTTGAGCGGGTCTTCCCACCCGCCAAATCCAATCTCTAAGACTATCCGACGGATCGCGGGATTGTCGACGTTTCCTCGACCGGTTGCGCGCTGGGCCGCTCGGGTGACACGGGGAGAAAGAGACCGGCCTGGAAGCAGGCGCTCATATGTTCGACCTTCGCGATCGCGCGATGCGCGGCCGCGGGCTGCAGACTGCGCCCGGCCGTTGCCTTGAAAATTTCGACCCAACGATCGAAAAATTCCGGCTTCAAGGCCAGCGACACATGCGGCGCGAAGGGATTGCCCTTGTATCGCGTCGTTCCGAGCAGCGTTCGCGACCAGAAACTCTGCACGATGTCGAAATGATGCTCCCAATCGGCCACCGCATGATTGAACACCGGGCCGATCAACGGATCGTGCAAAGCCCGCGCGTAAAACGAGCGCACGAGATCGCGCAGTTCTGCCTCGCTGACGATGACGTCCTCGGCCAAATGATCCGCCAAACCGGCGTTGGCGGCTTCGGCACGATCGGGGATCAAGGCGGCAATCGCCGCCGCCGCGCGACTCTTGCGATGCTCGACGTTCAACGGCGGCTCGAATTTGCCGATCAACTCCCTCGCGATATGCGCGCGCTGGCGGGCATTTGGGCGCGCCATCCAATATAGGCCGTCGGTTTCGGCCGCCGCGAGGGCATCAAGCCGGCGCAGTTCGGCGACGGCGGTGGCAATATCCTCGCCTTCGCCGATGAGGGCCGGATAAAGAAACCCGCCGATTTCCCGCGTCAGAATGAACAGGCCGGCCGTCCGCGCGGGGGCTTCGCCCGCCGCGAATTGATAGCCCCCGAAAGCTGGAGCCGTTTGATCGGCGCGCGGAAGCGCCGGCCCGGCCGGGGCGGCCGGCGGCAAGGCGGAGCTTTGCGCGTGACGAAAGGTTTGGGTCATGGACGGTCCCGCTCTGGATTATGCTATATAAATTTAGATACAACATGGGCGCGCAATGACTCAGATCAAACCGCCGCGAAAAAAAGCGGCGGTCGCCGAGGCGCTCCGTCATTGAAAGCGAAAATGCCATGGAATAGTGGTGGGCGGTGACGGGCTCGAACCGCCGACCCTCTCGGTGTAAACGAGATGCTCTACCAACTGAGCTAACCGCCCTCTCGGACCGGCGCAATTCGCCGAACCGATATCCGCATAGCCGGTTTCCCCGGTGAAATGAAGCCGTCGCCGCAAAAGAAACGCCGCGTCCCTTGTCGGGACGCGGCGTTTGCATTCGATCCTTCGCGCGTTTCAGTGCGCGATCAATCCCGGGCCGTCCTCGTCGCCGGGGAGCGGCGCGGAAGCGGTGACGGGCTTGGCGCCCTCATCCCAGATGATCGGGACGGGTTGGCGGACCAAGGCGTGCTTCAGGACTTCTTCCATCCGCGCGACCGGCACGATCTCCAGCGCGTTCTTCACATTGTCGGGGAGATCCGCGATGTCTTTCGCGTTATCCTCGGGGATTAACACCTTCTTCAGGCCACCGCGAAGAGCGGCGAGCAGTTTTTCCTTCAGGCCGCCAATTGGGAGCACCCGGCCGCGCAGCGTGATCTCGCCGGTCATGGCGATATCCCTGCGGATCGGAATGCCCGTGAGCGTCGAGACGATCACGGTCGCCATGGCCACGCCGGCCGAGGGGCCGTCCTTCGGGGTTGCCCCTTCCGGCACGTGGACATGGATGTCGCGCCGGTCGAACAGCGGCGGCTCGATGCCAAAATCGACGGCGCGGGAGCGGACATAGGAGGCCGCCGCCGAAATCGATTCCTTCATCACGTCCTTCAGATTTCCGGTGACCGTCATGCGGCCCTTGCCGGGCATCATCACGCCTTCGATCGTCAGAAGTTCGCCACCGACT
>JARLIW010000263.1 GCA_031291515.1 Beijerinckiaceae bacterium | reverse complement strand
GTCGATGATCTGGGCGCCGTTGGCGACCTGGTCGCGCGCGACATCGAGCGCGGCCGATAGATCGCCCTCCTTGATCAGCTTCCGGAACTTGGCGGAGCCGGTCACATTGGTCCGCTCGCCGACATTCACGAATTTGATATCGGACGTCAGCACAAAAGGTTCGAGGCCCGACAAGCGCAACAGCGGCGAGATTTCAGGAATCGGGCGCGGTTTGATCCCCGCCACGGCCTTGGCAATGGCGTGGATATGCGGCGGCGTCGTGCCGCAGCATCCCCCGACGATATTGACGAGACCGCTTTCGGCAAATTCCCTGATTAGTTCGCCCATGAATTCCGGGCTCTCGTCGTAGAGACCGAATTCATTGGGCAGGCCGGCATTCGGATAGGCGCAAATCAGCGTATCCGCCGTGCGCGAAAGTTCCGCGAGATGGGCGCGCATTTCCCGCGCGCCCAAGGCACAGTTGAGCCCGATCGAGAATGGCGAGGCATGCTGCATGCTGTACCAGAACGCCGCCGGCGTCTGACCAGACAGCGTGCGCCCGGACAGATCGGTGATCGTGCCGGAGATCATCACCGGCACGCTCTGGCCAATTTCGGTGAAGACGGTTTCGACGCCGGCAAAGGCCGCCTTGGCATTGAGCGTATCGAAAATGGTTTCGATGATAAGGATTTCCGCCCCGCCCTCGAGCAAGGCGCGCGCGGCCTCGACATAGGCATCATGCAATTCGTCGAACGAGACGGCGCGAAAGCCAGGATTATTGACATCGGGCGAAATCGACGCCGTGCGGCTCGTCGGCCCCAAGGCCCCCGCGACGAAACGGCGCTTGCCATCCTTGGCCTGGGCCTTGGCGGCGGCGGCGCGGCAAAGGCGCGCGGCTTCTCGGTTCAAGTCAGGAACCAAACGCTCCATGCCATAATCGGCCTGCGATATCGACGTCGAATTGAACGTGTTGGTCGCGATAATATCGGCGCCCGCGAGGCAATAGGCCAGGTGGATATCCTCGATCGCCTGCGGTTGCGTCAACACCAAGAGATCGTTGTTGCCACGAAGATCGCTCGGCCAATCCGCGAAACGCTCGCCGCGAAACTGCTCCTCGCTGAATCGATAGCCCTGAATCATCGTGCCCATGGCGCCGTCGAGAACGAGAATACGCTCGCGCGCGGCCTGGAGCAGCGCTTGCCGAATTTCGGCGCCGTTCACGGTGAAATGTTCCATCATATGGCCTTCTGATCGTGAGGCGCGGCGCGCATGCCGAGCAAGTGGCAAATCGCATAAACGAGGTCGGCGCGATTCATCGTGTAGAAATGGAAATTGTAGATCCCGCGATCGACAAGATCGAGCACTTGTTCGGCGGCCACCGTCGCGGCGACGAGACGTCGCGTGGCGGCATCGTCGTCGAGCCCCTCGAAACGATCAGCAAGCCAAGCCGGCACCGAAGCGCCCGCGCGCTTGGCGAAATTCGACGTCTGCTTGAAACTTTGAACCGGCACGATCCCCGGCACAATCGGAATATTGATGCCGCGCGCGCGAACTTTCTCGAGAAAGCGCATGTAAATATCATTGTCGAAGAAGAACTGCGTGATCGCGCGCGTCGCGCCCGCGTCGATCTTTTCCTTCAACACATCGATATCCCGTTCGATCGAAGCGCTTTCGGGATGGCCTTCGGGATAGGCGGAGACGGAAATTTCGAAATCGCCGATCTTTTTCAAGCCTTTGATTAAATCCGTCGAGGTCTGATACCCGTCGTTTTGCGCCTGATAGACCGACCCCGGCCCGCCTTGCGGATCGCCCCGCAGGGCCACGATATGGCGTACGCCGACATCCCAATAATCGCGCGCGACGGCATCGACTTCGTCGCGGCTCGCGGCGACGCAGGTGAGATGGGCCGCGGGATGGATCGGCGTCTCCTTGATGATGCGGGCCACCGTCGCATGGGTCCGCTCGCGCGTGGCGCCGCCCGCGCCATAGGTCACCGAAACGAAATTCGGATGCAACGGCGTCAGACGCCGGATCGAATCCCAAAGCGCGGCTTCCATCTCGGGCGTATGCGGCGGAAAGAATTCGAAAGAGACATTGAATCGGGGGCGCGCGCCCCGGCTCAGACGCGGCGCACTCGCGGCGATGGACATTAGGCGAAGACCTCGAGTTGGGATGGAAGCGTATCGGACTGAATGCGACGATCCCGCGCCATCCAGAGCGAAACCGTGAGTTTGCCGCCGTCGTGACTTCCCGGCGCGAGATCGCGCGCGAGAACCACATCGAGCCCCGCATCGGCCATGAATCCGGCGATTTCCTCTTGCGAAAAGCCAAGCCGGCGGTGGGCATGATCGCTGCGCAGATTTTCTTCGCCATGCGGCGCGAAGTCGACGACAAGCAGGCGGCCGCCGGGACGCAACGTCCGCGCCGCCTCGCGCAGAGCGCGCGAGGGATCGTCGAGATAGTGCAGGACCTGGTGCAGGATGACGAGATCGAAGGCATGATGCTCGACAGGAAGCGCGAACATGTCACCTTGACGAAGCTGAACGTTGCGCAGCCCCGCGCGGTCGATCCGGTCACGCGCGACGCTCAACATTTGGGGCGATTGATCGATGCCGAGCACGCGCGTCGCTTGAGCCGCGACGAGTTCGAGCATGCGCCCGGTTCCCGTGCCAATGTCCAGCACGGCGTCGAGCGGGGCCGGCCCCACGGCCTCGCGGATCGCGCTTTCGACACGGTCCTCGGCAATATGCATGGCGCGCACGCTGTCCCAGGTTTTGGCATGGGTCGCGAAATAGCGCGCCGCCTGCCCGGCGCGCGCCTCGCGCACCTCTTGGAGACGGGCACGGTCGGCCTGCAACATGGGATCCCCCGGATCGATTTGCGCGATGATCTCGCGGGTCAGAGCAGCCCCTCGCCCCGATTGCGCCACGAGGAGAAACACCCAAGCGCCCTCGCGGTGACGCTCGACAAGGCCGGCCTCCACCAGTAATTTTAGGTGACGCGAGATGCGCGGCTGGGATTGGCCGAGAATCACGACCAGTTCACTAACGGTCAGCTCGGCCTCGCAAAGAATCGCGAGCAGCCGCAGACGCGTCTCCTCGGCCGCGGCCGAGAGCCCGGTTAGAATCTGACTGAACGGCGCCTGTCCCGAACTCATGGCATCAAATCTCATTTTTTATACATATAAACATATCTTTATGTGAGTAAAGAGATTTGTTTGGGCGAAGGTGGAAAAGGGCGGAAAAATGCCCGGCGGCCCCTATCGGACAAAGCCCGAGTCCGGGGTGACGCTCGTGTTCAGGCCACGCGATCAGGCGCCTAAATCCACCATAAACACCCGTGTTCTCTTGGTCAGCGCATCTTCCAGGCTCGGCATGACCGGCACGTCATATTCGGCCAGTTTGCGCAGGGTGCGAAGTGGCAGATAGGCCCGTCCGGGATCACCGATCAGAACCTTGACGCCGCGGCGCGCTTCATCGGCAAACCAAGCGTGGACGCGCTCCGCCATGTCTTTCTGATAGCTGACATCGCCCGCGAGAATCATCGTCCAAGGGCCGGAAAGACCGACGAAATCGTCCTGGATTCCCGAGACGGACACGCCGTTTTCGCATGCATTGAGGCCGACGGCGGCGGCGGCATAGGGATCGATATCGACCGCTTGCACGAAGCGAGCGTCGGCTTTGGCCGCGGCAATCGCGCAAATGCCCGATCCCGTTGCGAAATCGAGCACGCTTTGGCCGGCCACGAGGCTGGGATTGTCCAAGATGTAGCGGGCCAGGGCCTGACCACCGGCCCAGGCGAAGGCCCAAAACGGTGGCGGCAAATCCTTGGCCACGAGATCGGCTTCGGTTTTTTCCCAAAGCGACGTCGCCTCATCGGCGAGATGGAGCCTGATCTCGGGTACGAAGGGAACAGCCAGCAACCGTGTATTGGCCCGGATGAAAGCGGCGTGGGTCCGCGACAGGAGCGCCACCTTTCTCGTGTCCGGGACCTCTCGCGCACGACAGGTCCCGGAGGTTACAATTATTTAATGACCATTTCCGTGAACGGCCAGACATAGGCTTGTAGCATCACGAATAGGCCGACAAGACAAGCCAACGCGATCGAGTGTTTGAACACAAAACGCAGGATCGTGCCCTCGTGCCCAAACCAGTTGGTCGCGGTCGAGGCCACGACAATCGATTGCGCATCGATCATCTTGCCCATCACCCCGCCGGACGAATTCGTCGCGGCCATGAGAATCGGCGAAAGGCCAAGCTGGTTGGCGGTGACTGTTTGCAAGCCGCCGAACAAAACATTGGAGGCCGTGTCGGATCCCGTCAGCGCGACGCCGAGCCAACCGAGCAGAGCCGCGAAAAACGGATAGACGTAGCCGGTATTCGCGAAAGCAAGACCAAGCGTCGCATCGAGGCCGGAATAGCGCGTGAGCGTGCCGAGTCCCAGCATGGCCGCGATCGTAATCAGCGAGTTCCGCACGACGCTCAGCGTCTTGACGTAAGATTGCACCAGACGCGCGGGGCTATAACCGATCAACAGGCCCGAAATGATCGCGGCGAGCAAAATCGCCGTGCCTGTCATGCTCAAAATATTGAACTGATAGACCGCCGCCTCGACGGCGGGTTTCGGCACGGCCGGAGGGATCTTCTGCACCAGCTTGTCCAAACCCTCGATCACGAATTTCGGCGCGAACAGAGGATTGACGAGTTTCTTGAACGATTCCGTCCCCCAAACGAAAACCGTCAAGCAGAGAATGATCCAAGGCATCCAAGCCTTGGCGACCTCGGCCGTGGAATGCTCCGAAGGCAACAGAACCGGCGGCGTCGCGGCGGCGCCGACCGAGACCGGACGGAACCGGCTATTGTCGACGCGGCCACCCCCGAAGTTCGGATTCGTCCAAATTTCCTTTGGGCGCCAAACCTTCAAGAAAAGAAAGAGCGAAGCCATCGAGACAAGCGACGCGACCACATCGACGAGCCAAGGCCCGTGGTAATTCGATACGAGGAACTGCGCGAGGGCGAAGGTCGCGCCCGTCACCAGGATCGCGGGCCAAATTGCGAGCATCGGCCGGAAACCGACGAAGGCCCAAATCAACCAAAACGGCACGATCAACGAAAAGAACGGCAATTGCCGCCCGACCATCGCCCCGAGCACGATTTCGCTGATTCCCGTCGTCTTGCCCAAGGTCACAATGGGAATACCGAGGGCGCCAAAGGCAACCGGCGCCGTATTGGCGATCAGGCTGAGCCCCGAGGCGGCGAGCGGCGAAAAGCCAAGCCCAATCAAAATGGCCCCGGTGACCGCCACGGGCGTGCCGAAGCCCGCCGCGCCTTCGAAAAAGGCCCCGAACGAAAAGGCGACGAGCAACAACTGGAGCCGGCGGTCCGGCGTGATTCCGGCGATGGAATCCTGCAAAATCTGGAACGATCCCGTCGCCACCGTGAGCCGGTAAAGAAAGATCACGTTGAGAACGATCCAGCCAATCGGAAACAGGCCGGAGATGATGCCCAATCCTGTGGCTTCAAAGGCCATTCTCGCGGGCATGCCGAAAACGAAAATTGTAATGCCCAGAGCCGCACAAACCGCGATCGACGCGGCGATATGCGCCTTGACCCTGCCCGCGGCGATCAAGGTGAGGAGGATCATGATCGGAATGGCGGCGATCAGCGTCGATACGATCGCATTGCCAAACGGATTATAGTTCTGACTCCACATGCGCGTTTCCCTTTTGACCAGATCCGGCCTTATGTTTTAGGTCCTGTTCAAACAAACTGGGCACGCCGATGCAACCGCCAATTCACTCACGACATCGTGCCGTTCGTCGGTCTTCCCACGAACGGCGGGGCCACGGGCGGTGACCGGCGGCATCAGACCAGGGGAAAAATCAATTGCCATGCCTCCGCTGGGCGACGCGCGACTGGTCGTCATCGGCCATCTCCTGACGCCGTGGACGCAACGGGGGCATTGCCCGCGCCAAGGCCATTTCGATGGACCCGTCTGTCAGATCGTGCTCGATCCGGTCTGGACCGAGGCATTGACCGGGATCGAGGCCTTCCCCCGTCTCCAACTGCTCTATTGGATGGACCAGGCCCGCCGCGATCTCGTGCTCCTCGCGCCCAAGGGCAGCGACAAACTTTCCGGACCATTTGCTTTGCGCGCGCCCACCCGACCTAACCCTATCGCCTCCTCCATCGTCGAGCTGGTGGAACGACGGGACAACGTACTATCGGTAAGAGGCTTGGATTGCGTGAGCGGGACACCGCTGCTGGACATCAAGCCGCATCGCGGAGCGGTTTGACGGATCGCCGATGCGCATGAGCACTGCTCAAGCCGCCTTGCTGGCCCGTCGTCGAAAGCCGAGCGGCGCTCTCAGCCTGGAGGGGACCTATCCGGCGGAGACCGATGCCTCCCGGGCATCCGATCGTTCCGGTGTTCAGAGAATTTGATGACATTCGCCTCGTCCGACGAAGATGCGCCGAACGCAATTTCGACGGTCTCATGCAATTGCCGCGAGGTAAACGGTTTCAGGAGAAAATCCGTGGCCCCCGCGTCAATGGCGACTCGCCACGATGCCAACGATAGATCCGCCGACATGAGCACGACGGGTATTTTCGACAAAGGAGGATTGGCCCGAATAAGCCGCAACAGTTCCAGCCCGTCCATGGGCTCCATATTCCAGTCGCTCAAGATGAAATCAAATCGCACGAGATTCAGATGGGCCCATGCCAGCTCTCCGTCCTCCGCCGCCACGACCGTCTTGAAGCTCATTCGTCGCAGCATCATTTCGGCGACGGCGCGGAAACTCGGGTCATCCTCGACCACCATCGCGGATTTCGAAAAAATGCTCATCTCGGTCTCCTCGCTACCATCCTAGGTAACGCGGCATGAATAAAATTCATCATGTCAGATGCGATTTCAGAGAACGGAAACCATGTTCGTGGTTACGTTTTCATTATATGAATACATGACTCAGAGCCAAAAAAATTTAATTAAACATTTAATACGATGCTTATTTGATTTAATCATTTGTAATATTTTTATCATTTGACAAGAAAAGGCGCCAGTCGGCGTGATACTATATGGGCGACGGCATTCAAAATTTTCGGCGGGTCGGCTCAATTCAACTGTTTTTTCGGGTTTTAATGCCAGGCGGCGAATTCGTTTCTGGCTTCGAGACGATCGCGCTGAAGCAGGGACCGCGGACGGACGCACCAAACGAAACTGGAAAACGCAACAGGACGGTCGAGACCCGGCGCGGACCGCCTCGGCGCTGGGGGCACGATCGACGACCTCGCGGGGTTAGCCGCTTCCCGTCCCCATGCCTTGACGAATGCGCCGCGCGGGCCCAATCTGTCGCCACATAGCCTAGGGGATCCCCGGCAGGGGGCTGAGAGGCTGGCGATACGGCGGTTTGAAACCGCGCGTGGCCCGGCGTCCCTTTGATCCTGATCCAGTTTGGCCTGGCGTAGGGATGGCAGATCGCGCGGTTTTCCGCGTATCCCTCATTCCCGTTTGGCCGTCGGATCGTCTTGTATGAAGGCG
>JARLIW010000053.1 GCA_031291515.1 Beijerinckiaceae bacterium | reverse complement strand
ATCGCCAAGCTCGCGGCGTTGGACGGTTCGGAGATCAACGAGGCCAAGAAAGTTCTGGCGACCGAAGCCACCGCCTTGCTTCACGGACGCGACAAGGCGCTCGCGGCGGCCGAAACCGCGCGGCGTACCTTTGAGGAAGGCACCCTCGCGCAGACGCTTCCCACCGTGGCGATCGAGCATGCCGAACTTGACTCCGGCCTCGGCGTGCTCGCGGCCTTCGTCAAGGCGGGGCTCGTCGCCTCGACCGGCGAGGCGCGGCGCCAGATCAAGGGCGGCGGCTTGCGGGTCAACGACGTGACCGTGAGCGATGAGCGCGCCCAGCTCGGTGGGACCGATTTGGTCGAAGGGGCGATCAAGCTGTCGCTCGGCAAGAAGAAACACGTTCTTCTGAAGCCTTGAGCCGCCGGTCGAAGCGCCAATACAAGCTTGTGCGCGTGTCGTTAGGGAGCGCCCTGTCGTCCGCCGAGGGCGCGCGGAAAAAGAACGCGAGGCGCGGCGGCGGCCGCCGCGCCGCCTTCGGCCTTCATTTCTGCTCAAGCACTTGATATTCCATTCGTTTGCAGCGCGTGCCTTGTTTTCGCCTCACCTTGACATGCGCGGGGGGGCTCTTTACAAGCCGCCGCAGCCAGGGGACGTAGAAGCCCTCCGCTAGATCAGCACTTCCGTATTGGTAAAAGGAGAGCGATTTGGCGAATGGACCGGACGAAAAGGACGAGGATGCCGCGTTACGCGCGCGTCTCGACGCCTTGTCGTCCAAGCTCGATGCGCATCAGGCGGCGCCGGGCGGTGGCGACGGGTCGAATCCTGGAGACGGCAGCCAACCTGGCGACGGTAGCTTGGGCGGCGCGATGAGTTTGGGTCTACGCGTCATGACCGAGTTTGTGGCCGGCATCGTCACCGGCGCCTTGATCGGGTGGCAACTTGATAAATGGTGCGGGACGTCGCCGGTTTTGTTGATTGTCTTCTTGACTCTCGGCACCGCGGCAGGGTTTTGGAACGTCTATCGTATCGCGACGAAGCCAACGGGGCGCGGGCCGCTCTGAGGCGCCGTAAGAGAGCTTGGGTTTAAGGAACGAGGGCGCCCGGCGCCTTTTCGTAAATATGGGGAACGCAGACGTGGCGGCAGAACAGGGCATCGACCCGATCCATCAGTTCCGGGTCGAACCAATCATCCCGATTCATATCGGCGGCGTGGACGTATCCTTCACCAATTCGGCTCTTTTCATGCTGATCATCGTCGGCCTCGCCTCGTTGCTGATGGTGTTCGGCACGAGCCGCAATGCGCTGGTGCCAAGCCGCCTGCAATCGGCCGCCGAGATGGGCTACGAATTCGTCGCGAGCACGATCAAGACGGCGGCCGGCACCGAGGGCATGCGTTTCTTCCCCTTCGTGTTCTCGATTTTCATCTTCGTGCTGTTTTCGAACCTGCTCGGGCTCGTGCCCTATGCGTTCACCGTCACGAGCCAGATCGTCGTGACCTTCGCTCTCGCGATTCTGGTGATCGGCACCGTGATCGGTTACGGCGTTTACCGGCACGGCGCGCATTTTCTCCACCTGTTCGTGCCGTCGGGCGTCAGTCCCCTTCTGCTGCCCTTCATCGTCCTGATCGAGGTGATTTCGTTCGTTTCGCGGCCGATCAGCCTCTCGGTTCGTCTCTTCGCCAACATGCTGGCGGGACATATCACGCTTAAAGTTTTCGGCGCCTTCGTCGCCTCCCTTCTCGGCGCCGGCGCTTTCGCCGTGATCGCGCCCCTGCCTCTCGCCATGACCGTGATCCTGACCGGCTTCGAATTGCTCGTCGCCGTGTTGCAGGCCTATGTCTTCGCGATCCTCACTTGCGTTTATCTCAACGACGCAATTCATCCGGGCCACTAAATAAATATCCAACAACAGATTGGTGCCCGACTTTTAAAACTCGGAGTTTCGTTATGGATCCTGTAGCAGCCAAATATATCGGCGCGGGCCTCGCCGCGATTGGAATGGGCGCCGCCGCCATTGGCGTCGGTCTCATCTTCGGCCCCTTCTTGTCGGGCGCCTTGCGCAACCCGTCGGCTTCCGACGCTCAGTTCGGCCGCGCCTTCATCGGCGCCGCGCTCGCTGAAGGTCTCGGCATTTTCGCCTTCCTCGTCGCGATCCTTCTGCTCTTCGTGAAGTAAGCTAGCTGCTTGATCGAACCGTCGGCGCGCCTTTCGTAAGGCGCGCCGCTTGACTCGCGGCAGCATTGATTTTGTTTTGGACTGCTCGTTCGCGAGCGCCCGCCGACAAGTCAAAATCAATGCTGCTTCCCCGCCGTTAACTCGAAGCCGGCGCTTTGGCGCTCGCTTGGACCCCTAGAGATCAGACACCCATGGCGACCACGGAACATGAGGGCACGGAAGTGTCCGGCGCCCCGCACGAGGCCTCCTTTCCGCCTTTCGATCCCGCGACCTTTTCGTCGACGCTGGTCTGGCTCGTCCTGACCTTCGCGTTGCTCTACGTCGTCATGTCCAAGGTCGGACTGCCGCGCGTCGCGTCGATTCTCAAGCATCGCGCCGAGCAAATCCGCGGCGATCTCGCCGCCGCGTTCAAATCGCGCGAGGAAGCCAATCAGGCCGCCGCCGCTTACGACAAGACGCTCGCCGAGGCGAAGGCCAGTTCGCAGGCCTTGGCGCAGGAGACCCGCGCGCGCGTCAAGCAAGAGCAAGATGCCAAGCGCGTCGTGATCGAAGCGGAGTTGAACGCCAAGCTGCAGACCGCCGAGGCCCAGATTGCCGAACGCAAGGCCAGCGCGATGGCCAGCGTCGGCGAGATCGCCGGTGAAGCGGCGGCGGCCATTGTCACCCACATCACGGGCAAGCCCGCCGATCCCGCCGCGATTGCCGCGGCCATCGCCCAAGCCAAAGTCTGAGAGACGAATCATGGATGCTGAATTTTGGGTAGCGACCGGCTTCGTGCTTTTCGTCGGTCTCGTCGGCTATCTCGGTGTTCACACCAAGATCGCCGCCGCGCTTGATACGCGGGCCGCGCGAATTCGCGCCGAACTCGCCGAGGCCGAGCGGCTGAAAAAGGAAGCCGCCGATGTGCTGGCATCCTTTGCCACCAAGCGCGTCGAAGCGGAGCGTGAGGCAGCCGCCATCGTCGATCAAGCGCGGGCCGAGGCCGAATTGATCGCCAAGGACGCGCAAGAGCGCCTGGCCGATTTCGTCAAGCGCCGCACTGCTCAGGCCGAGGCCAAGATCGCGACGGCCGAGACGCAAGCTCTCGCCCAAGTGCGCGCCGCCGCCGCCGATGCCGCCGCCGCCGCCGCCGAAATCGTGTTGCGAAGCGATGTGAGAGGTCAGCTCGGCGAGGATCTGCTCGCGCGCGGGATCGGTGACGTGAAGTTGCTCGCGAATTAACACGACGATTCGATCGCGATGGTCATGGCTGGGGTCATTCCCGGCCATGTTTCGACGACCGCCCCAGCCCGCGACGATCCGGCTCGGGCTCAAAACGTTATGCTCATCCCAAATCCTTGAGATCGCTGTTCGAGGGCAACCAGCGCGACGCGCGGAATCGTGGGCGCCGGTTCACCTGGGTTCAATGGACCCAGGTGACGAGACCTAGGGCGAGCCCCCCTCCACGATCACGAAAGTCCGCGACTTCGTGGGACAGAATCTCGCCTTTACCGCTGCATCGCATTGCCCGCGCGGTTGTTCCCGCCCCCTCCGCCTTGCCCGCCGGGCTTTGGACTGGGCTTCAGCGACGGATCGGCGGCCGCGGCTACCGACGGGCCAAGGCGATTGGCCTTTTCGGTCTTGTCGGCCTTCACGCCATCGATCCCGACCTTGATGCTGTAATCGGAAGCGGTCTTTCCGGCGCCAAACGGAATCACCAGCGAATCCGCCACCAGCGCGTAGGGCGTCGCCGTCTGGCCCGCCGGGATCGAGGCGTCGATTTGGTATAATTTGCTCAACGCCGGCTTTTGATCATGTTCGTCGACGATGGCGATGCGGATCGGCACCTTGAACCCGCCTGGCGCGCCCGAAGGGCCGAGCAAAACTCGGCCAGTGACACCGACTTTGATCGTCATTTGGTTGTTGTCGATATGGCATTCGCGGGCCACCTCGGCGATCGAATATTGGTAGCGCAGGCCCTGATTTCCCGCCTCGGCATTGACCATGATGCGTTGTGCCCCGGTGCCGTCGAGCACGACGATCGCCGGACAGCCCGAGGGCGACTCGGCCGGGGGCGGTCCCGGCGGCTTTCCGAGGCCCATCTTTTTGCCCATGCTCGAAAATCCGTTGCTGATGTTCTTCCCGATACTGTCGAGAAACCCCGGGCTTTGGCTACCGTCGTCATCGTCGTCGGCGGCATGAAGCGGTCCCAACGGGCAGATGATCAACGCCAGAACGAGAGCCGGGGCCAATGCGCGCCAAGGCTTCGCTTTGTTCGCTGTTCTCGCCGGAAAGGCGAGCCGCGCTATCCGATTCGTTTTAAGTCTCATGTCGCCTCCCTGCTGCAAACCATCCGTCCGCTTCAAAAACATGTAATCACGGCAATTCCGCGAAAGCATCGCCAAATCCCGCCAAATTTAAGGGAATGCCGATTCCTTCTTCCGGCGTCTGAAAAATAATGAACACGGCGCTTTTGCCGTTTTTCAACTGATCCAGAAGCTTGTCCTCCATCACGACCTCGGCGACGCACCCGGTGGGAAGGCAACGGACGAAGCCGGCGTGCCCGATGTCGACGTCGTCGATCTTGAGGCCGAGGCCCGAGGGAAGCAGGATGCCAAGCGGCGCGATCACCCGCAGCAGCCGGTTCTTTCCGTCCGCCGTCTTCAAGATGATGACGATGAGATTGATGTTCGGGCGGTCTTCCGCCGCGACGCTCTGCAGCAGCGCGCATTGCTCCTTGGCGGCGCCCGGCGGTTTTTCACAGCGGACTTGCCAGTCGCCGTGCTTGGTCTTCACCACGCCCTGGGTCCAACCCGTCCCCGGCGCGGCAAAAATAATTAAGGCAACGGTTAAAAAAAATGCACGGACAGGCGCTTGGCCAATTTTGACAGGCGATCTCATGCGGTCCTTCTTGCAACATCGGGCGTTTTTTTTCGAGGACGGAACGGGCTTGCCTGCCCCGCCGAGAGAGCGGATGCCCAGGCAATTCTCTTGACGCGAGAGGGCTAAGTCAAAAACGACGCGGAAGCGAGCCCCCTCGCGCGCTTTTATGCCGCTTGAACGCCAATCTGGGAATATTGCACTCATGGGCGCTTTATGATTTGCATCAATGACGCACGATTTTAGAATCGCGTGCGCCGGCGGGGGACGTCGGTCAAGGTAAAGGCGGCGTGCAAGCCGTCCAGCGAAATTGGGAAGAGCATGAGAAGCACCGGTCAAACCGCGTCCTCGAGGGCCATGCCAGTCATCACAACGATGTTGACGTCGGCCGTTTTCGCCACTCTCGCCACGGCGACGGCCCATGCCGAGGGATTTCCGACGCCAGGGCAGATCGGGTTCGGCGAGGCGGTGACGGAAGTCGCCCGCAACGAACATTGGTTCCATGATAGCCTGCTGCTGCCGATCATCACGATCATCACGGTGTTCGTCGCGGCCCTGCTGCTTTACGTGATCCTCCGCTTCAACGACAAAGCCAATCCGGTGCCGTCGCGCACGTCGCACCATACCGGCCTCGAGATCGCCTGGACCCTCACGCCGGTTCTGATTCTCTTCATCATCGCGATCCCGTCGATGAAGCTTCTGACCGAAGAGCTTGTCGTGCCGAAGTCCGACATCACGCTCAAGGTGACCGGCAAGCAATGGTTCTGGAGCTACGAATATCCGAAGGACCAGAACGGCGGCTTTGCGTTTGATTCCTACCTTGTGAAGGCGGAGGATTTGAAGCCCGGCGACATTCGCCAGCTCTCGGTCGATAACCAGGCCGTCGTCCCGGTCAACAAGGTGATCCACGTCCTCGTGACCGGCGCCGACGTCATTCACAGCTTCACCGTGCCGGCCTTCGGCATCCGGATCGACGCCGTTCCGGGCCGGATGAACGAGACGTGGTTCAAGGCAGAGAAAGAGGGCGTTTATTACGGCCAATGTTCGAAGCTATGCGGCAAGGATCATGCGTTCATGCCGATTTCCTTCAAGGTGGTGAGCCAAGAAGCCTACGAGGCTTGGCTCACGGATGCGAAGAAGAATTTTGCGTCGAACGAAACTGGTCTGACACGTGTCGCCGGGGCCGAATAAGAAACGCGCGTAAACCTTCATTTCTATCAGCGCGCCGTCATGATCCGGCGCCCGGGACCAGGACAGACCGATGAACGTACATGCCGGCCATAATCATGAACAAGAAGCGCATGCGATCCCGACGGGATGGCGCCGCTATTTGTATTCGACGAACCATAAGGACATCGGCACGCTCTATTTGATCTTCGCGATCACGGCCGGTGTCATCGGCGGATTCTTCTCGGTGCTGATGCGGATGGAACTGCAAAGTCCGGGCATCGAAGTCTTCAACAAGATCGCGGAACTACGCGGCGCCTCTCCCGACCTGGCCGTCGAGGCGGCGAAGAATCTGTATAACGTGATCATCACCGGTCATGGCGTGATCATGATCTTCTTCATGGTCATGCCCGCGCTCATCGGCGGCTTCGGAAACTGGTTCGTTCCGCTCATGATCGGCGCGCCCGACATGGCGTTTCCGCGGATGAACAACATCTCGTTCTGGCTTCTGCCGGCCTCGTTCAGCCTGCTCGTGATCTCGATGTTCGTCGAAGGCGCGCCAGGCATGCAAGGCTTTGGCGGCGGCTGGGTGATGTATCCGCCGCTGTCGTCCTTGACCGGCCACCCCGGTCCGGCGATGGATTTCGTGATCCTTTCGCTTCATCTGGCGGGTGCGTCCTCGATCCTCGGCGCGATCAACTTCATCACCACGATCTTCAATATGCGCGCGCCGGGCATGACGCTGCATAAGATGCCGCTGTTCGCCTGGTCGGTGCTGATTACCGCCTTCTTGCTGGTTCTGTCGCTTCCGGTTCTCGCCGGCGCGATCACCATGCTGCTGACGGATCGCAATTTCGGCACGACCTTCTTCGATCCGGCCGGCGGCGGCGATCCGCTGCTGTTCCAGCATCTGTTCTGGTTCTTCGGCCATCCCGAAGTCTATATTCTGATCCTGCCCGGCTTCGGCATCATCAGCCACATCATCTCGACCTTCTCGAAGAAGCCGATTTTCGGTTATCTCGGGATGGCCTATGCGATGGTCGCGATCGGCGTCGTCGGCTTCGTCGTCTGGGCCCATCACATGTATACGGTGGGTCTGTCGCTCGGCACGCAGCGCTATTTCGTCTTCGCGACCATGGTGATCGCGGTGCCGACCGGCGTGAAGATCTTCTCCTGGATCGCGACGATGTGGGGCGGGTCGATCTCGTTCCGCGCGCCGATGGTCTGGGCGACGGGCTTCATCTTCCTGTTCACCGTCGGCGGCGTGACCGGCGTCGTGCTCGCCAATGCCGGCATCGATCGCGCGTTGCACGAGACCTATTACGTCGTGGCGCATTTCCACTACGTGCTGTCGCTCGGCGCGGTCTTCGCCCTGTTCGCGGGTTTCTATTACTGGTTCCCGAAAATGTCGGGCTACATGTATAACGAAACGCTCGCCAAGGTGCATTTCTGGCTGATGTTCGTCGGCGTGAACCTCACCTTCTTCCCGCAGCATTTCTTGGGCCTCGCGGGCATGCCGCGCCGCTACATCGATTATCCCGATGCCTATGCGCAGTGGAACGCGGTGTCGTCCTATGGCTCCTACATCTCGTTCGCGGGTGTGTTCTTGTTCCTCTACATCATCTACGACGCCTTCCAAAAGAAGGTCCTCGCCGGTGACAATCCCTGGGGCGTTGGCGCGACGACGTTGGAATGGACGTTGCCCTCGCCGCCGCCCTACCATCAGTTCGAGACCCTGCCGCGGATTACCGGCGGCGACCACTAAGGTCCGCGACACTGGGCGGACGGGTTCCGCCCAGTGTTTGGAACGACGGCCCTTCCGAGGGACTTTGTCTTTGAGCTGATCCCGGCCTCGCGTGTTGTCGCCCCGGCGGCCGCGCGAGCGGGGCTTCTCGGCCCAGCAGGACTCAACTTTTCCGGAACGTCTGTGTCCCGGAATCAAAAGAAGAAACAGCGGCAGCGATCATGAGCTTCGTCACCGGTACCAGAGTCGAGCCCCATATTTCGATCGCGGGTCCGCGCGATTATTTCGACTTGTTGAAACCGCGCGTGATGTCTCTGGTCATCTACACGGCCATTGGCGGCGTCTTGATCGCGCCAGGTCCGATCAATCCGGTTCTAGCCGTCGCGGCGCTGCTTGCGATCGCCACGGGCGCGGGGGCGAGCGGCGCGCTGAACATGTGGTACGACGCCGATATCGACGCGATCATGCGGCGGACGCGCAAGCGCCCGATTCCCTCTGGTCGCATCACGCGGCAGGAAGCGCTGGCCTTTGGCCTCACGCTCGCGGCCTTCGCGGTGTTCACATTGGGGATCGTCGCCAATTGGCTCTCGGCGAGCCTGCTCGCCTTCACGATTTTCTTTTACGTCATCGTCTATTCGATGTGGCTCAAGCGCGCGACGCCGCAAAACATCGTGATCGGTGGCGCGGCCGGCGCGTTCCCGCCGATGGTCGCCTATGCCGCCATTACCGGAACCGTGAGCCTGTCGAGTCTCGCGCTGTTTGCTTTGATCTTCATCTGGACGCCGCCGCATTTCTGGGCGCTCGCGCTCGTCAAATCCGATGAATATGCCAAGGCCGGCATTCCGATGCTGCCGACCGTCGCGGGGCCGGACCGGACGCGTCGCGACATCTTGCTCTACACATTGCTTCTCGTCCCCGCTGGCGCCCTGCCCTATCTCATGGGCTTCGCCTCCATCTATTATGGGCTTCTGTCGGGAGCCCTGGGGCTCATGTTTCTCGTTCTGGCGGTTCGCGTCTATCGCCACCGGACGGGCGACGTCGCGAATAAGATCGCGATGGATCTGTTCAAATTTTCGATCCTCTATCTGTTCCTTCTGTTTGCCGCGTTGATCCTGGAAAAGTCTCTGGTTCACCTCAGTGTGCTGGCCTGATCATGAGCCTTTCGCCCGACAACGACGGCCTGAACAAAGCCGTCCAAGAACCCGGCATCGTCCTGACGCCGCAGCAGAAGAAGAGTCGGGATCACCGCAACTTGGCTATTGCTCTCGCGGTGGGCTTCTTCGTGCTTTTGATCTATGTCGTCACCATCGCCAAGCTCGGGCCTGGCGTTCTCACCCATCCCGCGGAATGAGGAGGCCGGTTTGAGCGGACCCGACACCGTGAAATGGCCCGGCCGCTGGTTCCGGCGCGACCGGGCGGTGGCGACGGCGGTGTCCCTGGCTGTCCTCGGCATGCTCGGTTTGGCCTTTGCCTCGGTGCCGCTCTACCGGATGTTTTGCGCCGCCACCGGTTATGAAGGCACGCCGCAAGTCGTGGACGCCGCCTCGGCGCTCAAGGGCAAGCGGATGATGCGCGTGCGGTTCGATGCCAATCTCGGCGGCGGCCTCGCGTGGGATTTCGCGCCCGAGCAGTCGCAAATCGACTTGCGCACGGGGCAGACCGCGACCGTGTTTTTCAAGGTGACCAATCGCACCGCGCACAAGGTCACCGCCCATGCCGTCTATAACGTCGGACCCGGCAGCATCGGCGGCTATTTCGATAAGATTTCGTGCTTCTGCTTTACCGATCAGACCCTCGACGCGCATGAAACCGTCGAGATGCCGGTCGTCTTCTATCTCGATCCCGCGCTCGAGCAGGATGAATCGATGAAGGGCGTCGACGAGGTCTGGTTGTCTTATACGTTCTATCCGGCCAAGGCGGCCGATGCCGGGCAGCCGGCGAGCGGTCCAAGGCTTTGACCTTGGGTGGAATTGGCGGCGTCGCGCGACGCTGGACGTGAATTTCCCGTCGGACGGCTTGACCGTTCGCGGGCAAAAAAGCTAACGCCTTAAAGGCGTTTTTGATGGGGCGCCTCCGGTCTGCAAAGCCGGGGTTTTGGGGAAGAAGAGACATGGCCGACGGTCACGCCAAACCGAATCACGATTACCACCTGGTCCCGCTGAGCCCCTGGCCGCTCGTCGGCTCCATCAGCGCTTTCATCCTGGCGGTCGGGGCCATCATGTGGATGAAGACGATGACCGTTGGCGGCGCCAAGGTCGGCGGCTACGTCTTCATCGCCGGTCTCATCGGCGTGCTCTACGTCATGTTCGCGTGGTGGACCGATGTGATCCACGAAGCCGAGCACGGCGATCATACCCGCGTCGTCCAGATCAGCCATCGCTACGGCATGATTTTGTTCATCGCCTCGGAAGTGATGTTCTTCGTGGCGTGGTTCTGGGCCTATTTCGACGTCAGCCTCTATGCGCACGACCCGATCCAATATGCCCGCACCGAATTCATCGGCGGCGTCTGGCCGCCGAAGGGTATCGAGCCGCTCGATCCCTGGCATTTCCCGCTGCTCAACACGCTTCTGTTGCTGACCTCGGGCACCACCGTCACCTGGGCGCACCACGCCCTGCTGCATGGCGACCGGTCCTCGGTCAAAAAGGGCTTGATCCTGACGATCCTGCTCGGCGCGCTGTTCAGCTTCGTGCAGGGCTGGGAATATGCTCACGCTCCGTTCCACTTCGCGGGCTCGATCTTTGGATCGACCTTCTTCATGGCGACGGGCTTCCACGGCTTTCATGTCATCATCGGCACGATCTTCCTCACCGTCTGCTTGATCCGCGTTTACGCCGGTCAGTTCACGCCGAAGCAGCATCTCGGTTTCGAATTCGCGGCTTGGTACTGGCATTTCGTCGACGTGGTCTGGCTGTTCCTGTTCGCCTGCATTTACGTGTGGGGTTCGTGGGGCGCGGTCGCCGAAGCCGCGAAGCCGTAAGCTCAACGCCGAACGTCGGTTTTTTTCCCGAGGGCGGCTTAGTGCCGCCCTCTTTCCTTTGTAAGGCCTGATCATGAGCCCTGAACCCGCCGGACCAGACCACGCCGCCGCGCCGCCGCCCTCGCCGATCGTGGCCGGCCTCCTCGGCCGCTGTCCGCGTTGCGGCAAGGGTTCGATGTTTAAGAATTTCTTGGCTTTGGCGGATCGCTGCACGGTTTGCGGTCTCGATCTCACGTTCGCCGATACCGGCGACGGGCCGGCGTTTTTCGCCTCTTTTCTCGGCGGCTTCATCGTGCTCGGCGTCGGGGTTTGGCTGCAGATCGCGTATGAGCCGGATTTTTGGGTCTATCCCGTCGTGTTCATTCCATTCGGCGCCGTGGTCTGCCTGGGTCTGATTCGGCTATGCAAAGGCGTCCTGGTTTCGTTGCAATATGCCAACAAGGCGGGCCAAGGACGGTTCGAACCGTGATGTCGCGCCTGCGTTCGTTGCTCGTCCCGGCGCTGTTTACCCTAGCGATGGGCGCCATTCTGGTCGGCCTCGGACTCTGGCAATTGCAGCGCTTGGCGTGGAAAAACGCGATTCTCGCCGAAATCGAGGCGCGCGTCGATGCCATGCCCGAAGCGCTGCCGCCGCAATCGGCTTGGGCCGGACTCGCGCCGGACGATTACGAATACCGGCATGTCACGTTCGACGGCATCTTCGACCATGCGAAAGAAGCGCTGGTCTTCCGCGGAACCGCCGCCGGTCCAGGTTACTTCGTGTTGACGCCGTTGCAGCTCTTGTCGGGCGGCATCGTCATCGTCAATCGCGGTTTCGTTCCCACGGACAAGGCCTCGGCGGCGACCCGCGCGCAAGGCGAGATCGCGGGCATCGTGCACGTGAGCGGCCTGATGCGCAAACCCGAGCCGCGCAATCCGTTCACGCCGCCCGACAATCCCGCGAAGGGCGAGTATTTTACGCGCGATCCCAATTTGATCGCGGCGCATTTTGGCCTCGCTGGCGCCGCGCCCTTTACGGTCGATGCCGATGCCACGCCAGTTCCGGGCGGGCTGCCTGTCGGCGGCGCGACCGAATTGGCGATCCCCAACAATCATTTTTCCTATGCCTTGACCTGGTTTGGCCTCGCCATCGGCCTCCTCGGCGTGTTCGCCGTCTTCGCCTGGCGCAAGGTCACGACGCCGGGTTGAAGCGGTTGAAAGCGTGGGGATGCATGGCGCCCCCAAATCGTGCTAGAGCGCGTCCTCACAAACGATGATCCGGTGCAAAGCGTGAAATATTTATCGACGCGGGGCGAGGCCCCGGTCCTATCCTTCAACGAAGCCATGCTGGCGGGGCTCGCGCGCGACGGCGGGCTCTATCTGCCCGAGAGCTATCCCGTGCTCTCGCGCGAAACCATCGCGGGTTTCGCCGGCAAGTCTTATGGGGAGGTCGCCAAGGCCGTCCTCCTGCCGTTCGTGGGCGCGGACCTCGACGAAGCGACGTTGGAGGGGATGATCGCGGCCGCCTACGGCTCGTTTCGCCACGAGGCGATCGCGCCGCTCGCGCAGCTCGGCGACAATCTGTTCGTGCTCGAGCTGTTCCATGGCCCGACGCTCGCCTTCAAGGATTTGGCGATGCAGCTGCTCGCCCGCTTCATGGATCATGCGCTCAAGCAGCGCGGCCAGCACGCGACCATCGTCGGCGCGACCTCGGGCGATACGGGGGCGGCCGCGATCGAGGCGTTCCGCGGCTTGCGCAATATCGACGTCGTGATTTTCTATCCGCATCAACGCGTCAGCGACGTGCAGCGGCGCCAGATGACGACGGCCGAGGGCGAGAATATCCATGTCGTCGCGCTCGAAGGCACGTTCGACGATGCGCAAGCCATTGTAAAATCCCTGTTCAATCACACCGCGTTCCGCGACGAATTCGGCCTCTCCGGCGTCAATTCGATCAATTGGGCGCGCGTGCTCGCCCAGACCGTCTATTATTTTACGAGCGCGGTCGCGCTCGGCGCCCCGTACCGGCCGGTGTCCTATACGGTGCCGACCGGCAATTTCGGCGACATTCTCGCGGGTTGGATCGCCAAGCGCATGGGCTTGCCGATCGGTCGGCTCGGGATCGCGACCAACGAAAACGATATTTTGGTCCGCGCGCTTCACGACGGCGTCTACGAGACGCGCGGCGTTCAGCACACGCAGTCGCCATCGATGGATATTCAGGTCTCGTCGAATTTCGAGCGGCTGTTGTTCGAGTTGAGCGGCCGCGATGCCGCCTCCATCCGCGCCAAGATGGCGAGCCTTGGCCAATCGCGTGGCTTCACGCTCGAAGCGCCGCTGCTCGCGGCTCTGCGCGCCGAATTCGACGCGGACCGGACCAGCGAGCAAGAAACGGCGACCGAAATCGCGCGTTGCTGGGATCGCTCGGACATGCTGATCGATCCGCATACGGCGGTGGGCATCCATGCCGGGCGCCGTCGCTTGGCGGAGCGTCCGGCGACCCCGATGGTGGTTCTGGGGACGGCCCATGCCGCGAAATTTCCCGACGCGATCGAAAAGGCCATTGGCCTGCGTCCGCCCTTGCCGCATCACATGGCCGGCCTGTTCGACCGGCCCGAGCGGTTCACCGTTCTGCCCAACGACACGGCCGCCGTCGAGACCTTCATCCGCGCCCGCGTCGGACGCGGGCCCGCGGTAAAGACAGCCTGATGGCCGTCGAGATCACGACGCTCCCCTCCGGACTTCGGATCGTGACCGACGAGATGGCGCATGTCGAGACCGCCTCGCTCGGGGTCTGGGTCGCGGCGGGCTCCCGGCACGAGGCGCAGAACGAACACGGCCTGTCGCATCTGCTCGAACATATGGCTTTCAAGGGCACGCGCCGCCGCTCTGCGCATGCGATTGCCGAGGAAATCGAATCGGCGGGCGGCGATCTCAATGCCGCGACGGGCGTCGAGCAGACCGCCTATTATGCGCATGTGCTCGCGGCCGACACGGGTCTGGCCTTGGATATTCTCTCCGATATCCTGACCGACAGCACGTTCGATCGCGACGAATTGGAGCGCGAGAAAGGCGTCATCTTGCAAGAGATCGGCGCCGTCGAGGATACGCCCGACGATCTCGTCTTCGATCTCTTCAACGCGACCGCATTTCCCGAGCAGCCCCTGGGGCGCGCGATTCTCGGCACGCCGGAGGGCGTCTCGGGTTTCAACCGCGACAGTATCGGGAACTATCTCAAGAGCCACTATCTCGGCGGCACGATGGTGGTGGGAGCCACGGGCGCGGTCGAGCACGACAGCATTGTCGAGGACGTCGCCAAGCGATTTGCCGGCATTATCGAGGCTCCCACGCAACCGGCGCTTCCGCAGGCGCGCTACGCCGGAGGCGAGCGCCGGGTCAAGCGCCGCCTTGAGCAAGCGCATATCGTTGTCGGATTCGAGGGCTGCTCCTACCAATCGCCCGATCATTATGCCTTTCAGGTTTTCGCCAATGCGGTCGGCGGCGGCATGTCCTCGCGGCTATTTCAGGAAGTCCGCGAGAAGCGCGGGCTCGCCTATTCGATCTATGCCTTCAATTGGGCCTATAGCGACACCGGCCTGCTCGGCTTCTATGCGGCGACGGGCGCGCGCGATATCGCGGGTTTGATGCCCGTCGCCCTGGATTGCCTCGCCGCCGCCACGCAGGATCTGAGCGAGGCCGAGGTGCGCCGCGCCAAGGCCCAGATGAAAGTCTCGCTTCTTGCCGCCTTGGAATCGCCAGGCGCCCGGTCGGAGCAGATTGCCCGGCAGCTCTTGGCGTTCGGCCGGGTGCTGTCGCGCCAAGAAATGATCGCGCAAGTCGAGGGCCTCAGCCTTGCGGATATCCGGGCCGCCGGCGCCAAGGCTCTTGCCTCGCCACCGACGGTGGCCTCGATTGGCCCGGTTGCCAAGGTCATGACTCCGGATAGGATCAGAGATCGTCTCGGCGGGTTTGGAGGATCGTAGAACTTGGCGCTTTTCCGGCTCGGGCCTTCCAGCGACAATGCCACCTTCATTCGTGGTGACGGGGTTTATCTCCGTTCCCCTGAAATGCGGGATTTTGCGAACTGGGCGGCGCTTCGCCATCTGAGCCGCGAATTCCTGACCCCTTGGGAGCCGACCTGGCCAAGCGACGATCTCACCCGCGCCTCGTTCCGGCGGCGTTTGCGGCGCCACGCCAACGAGATCGACAATGACGAGGCCTATCCGTTCCTGGTCTTCCGCGAGGGCGACGACGCCTTGCTCGGCGGCTTGACCTTCGGCCAAGTGAAGCGCGGCGTCGCGCAATCCGCGACGCTCGGCTATTGGATGGGGGAGCCTTTCGCGGGCAAGGGATTGATGGCGCGCGCGGTTCGCGCCGCGACGGGATTTGCCTTCGCGGCCCTGCGGCTGCACCGGATCGAAGCGGCCTGCTTGCCGCACAACGACCGCTCGATCCAACTTTTGACGCGCACCAATTTCAAACCGGAAGGGATCGCGCGCGCCTATCTGCGGATCAACGGAGTCTGGCAAGACCACCTTCTTTTCGCCCTGCTCGAATCCGATCCTGTTTCGCTTCGGCTTCCGCGTCGGGACCGGCCATGAGCGATATCCCATATTGCTCTTGCCCCCTCCAAGCTTTACCTTGGGGCTCCGCTGCGGACGTTTGGCCCGGCCGGCCCGAGCTCGGTCCTGCATTGAGAGTTTCGTGAGCACTTTCCCACGTCTGTTCCGCCTTTTCTCCGGCTTCGCGTTCTTAAACGCCGCGCTTGGTCTGTTGGCCGTGCTTTCACCCGCGAGCGCGATCGAGGCTTCGCGCGTGCCGCTCGACGCGCCCGCGATCGATCTGACCAAGGCGTTCGAGAGCCATTCCTCGCAAGGGGATCGGCTCCTCGTGTCGACCGCGCCCGGCGCGGATGGAATCGTGCGCCGGATCGAGGTCCGCGCCAAGGATGCCGGCACGCGGCCGAATTGGATCGTTTTCGCGCTGACCAATGACACGGACGAACAGATCGAGCGCTTGATCGTCGCGCCGCATTTCCGGCTTGTCGGCTCTGGGGTGATCTGGCCCGATTTGGGATCGAGCCGCATTTCCGCGATTACCGCGAGCCAAGGTTTCGCGCCGGATCGAGAGGAGAGCGCCGATGCCGACGTGTTCCGGCTCACGCTCGATCCCGGCACGACGATCACCTATGTCGCGGAGTTGCGCACGCCCGACCTGCCCCAGCTTTATCTGTGGGAACCGGAAGCCTACAAGGACAAGGTCACGAGCCTGACGCTCTACAAGGGCATCGTCATCGGCATCGCGGGCCTGCTGGCCCTGTTCCTCACCATCGTGTTCGTCGTCAAGGGCGCGGTGATTTTCCCCGCCGCCGCGGCGCTGGCTTGGGCGGTTCTGGCCTATGTCTGTATCGATTTCGGATTTTGGGGCAAAATTTTCGGGACCGAGGGGCAAAGCGACCGGGTCTGGCGCGCCGGCGCGGAGGTCGTGCTCTCCGCCACGCTTCTCGTGTTTCTGTTCGCCTATCTCAACCTCAGCCGGTGGCACGTCCGGGCCTCGCGCGTCGCGGCGGCGTGGTTGATTTTCCTCGTCGCCTTGATCGCCTTCGCGGTTTACGACGCGCCGGTCGCGGCGGGGGTCGCGCGGATTTCGCTCGCCACGATCGCGGGCGTCGGCTTCGTGCTGATCCTCTATCTCTCGACGCATGGCTACGACCGCGCCGTGATGTTGATCCCGACCTGGTTCCTGCTGCTCGCCTGGGTCGTCTGCGCGGCCTTCACCGTCACCGGGACGCTCACCAACGATCTCGTCTCCCCGGCCCTGATCGGCGGTCTCGTGCTGATCGTGATGCTGATTGGTTTCACGATCATGCAAAACGCCTTCGCGAGCGGTGGCATCGGCGCCGGCGCGATCAATGATTCCACGCGCAAGGCCCTGGCCTTGACCGGGTGCGGCGACGTCGTGTTCGATTGGGACGTCACCGCCGACCGGATTTATGTCAGTCCCGAGGTCGAGCAGCAGCTTGGCTTGAGCCGGGGCACCCTGGAGGGGCCGGCCGCGGCTTGGCTCGACGTGCTGCATCCGTTCGAGCGGGACCGGTTCAAGACCTGTCTCGATACGATGATCGAACAGCGCCGGGGCCGCATCCATCAGGAATTCCGGCTGCGGTCGGGAGATGGCCATTATTATTGGTATTTGCTCAAGGCGCGTCCGGTGGCGGGGCCCGACGGCGAAGTCGTGCGCATCGTCGGGACCTTGTCCGATGTCACCGACGTCAAGACGGCGCAAGAACGGCTGCTGCATGATGCCGTGCGCGACAACCTCACGGGCCTGCCCAACCGCGAACTGTTTCTCGACCGGCTCGAAACCGTACTCGCCTTCGCCCAGACCAATCCGCGCCTCAAACCCGCGGTCATTTGTATCGATGTCGATCGGTTCAAGCAGATCAACGACACGATCGGCCTCCAGGCGGGCGATTCCATTCTTCTGACCCTGTCGCGCCGTCTGAGCCGTCTGTTGAAACCGCAAGACACGGTCGCGCGTCTCGACGGCGACCAATTCGCGGTGATCGTGCTGTCCGAGACCGAGCCCGAACAGACCGGCGCGCTCGCGAACGTCATCCGCCGCGCTCTGTCGACACCCGTGACCTTCGCCGAACGCGAGATTCCGCTGACGGCCTCGATTGGCCTCGCCCTTTACGATCCGCAATTGCATCCGCGCCGCGAGGACATGTTGCGGGATGCCGAAATCGCGATGCGGCATGCCAAGAAAGGCGGCGGCAACAAGATCGAGATTTTCCGCCCCGCGATCCGCATTTTGCGCTCGGACCGCGTGGCGTTGGAGGCCGACCTCGCCCGCGCGCTCGACCGCGGCGAGATCAAAGTTTTCTTCCAGCCCGTGGTTCGTCTCGAGGATCGCACCGTCGCCGGTTTTGAAGCCCTGCTGCGATGGGACAATCCTCGCCTCGGCCGCCTCAACCCGCCCGAATTCGTGCCGATCGCCGAAGAAACCGGCATCATCGTCGATCTCGGCATCTTCGCGCTCGAACGCACCGCGCGCGAGCTTTCCGCCTGGCAACGCGCCCTCAACGTCGATCCGCCGATCTTCGCCATCGTCAACCTCTCCTCGCGGCAGCTGCTGCGGCACGATCTTCTGCACGACATGAAGGCCGTGCTGACGCGCTGCGAGGTCGCCCGCGGAAGTCTCAAGCTCGAACTGACCGAGAGCCTGGTGATGGAAAACCCGGAATATGCCGCGTTAATTCTAACGCGGATCCGGGAATTGGGCGCCGGCCTGTCGCTGAGCAATTTCGGAACGGGTTACGCCTCTTATTCCTCGCTCAGCTATCTCCAGCGGTTCCCGTTCGACACGATCAAGATCAACCGGTCCTTCGTTCATAATATTTCCGGAACCAAGCCGCTGATGCTGCGCTCCATGGTGGCGATGGCGCATGATCTCGGCATGGAAGTCGTGGCCGAAGGCGCGGAATCGGAATCAGACGCCATCGAGCTTTATCAAAACGGCTGCGAATATGCCCAAGGCTATGCCTTCGGCCAGCCCATCAGCGCCTTGGATGCGCGCAAACTCGTCGGCGCCGCGACGATCGCGGCATGAGCGACGAGCCGCGGCGCCTTTCCAATCAAGTACAAAATAGAATTAGTGTAGTTCTAATGTTGATCCCGAGGTCTTGCCGAAATTTTACGATCAGTCTAACTCGATAGTGTATTTGAAAAGACGATCTCGGTCGCCGCGAATATTCGGACGACAGAGATTGCTCCTACGCTGGAGAGGGCAAGATGAGACAGGATCCAATGATCGCGGTCGAGGAAAAGGCGTCGGCGTATATATCGCAATCGATGCGCGACGCGTTCTGCGGCGCGCTCCGGGTGAGCGGACTTTCGCCGCTCGCCGTCTTGGAACTCGCGGCGCTGGCGCTCGGCGTCATCTATCACGAAGCCGCCTGCCTTCATCATCAAAACAACGACTGTCCCTGCGGCTGGCAGCCCGAAGAAGGCGCCGACATCGAGACGCTGAGAACCGCCTTGACCATCGGAGCGGTTACGATCCCGCCATTCGACTTGAACCACGCCCGCGCCCTTGGCCGCGCCTGACCGTTTCCGGCTCAAGCGGGACGGACCAAAGCCTTGGCGTCCTCCGTCATTCGCGGTTTGCGGCCCGCGCCGATGAACATGACGAGCACCGAGGCGGCCAGGCACATCCCGCCCGCGAGCAGAAACGCGCCGAAATAGTCGCCGGTCGTCGTGCGCAGCAAACCGGCGAGCCACGCGGCGAAGGCGGCTCCGACCTGATGGGCGGTGACGATCCAGCCGAACATCAGCGCCGCATTGTCCTTGCCGAAGGCCTTTTCCGCGAGACGCACCGTCGGCGGCACGGTCGCGATCCAATCGAGCCCGTAAAAGACCGCGAACAGCGACAGCCCGTAAAAATGATAGTCGAAGGCATAGGGCAGAAAGATCAGGGACAGGCCGCGCAAGCCGTAATACCAAAACAGCAGGACGCGACTGTCGATCCGGTCGCTGAGCCAGCCCGATCCCGTGGTGCCGAAAAAATCGAAAAAGCCCATCACGGCGAGTAGGCCGGCCGCGCGCACTTCGGGAATTCCGTGATCGATGCAAGCGGGAATGAGATGGGTTCCGATCAAGCCATTGGTCGAGGCGCCGCAGACGAAGAACGATCCCGCGAGGAGCCAGAAGTCGCGGGTCTTCGCGCCGTCCCGCAGCGCCAGCAGCGCGCGCTTCGCGGGATTTTGCAGATGCACGACCCCCGTCTCGACCGAGGTCGCGCCATAGGCCGGAAGGCCCATGTCCGAGGGCCGGTCGCGGACCAAAAAAGCCACCAGCGGGACGAGCGCTAGCGCGACCAGCGCGACCGTAAACGACACGGAGCGCCAGCCGAAATTGTCGCTCAAGCTCGCGAGCAGCGGCAGGAAGACGAGTTGGCCCGTCGCGCTGCTCGCGGTCAACAGCCCGAGGACGAGGCCGCGCCGGTGCGCGAACCAACGATTGGCCACCGTCGCGCCCAACACGAGCGCGACAACGCCCGTGCCCGAGCCGACCACGAATCCCCAGAGCAAATACAGCTGCCAGACGGATTGCATCAACGCCGTCGCCGCCACGCCCACCGCCAAGAGCAACAACGCGCCGCAGACGGTTCGGCACAAACCGAACCTTTCGATGACGGCGACCGCAAAGGGTCCGATCAAACCATAGAGCAGGATATTGATCGCGACCGCGCCGCCGATCGTCGCCGCGGACCAGCCGAATTCCCGTTCGAGCGGGACGATCAAGACGCTCGGCGTCGCGCGAATGCCGGCGCCGGTCAAAAGGACCAGAAAGGTCACGCCGACAACGATCCAGCCGTAGTGGAATGAGCGGATTTGCATCATCGATCCTTCTGTCCCCGGACAGATCCGGGCTGTAAATTCCGGTTTAGGGTTGGCCGTGGCCCGCGACGGGGTTCTCGATCGGAACCGTGGATCCGCCTGGCCAACTCAAATCGGCCGCGACGACTTGCGCGAGAGCGGCGCGCAGGCCGGCCGCGTTGGCGGCCCCATAAACGTTCTCGAAATGGCGCTGCGCCCGCGCCCATAATGGTCTCGCCTGCTCCATCAGCGTGCTGCCCGCCGCCGTCAATTCGACGCGACGCACGCGCCGATCCCCCGCCCCGCTCGTGATGCTCAGCAGCCCGCGCGTTTCGAGTGGCCGCAAGAGATGGCCGAGAGTGGAACGGTCCATCACGAGGTGCTTGGCAAGCGCCTGGATCGTGGAGGGCCCAAGGCGCTGCAAGTTGGCCAGGATGGCATATTGGTTCAGTCCCAGCCCCGTTGGCGCCAGCGCCTCGTCATAGAGCCGCGTGACGTGCCGGGAGGCCTGACGAAGCGCCGAGCACGAACAAGTCGAGGAAGTGGTCTGTGGCATGGCCGTGTTTATACGGGCAATTGCCCTTATCTACAAGCCCAAAGAAAGCGACGCCGCCTGCCATCCCCACAACGGCCGGCGGCGCCTAAAACGCTCAGCTGGAAAAACTCAAAACCTTAAGCGCGTCCCGACTGCGTTGAGAGTCGGCCGAGATCGATTCCCATCGTATGGACGGCGCGTTCGTATTTCGACTCCAACCGGGAATCGAAAATCAAAGAGGGTTCGGCGGGAACGTTGAGCCAGCCGTTGTTTTGCATTTCGGCCTCGAGCTGACCGGCCGACCAGCCGGCGTAGCCGAGCGCGAGCACCGCCCGGTCGGGGCCTGAACCCTTGGCGATCGCGCGCAAAATATCGACGGTCGCGGTCAGGGAAATGCCCTTGTCGATCGGCAGCGTCGAATTATCGATGAAGAAATCGTTCGAATGCAGCACGAACCCTCGGCCGGTCTCGACCGGACCGCCCTTGAGAACCTGCATGCTCCCGGCTTTGTCGGGCAAGCGGATGATGTCGTCCTTCGCGATCACGTCGAGTTGGACAAGGAGCTGAGGAAAATCGACTTTGACCGCGGGCTGGTTGATGATGATTCCCATCGCGCCCTCCTCGGAATGAGCGCAGACGTAGATCACGGCACGCGCAAAGCGGGTATCTTCCATGCCCGGCATCGCAACGAGTATTTGGCCGTCCAGGAACCCGCTATGCCCGCGAAATCCGCTCGGCCCCATCGGCCTCTCGATCCTGTCTGTATGTCTCATACCGCGGCCTCGCGATGTCCTGTTGATGACAACTCGTGTCTATACGTCTCGCCGTCCACGCCCTATCTTGCCCAGGCTCTCAAGGGACCAAGTTACACTCATGCAGGTTAAGCAAGAATATACCCAGCGGCTCTATGTCTTCCAGCAAGCGTGCCGAATTTCGCTTGCTCTGTGTTTTTTGTGCATCAACCTCGCTAGCGGGGTGGCGCAAGAGCATTTGTCGGCCAGCCATGCGGCAAGGGTGAGGCTAATTCCAGCCAATGAAAAGTCCCATGACAGCTATGTGACGGGCCTTGCCGTCACGATGGACGCGCATTCGCACACGTATTGGAGGGTGCCAGGAGATGCCGGCGTCCCCCCCGTCTTCGATTTCTCAAACTCGACCAACGTCGCCAAGGCTGAAATTCTCTACCCCGCGCCCTCGCGGATCAGCGAGGACGGCCTGGACGCGTTTGGTTATGCGGGCCAAGTGACGTTCCCGATCCTCGTGACACCGGCCGACCCCACGAAGCCGTCGATTCTGCATGCCGACGTCAATTTGGCCGTCTGCGGCAAGATCTGCATTCCCGTCACGGATGCCGCTGAAGCGGATCTGCCGCAACGTCCGGCCTCGGACGACAAGGCGCTGCTCGACAAGGCTCTCGCCTTGGTTCCCAAGCCGCTTCCCGACAACCATCGCGACGATTTGACGCTCGTTCAAATCGCCAAGTCGCCCAAGCCTGTCTGGACCATGACCTGGTACGGCGTCGCCCCGATCGACGATATTTTCGCGGAAGCGCCCGAAGGTTTCGTGTTCGTCACCAAACCGGACGCGGGACGGAAGAATTGGATTTTGACCGTCGGCGACGTCGCGGAACCGCCGCCTTCGAAGTGGGTTTCCGTCACCTTGACGCTGGCGGGCAAATCCGGAGGCTATTTCACTACGCGAACCCTCGACGTTTCGACCAAGTCGCCGTAAACCGGTCAAACCGAAAAAGCACGAGGACGAAACAATGGCGATCAAAGTAGGTGACGCGATTCCCGATGCGACGTTTGTCGTGGCGACGCCGGATGGCCCCGCGCCACGGACCACCGCGCAAATTTTCCCGAACCGAAAAGTCGTCCTGTTCGCCGTCCCTGGCGCGTTCACGCCGACCTGCAGCATGAATCACTTGCCCGGCTATCTGGCGAAAGAGGCCGAGATCAAGGCGAAGGGCGTCGATGAAATTCTGGTCACCTCCGTCAACGACGTGTTCGTGATGGGGGCCTGGGCCAAGGCCTCGGGAGCCGAAGGCAAGATCACGTTCCTCGCCGATGGGAGCGGGAGTTTTGCGCAAGCGGTCGGCCTCACGCTCGACCTCACCGAACGCGGGCTCGGGATCCGTTCGCAACGCTATGCGCTGATTGCCGAGAACGGCATCGTGACCGCGCTCGCCGTGGATCCGAATCCGAGCGCGGCGGACCATTCGAGCGCGGAGGCGATCCTGGCGCTGCTGTAAGGCTCGCCTTCCACCGTCTGGCGGAGGCGATCTCGCTCATCGTCGCTTGAACGGCGCCATGCCGAGCCGCGCCAATTCGTCGGCGCGCTCGTTCATCGGGTCGCCGTTGTGGCCCTTGACCCAATGCCAGGCGATTTCATGGGTCCGCGTGGCCTCGTCGAGCCGTTGCCAGAGTTCGATATTTTTGACGGGCTTCTTGTCCGCCGTCCGCCAGCCGTTGCGCTTCCAGCCCACGAGCCAGCCCGTGATCCCGCCGCGGACGTAGTTCGAGTCGGTATACATATCCACCGTGCAGGGCCGTTTCAGCGCCTCGAGCGCCTGGATCGCGGCCATGAGCTCCATGCGGTTGTTCGTGGTCGCGGGATCGCCGCCGCTCAATTCCTTGGCGGTATCTCCGAGCTTGAGGATCGCGCCCCATCCTCCGGGACCGGGATTGCCGGAACAGGCGCCATCGGTCCAAATCGCCACACGATCGTTCATACGCTCGCGCCCAAATCGCGCGGGCTCTCGACGAGCTGATGAAATCGCAGTTTCGCGACATATTCGGCCGGGTCCTTGGGACGCACAAGCGCGCCGGGCGGCACGTTGAGCCAATCGACGAGACGGGTCAGCGCGAACCGCAGCGCCGCGCCGCGCGCGAGAATGGGCAGCGCGTCGATTTCGGCGGCGCTGAGCGGTCGATGCGCGCGATAGGACTCGATCAACCCACGCCCCTTGGTCATATTATATGACCCATCGGGCTCGAAGCACCAAGCGTTCAAGCAAATGACGAGGTCATAGGCATAAGCATCGGCACAAGCGAAATAAAAGTCGATTAGACCGGACACTTCGTCGTTGAGAAACAGGACATTGTCGGGAAACAGATCGGCATGGATGATGCCGTGCGGCAGGCCTTGGGGCCAATGCGCTTGGAGAAAACGCAATTCCGCGTCGACAAAAGCGGTCAACCCCGCGGAGACCGAATCGGCGCGTGCGCGCGCCGGCTCGAATAGAGCCGGCCAATCGGCGAGCGAAAGCGAATTGCGCCGCGTGAGCGCGAACCCCTCCCCGAGCCTGTGAAAATCGGCCAAGGCCGCGCCGAGGGCCTCGCAGTGCCCGCGGGCCGGACGCCGCAGCGACAACCCCTCAAGAAAGGTCACGATGGCCGCGGGTCGTCCGGCCAGAGTGCCGAGAGCCTTTCCGGCGCGCGTCTTGACCGGCTGCGGGCAGCGCAGGCCGCGGGCCGCGAGGTGATCCATCAGGCCGAGGAAAAACGGCAAATCCGCTTCGTCGACCCGCTTTTCATAAAGCGTGAGAATGAAGGCGCCGGCCCCCGTATGCAGCAGGAAATTCGAATTCTCGACGCCCTCGGCAATTCCCTTCAGGGACAACACGGGGCCGAGATCGTAAGGCGCGAGAAAAGCGACGAGATCCTCGTCGGTGACTTCGGTGTAGACGGCCAAGGCGGGTTCCAGATTTCAGCGAGTATTCTTCGGCTGCTCCAGCCTCTAAACCCCTTCGGTCGCGCTGACCACCCGTGTCGAAGGGTCCTGCGCGCGCCGCGCGCCTTCCGCCATGGCCGCCAGGGCGGCCTGCCCGTCCGGCTGGATCACGCCACAGGACATGATAAGCTTCGCCGCGTCTTCGGGCGTGATCGGAATTTCGATCACCTCCGCCGCCGGCACATAGAAATAGAACCCCGTCGTCGGATTGGGGACGCAGGGTAGAAAAACCGAAATCCGGTCGATCCCGTCATTGGGGATGCAAGCGTCGATAATCTCCGAGGGCGGCGCCGAAATAAACACGACGGACCAGGATCCCTTATGCGGAAATTCGACAAGTCCGACTTTACGGAACGACGTGCCGGATTGCGAAAACAAGGTCTCGAAAATCTGCTTGAGGCCCTTGTAGATCGAGCGGATGACGGGCGTGCGGTCGAGGATCGTCTCGCCAATCGAAATCGCGGTGCGGCCGACGAGATTGGCGGTGAGGAAGCCGAGCAGCGTCAGCCCCAAAAAGGCGAAGATGACGCCAAATCCGGGCAGCGGGATCGGCAGATAGGTATCCGGCCAGAACCGCTCGGGCACCATCTTGCGCACGGCATTGTCGACGCTGTCGACAAACCACCAGACGAAATAAGCGGTGAGAAGCAACGGGCCGGCAATGACGACTCCGGTCAAGAACCAGTTGCGGATGCGCGCGCCCAGGCTGATGCTGAGACGCGCGGAGCCCGGCGCTTTAGGAAACCCTGGCCCGTCGGGGTCGGAAAGAATGCTCATGTTGGATTTCATGCCCCGCCGGTTCAGGTGCGACGGCACGTCGCCGCCAAACATCACTCTTGGAGTAGGAGGGAAGTTTGAGCATTTCGGAAAAGTGCCGTGTCACGAATTTAGCGTCGTCGACCAAATTCAGACAAGAACGAACGGACACAAGCGTGCAAGGCCCAACTCGTTTGGAAGCCGCTGCAAAATGCGGGCAAAAGCAGTTCTTTTTAAGGCGCCCCGGTCCGTGTTCTCCGCGAAGGCATAGCCAGAACGTAAACCTAGCGGCCTTTCGCCCATTTATTAGGCATCGGGCACAAATGTGATCGGCTTCGGGCTTTTTTAACGCAAATTTGTGATCTCCCTGGTGACAAATTCCAAGCTTTGCGGTAGACGTCTTGCGCCATGGCGTACATAAGCGGGATTTCCGTTTGGTCCGGCCAAGTCTAGGGAGGAGAATATTCTCCAGGTCGCTGCCTAATAGGGCACGCTCGTCGGAGCGGCTAAGAACCTGGGAATATCGCTAGCGGGGCTGCCGAAAGGGCGAAGCACGAGCCGGAAAGGCCGGCTTCGCTTTTTGGTTTTTGGCTCATGAGCGCGGGTTAGTCCGCCTCATCCTTGGCGTCCAAGCCCCAATCCTGCTTCGTGGCGAGACGGAAGTCCGCGAAACGCCCCTGCCCGATCGCGGCGCGAATATCCCGCATCAAATCCTGATAATAGCCGATGTTGATCGCGGTGAGCAGCATCATGCCGAGAATCTCGCCGGAGCGGACGAGGTGGTGGAGATAGGCGCGCGAATAGATTCGCGCCGCTTCGCAGGACGCCGTTTCGTCGATCGGCGCGGGATCGTCGGCGTGTTTGGCGTTGCGCAGATTGAGTTTGCCGTGGCGGGTATAGGCGAGTCCGTGCCGCCCCGCCCGCGTCGGCATCACGCAATCGAACATGTCGATGCCGCGCGCGACGCTTTCCAAAATATCATCCGGCGTGCCGACGCCCATGAGATAGCGTGGCGATTTGATCGGGAGAAACGGCATCGTCGCCTCGATCGTCTCGAGCATGATCGCCTGCGGCTCGCCGACCGCGAGACCGCCGAGCGCATAGCCGTCGAAGCCCATCGCCGTGAGCCCCTCGGCGCTCCGCCGCCGCAGCTCCGGCACGGTTCCTCCCTGGACGATGCCGAACAGCGCATGGGCATTTTGCGTCCCGAAGGCGGCCTTGGAACGCGCCGCCCAGCGCAACGACAATTCCATCGCGCGTTCGACCTCTGAATCCGGCGCGGGCAAGCGGATACATTCGTCGAATTGCATCTGGATGTCCGAGCCGAGCAGGCCTTGGATTTCAATCGACCGCTCGGGCGTCAGCGTATGCTTGGACCCATCGATATGCGATTGAAACGTCACGCCATTCTCGTTGAGCTTGCGTAGCTTGGAAAGCGACATGACCTGAAACCCGCCGGAATCGGTCAAAATCGGATAGGGCCACTGCATGAACCGATGCAACCCGCCGAGCGCCGCGACCTGTTCCGCGCCGGGCCGCAGCATCAGGTGATAGACGTTGCCGAGCACGATATCGGCGCCAAGCTCGCGAACTTCGCGCGGATGCATGGCCTTGACGGTCGCCGCCGTCCCCACCGGCATGAAAGCCGGGGTGCGGATTTCGCCATGCGCGGTCGTGATCACGCCGGTCCGGCCGGCGCCATCGACGCCCAAAATCTCGAAGCCGAAAATCTTACCGGTCATTCCGTCAGGCCGCGCGTGAGAAAACAGGCATCGCCATAGCTGTAAAAGCGGTAATGCGAGGCCATGGCATGGGCATAGGCGTGTTGCATCGTCTCTAACCCGGAAAAGGCCGAGACCAGCATGAAAAGCGTCGACCGCGGCAAGTGAAAATTGGTGAGCAGCGCGTCGACAAGCCGGAAACGATAGCCCGGCGTGATGAAAATCGCGGTATCGCCGGTAAAGGCGCGCGCGATGCCGTCCGTCCCCGTCGCGCTTTCGAGAAGGCGCAGGCTCGTCGTTCCCGCCGCGATCACGCGGCCCCCCGCTTGTTTGGCGGCATTGAGAAGGGCCGCGGTCTCGGCATCGAGCGTGCCCCATTCCGCATGCATGCGGTGCCCCTCGGTGTCCTCGGCCTTGACCGGCAGAAAGGTGCCGGCGCCGACATGCAGCGTCACCCGCGCGATCGCGACGCCGCGCGCCTCGATGGCGGCGATCAGCGCCGGGGTGAAATGCAGGCTCGCGGTCGGCGCGGCGACGGCGCCGGGCTTGGCCGCGAAGACGGTCTGGTAGTCGCTCGTGTCCCTCGTATCGACCGCGCGCTTGCCCGCGATATAGGGCGGCAGCGGCAACGAGCCGAAACGCTCCAAGGCGCGGTCGAGCGCCTCGCCTTCCCTTGAGAATTGCAGCAGGCCCTCGCCTTCGTCGCCGCGCTCGATCAGCGTCGCGTCGAGCGGATCGTCTGGCGTGCCAAAGGCGATGGTCTCGCCGGCCAGGACCTTCTTGGCCGGCCGCAGAAACGCGCGCCAGACGCCCGCGCCCTCGCGTTTGTGCAGCATCGCCTCGATGCGCGCCGTGCCGCCGGCACGGGCCCGCGTGCCGTTGAGACGCGCCGGAATGACCTTGGTGTCATTGACGACGAGCACGTCGCCAGGCCGAAACAGCGCGGGGAGATCGGCGAGCGTTTTGTCGTTGAGCGGTTGCCCCGCGCCCGGCGTGATGCACAGCAGACGCGCGGATTCCCTCGGCTCGGCCGGCCGCAAGGCGATCAGATTTGCTGGCAATTCGAAGTCGAAGAGATCGACGCGCATGGCGGGAGACGTGCCTAAAATGCGGATGCCCGCGATGCCGTCATGCCCGGCCTCGCGCCGGGCATCCACGCCGGGACATCGCGGCTTTGTCTACTAGGATGACCACGACGCCGGGGCGTGGATGGCCGGGACAAGCCCGGCCATGACGGCGGTCGTGCCGACTCAGCTCAGCGTCGCGGAAATGATCTTGTCGGGATCGCGAACGGGCTCGCCGCGCTTGATCTTGTCGACATTCTCCATGCCCGACACGACCTTGCCCCACACCGTATATTGCTTGTTGAGGAAGCCGGCGTCGTCGAAGCAGATGAAGAACTGCGAATTGGCGGAATCCGGGTTCTGCGCCCGCGCCATCGAGCAGGTGCCGCGCACATGCGGCTCGGCGTTGAATTCCTGCTTCAGATTCGGATATTTCGATCCGCCGGTGCCGGTGCCGTTGGGGCAGCCCGTCTGCGCCATGAAACCGTCGATGACGCGGTGAAAAACGATTCCGTCGTAAAACTTCTCTTCGACGAGCTTCTTGATGTGAGCGACATGGTTGGGCGCGAGATCGGGACGCATTTCGATCACCACGGGGCCTTTGGTCGTCTCGAGTGTCAGGGTGTTGCCAGGCTCTGCCATGGGGATCTCCTAAAATGAAAGAGCCGCCCTTATTTTGCGGGGCGGCGAGGCGGAAGATGTCGTGTCGGTGAAATAGCCGCTCCGGGCGCCGCCGTAAACAGCGGGGCCCGGCCGACTTATCCGATCAACAGACTTACTTGGCGGATTTCATCGCCGGAGCCGGTTTGGCGGCCTTGGCGGGCGTTTCGTTCGCCATGCGGAAGCTGATGATCTTGTCGGGATCGGAGACCGATCCGTTCGCGGCATTCGAGCCCTTTTTGATCTTGTCCACGACATCCATGCCCGAGATCACCTGACCGACGACGGTATATTTGCCGTTGAGCGACGAGACCTTGCTGTAAGTGATGAAGAATTGCGAATTGGCTGAATCGGGATCCTGCGTCCGGGCCATGCCGACCGTGCCGCGCTCATAGGGCTCGTTGGTAAATTCGGCCTTGAGGTTCGGCAGTTTCGAGCCGCCGCCGCCGGTGCCCGTCGGGTCCCCCGTCTGCGCCATGAAATCCTCGATGACGCGATGGAAGACGATCCCATCGTAGAATTTTTGAGAGATCAGCGTCTCGATCTGCTTGACGTGGTTCGGCGCGAGATCGGGTCGCAACTGGATCAAGATCTTGCCGTCCTTGGTCGTCAGGATGGCCTGATGGGCGGGATCGGCGGCGGGCGCCGGAGCGGCGATGGCCCCCGAGACGGGCAGCAAAGCGGCGCCAACCAAAAGCGTACCGGCGAAAGCGCCGAAAAGGGCGCGACGATCGAAGTTCATGCTGTTTTCATTCCTGTTTTGTCGAATTTCGCCCGGAGCGCCCGGGCCACTGGCGCGGGAACGAAGGGCGAGACATCGCCCCCCATTTGCGCGATCTGCCTGACCAATGTCGCGGTAATGTGACGGACCTCCGGCCGAGCCGGCACGAAGATCGTCTGGACGTCCGGCGCCATCGCGCCATTCATCCCCGCCATTTGCATCTCGTAATCGAGATCGGTCCCATCGCGAAGCCCGCGAAGGATGATCGACGCGCCATGCGCGCGCGCGGCCTCGACGGCAAGCCCGTCGAATGTCTCGACATGCAGCGCGCAGGACGTTTGGGCCAGCGCGGGCGCGCAGCTCGCCGCGATCAGTAGCCGCCGCTCGTCGACCGAAAAGATCGGCGTCTTGCCGGGGTGCACGCCGATCGCGACCACGAGCACGTCGCACAGCTTCGCCGCCTGGGCGATCAGTGCCACATGGCCGTTGGTCACGGGATCGAAGGAACCGGTGAAGAGAGCGGTGCGCGACATGGGCTGGCCGGTTGAGCTTGCGCCGGAAATGAGAGTTGTTTTTCCAGCTGTTAGCGCAGTTTCAGTCGTGTGGCCATATCTAAGGCGCGAGGCGGCACGGCCAGGGACCCCGCTTGGCAGCCAAACCGCGACATGTGCTATAAGTTCCAACGCTGAGAAAGAGCGAATATGAACGTTAAAGCAGCGAACGATCCCATCCTATCCAAGTTCCGCGCGGCCTTGGACGATCTCTACGGCGAACAAATCGACCGGGTCGTACTCTATGGTTCGCGCGCTCGTGATGATGCGCATCGCGAATCGGACTATGATGTCGCGATCTTCCTGAAAAGCTTGCCGGACCGTTGGAGGGAAATGCATCGTCTCGCCAATTTGCGCGTCGATTTCATTGACGGAACTGGGGTTTTCTTCGACACGAAACCTTTTCCAGCGTCAGCCTATCTCGACAACACCCCTATCATGTATGAGATCCGCCGCGACGGGCGGGATATATGAAACCAGAGTCCGCAAAGTATATTGAACAGGCAAATGTATGTATTGCCCGCGCCGGTGTCATGATGACTGTCCGCCTTCATGAAGATGCGGCACGAACGGCATATCTTGCAAGTTTTCATACGGCTCAAGCCTACATATTCGAAAGAACGGGAAAGGCATCCAAATCCCATCACGGCGTGCAGACCGAATTTTTCCGGTTGACGAAAGACGACGCCCGCGTCGACCAAGGCTTGAGGCGTTTTTTATCCCAAGCCTATGAGTTTAAGTCGATAGCCGACTACTTTACGGGCGATGAAGCTGTGACCCCCGCCAAGGAAGCCGCTGCTGCTCTCGAAAGCGCGAAACGTTTCGTCGAACATTTCACAGGTTTGGTTTCGGTCCAAAACTCGCAATAAAACTCGTAAGGTCCGCCTACGGCTGGCATGCCCATTCGAGCGACCGGCCAGATGCCGCGATGCCCCAGCTGTTTCCGCCTCAAAAATTCGGCCCCTTGAGCGGCGGCAGCAGGATATCCTCCATGGCGAAATCCGCCGCGCGGCGGTAGGCTTCGTCGGTATCGCCGCGGAACGTCGCGAGCTTCGAGGCGACGACCTTGCCGGTCTGGAGATCGAT
>JARLIW010000262.1 GCA_031291515.1 Beijerinckiaceae bacterium | reverse complement strand
TCGTCCGCGAGCCCCGCCGCGATCAGGGCCGAGCCGATCCGGGGACCGCCCTCGCTGAAGATCCGGGTCAAGCCGCGCGCGCCGAGAAGCCGCAGCGCGGCGCCGAGGTCGATCTGACCTGGCGAACTGCCAGGGACCGTCACGATTTCGATTCCCGCGTCCCGCAATGCATCCGCGCTCGCAAGGCTCTCCGCGGACGTCAGCAAGAGCACGGGCACGTCGCGGGCCGTCCGGGCGAGGCGCGATGCGAGCGGCAGCCGCAAACGGCTATCGAGCACGATGCGCAGGGGCTTTGCGCTCACGCCGGGTAGGCGCACCGTCATCAGGGGATCGTCGGCCAAAGCGGTGCCGATCCCGATCATGATCGCGTCGTGCATCGCGCGCATGACATGGACGAGGCCGTTGGCGGCGGCGCCGGTGATCGCCAGCCGCGGATCGCGCGGGCCGCCCGCGACATAGCCATCGGCGGTCTCGGAAAGCTTGAGCGTCACCATCGGGCGCTTTTCCGTCATGCGCAGAATGTGGCCGCGATGATCGCGCCTGGCCTGCACCGTGCAGATACCACCGGTGACGTCGAGACCCTGCGCCCGGCAATAGGCGGCGCCGCGGCCCGCGACGTCGGGATTGGGATCTTCGATGGCGTAAACGAGCCGCGTGATTCCCGCGGCCACGATCGCCTCGCAGCACGGCGGCGTGCGGCCATGGTGGGAACAAGGCTCCAGCGTCACGTAAATCGTCGCGCCCTTGGCGGCGGCGCCGGCTTCCGCCAAGGCGGCGGTTTCGGCATGGGGACGCCCGCCCGGCGCGGTCCAGCCGCGCCCGACGATGATGCCGTCCTTGACCACGAGCGCGCCGACGCTCGGATTGGGCGCGGCGCGGCCAAGACTCCGGCGCCCAATGGCCAGCGCCGCGTTCATCAAACGCTGGTCGGTCTCGATGTCGATCGGAGGAGCTGTCATAAGGGCTAGCGTGGCCTCGCCACGTCAGGCCTTCTCGGCCGGCGCGGAGTTTGGATCGGGAGTCTCGTTTTCTCCTTCAGGGGGATTGGCGAGTTCGTCAATCAGCATATTGAAGTCCCGCGTCTCGCGAAAGTTACGATAGACGGAGGCAAAGCGGACATAGGCCACGCCGTCGAGGGCGCGCAGACCCTCCATCACGAGTTCGCCAATTTTTTCGCTGGGGATATCGCCGTCGCCGAGGCTTTCGAGCTGACGAACGATGCCATTGACCATCCGGTCGACACGGTCGGGCTCGACCGGGCGTTTGCGCAGCGCGATTTCGAGCGAGCGCATCAGTTTGTCGCGGTCGAAGGGGACGCGCCGTCCGGTCTTTTTGACGACCGTCAGTTCGCGCAACTGCACACGCTCGAATGTCGTGAAGCGACCACCGCAGTCGGGACAAACACGGCGCCGGCGGATGGATGAGGCATCCTCCGCCGGCCGTGAGTCCTTCACCTGCGTTTCAAGGCTGCCGCAATAGGGACAGCGCATGCGACCTCAAGGTCTCCGGTCTTTAATAGATCGGGAATCGTTTCGTGAGTTCGGCCACTTCGGCGCGAACGGCGGTTTCGGTGGCCACATTACCTTCTTCGCCGTTGGCGGCAAGGCCAAGCAAGGTGGTCGCGATCAATTCGCCGACTTTCTTGAACTCGGCCGTGCCAAAGCCGCGCGAGGTCGCGGCGGGCGACCCGAGGCGGATGCCCGACGTCACCATCGGGCTCGCGGTGTCGAAGGGCACGCCGTTTTTGTTGCAGGTGATATGGGCGCGGCCCAACGAGGCCTCCGCCGCCTTGCCGGTCAGGCCCTGCTTGCGCAGATCGACCAACATGAGGTGGTTGTCGGTGCCGCCCGACGAGATGGCAAAGCCGTGTTCGGCAAGGGTCGCCGCCAAAATCTTGGCGTTGTCGAGGACCTGCTGGATGTAGACCTTGAACGAGGGCTGCAGCGCCTCGCCGAAGGCGACGCCCTTGGCCGCGATCACATGCATCAGCGGACCGCCTTGAAGGCCGGGGAAAATCGCGGAATTGAACTTTTTCGCGAGATCGGCATCGTTGGTCACGATCAAGCCGCCGCGCGGGCCGCGCAACGTCTTATGCGTCGTGGTGGTCGCGACATGGGCGTGCGGGAACGGCGACGGATGCAGTCCGGCCGCGACGAGCCCGGCGAAATGAGCCATGTCGACCATGAAATAAGCGCCGACCGAATCCGCGATTTCGCGGAATTTCGCGAAATCCCAATGGCGCGGATAGGCCGAGCCGCCCGCGATGATCAGCTTGGGCTTATGCTCTTGCGCGAGCTTGGCCAGGTTTTCGATATCGATCAGGTTATCGGAGGGGCGCACGCCGTAAGGGATCGGCTTGAACCATTTGCCCGACACGTTGACGGGCGAACCATGCGTCAGGTGACCGCCGGCCGCGAGATCGAGACCCATGAAGGTGTCGCCGGGCTGAAGCAAGGCCAGAAACACGGCTTGATTTGCTTGGCTGCCGGAATTCGGCTGTACGTTCGCGAAGCCGACGCCGAACAGCTTGGTCGCGCGCTCGATGGCCAGACGTTCCGCGATATCGACGAACTGACATCCGCCGTAATAGCGACGGCCGGGGTAGCCTTCCGCATATTTGTTCGTGAGGATCGAGCCTTGGGCCTCCAGGACGGCGCGCGAAACAATGTTTTCCGACGCGATCAGCTCGATCTCGTCGCGCTGACGGCCCAGCTCCAGATCGATGGCCTTCGCCATGTCGGGATCGGCCTCGTGCAGATTGGTGCTAAAAAAAGCGGCCGTTTCGCCAGACTTTGTCATTGTAAACCCCTTGGGACGCTGCGGCGCTCGAGCGAGCCGCTTGTTATTCGTTCTATCGGGGAGTCTCTATCACAGCGGTCGAAGGCGGGGGAAGGTGGACGAAACGCACTTTTAATTCGCCGCGCTTCAGGAAAATTGAGGGGCGGTTGCCAGGCCGCCCCGGCGCGTCCATGGGGAGGCGACGCGCCGAGCGGGCGCCGTCACGGACAGACCTGGTTCCGATGAAGGACCGGAGGATCAATAGGACAGAATGAATCCATCCGCGCCGAAAAGCGGGTTCTTTTCGGCGCCGACGAGGCCGTTCTTACCGCTCGTCATCCATGGGTTCGAGCACGCGGCTGTTGTTGTTTTGACCGCCTGGAGTCCGGTAGGGCTGATTATAGGGCTGCGCCTGAGGGTAGGGCGACTGTCCCTGGCTGTAGCTTGCCGGACTGACCGGACCTTGCGGCTGATCGAGCGGGTGGCCGATCGATCCCGTCGCCACGGGCGTGAAGCCGTCGCGTTGATAGATATCCTCGCGGAACTGCGTGATGCCATCGGGCGTCGCCCAGGCGGTAATGTAGACCCAATAGACCGGGACCGGGGTCGCGAGCTTCGCATCGACGCGTTCGCCCGAGCGAATCGCCTCGTCGATATGCGCGCGGTCCCAACCGGGCGTGTCCTTCAAAAGCCACGTCACGTAATCCCGGACGTTCTGAACGCGGATACAGCCCGAGGACACGAAACGGTTGTCGTCGCCGAACACGCCCTTGTCGGACGTGTCATGCATATAGACGCCATAGGGATTGTTGATGTTGATTCGCACGACGCCGAGCGAATTCTCGGTGCCCGGATCTTCGCGGAAGCGGTAATTGGTCGCTTCCATCGAATGCCAATTGATCGAGGAGGGCGGCACCTCCTGATTGTCCTTATTATAGACCCGGATGTGGTGGTCGGTGAGGTAGTTCGGATCGCCCTGCATGCGCGGGATCAGATCTTTCTTGATGATCGAGGCCGGCACGGTCCAAAATGGATTGAAATTAATGTCGATCGCCCGGGTCTGCATGACCGGCGACTGACGATCGATCTTGCCGACGCCCGCGCGGTGATGGGTGATGACAATGCCGTTTTCGACCGTCTCCACGGCTTCGGCCGGGATATTCGCCATCACGAACCGCTCGCCGAGATTGCCCGAAAAGGCCTTCAGGCGCACGAGATTGATCTCGAGCTGGTGCAGCCGCATGTCGGCGGCAATGTTGAGCGCGGCGAAGACCTCCGGGCCGACGATCCCGTTTTCGATCAGGCCGTGGCGCGCCTGAAAATGTTTCACGCCGGCTTCGACATAGGAATCGAACACCGGCGACGCGCCGGCCGACGTATCGAGATCGCCCGAGGCGGCGAGGCGCTTGCGCAAGGCGACGACCGCGGCGCCGTTCGAGCCGAGCTTGAGCTTGGCGCCCGCGGGCACGGTGTTCCAGCCGCCATTTTGGACGATTTTGCGATAGGTTTCGATTGCCTGCTCGGTGGCGGAGAACGTTTCGAGGGACAGAACGGGCACGGTTGAACGCGTCACGGACAAGCGTGCATCGGAATCGTAGCCTTGGGCCCATTCCGCTTGACCGGAGAATTGATCGTTGGGCGCCGCGGCGGCGTGACCGCCCATCATGCCAAAAATGACCAGGACCCCGGCCATTGAAAACACGCGCACGGACGCGTGCGAAAAAAGCTGCGATTGATTTGCCACCATGGACTCCAAATTCCCGTCACGGGACAGGGCAATTGGCGCATGACACTGGCACACGCCCTTTAGCGATTGTTTAGGAATAAACAACGGGATTTAACAAGCCGCAAACGCACGGCCATTTTGTGGCGGCAATGGCCGGAGCGGACATATTTGGCGGCGAGTGCCGGTCTGTTGCCATGATGGCACAGTGCTGCCGGTGGCCGCCAAAACAAACGTCCGACGCAGCTCTCAGGGAAAAGCCGGCCGGACGTTCAAGGCGGAAAGGAACGGGGCTCTCCGCGCGTTAGACCCGAGTGTCCAGCCGGGCCCAACGATCTCGATAAAGGGTTCGGAACGCTTTTTCGGAGAGCTCGAAGCCCAAGCGAAACGCGTTCCACCCTTGAAAAAACAAAACTTTTGCCGGCCCGGCGCTGGAACCGGGCGGCCCGATCAGAGCCGGAAGCGGATTTGATCGGTCCAGAAACGCTCGAGACGAACCAGCGCCTGATTGAGACTGGCGAATTCGCCGCTCGAAATGCCGCCGATCTGCTCGACCGTCGCGCTGTGCTTGTCATAAAGGCCGCTGACGATCTGATGAACTTCGCGGCCCGTTTCCGTCAGGCTGATGCGCACGGAGCGGCGATCCAAGCGCGAGCGGGAATGATGCAGATAACCCATCTCGACCAGCTTCTTCACGTTGTAAGACACGTTCGAGCCGAGATAATAGCCGCGCGTGCGCAACTCGCTGGCGGTGAGTTCCTTGTCGCCGATATTATAGAGCAGCAACGCCTGAACCGAATTCACATCGCTACGGCCGCGGCGGTCGAATTCGTCCTTGATCACATCGAGCAGGCGGCGGTGCAGCCGCTCGACCAGGGTCAAGGCTTCGAGATAGACCGGGCGGACCTCGATCGTCTCGCCCTTGGAATGGCTCGCTGTGTCGATTTTCAGCGCTGCGCTCATTATGTTGCTCCTTGGAATGTCCGCTACGGCCGGCGGGCCTTGGCTTCACGATGGATTGATAGATAAGCGCCACGAATGAAAACGAGTTTAAACAACAATCTGAATCGAAAGTTTACCTGATTGCGTAAATAAGCTGTGAATTAAACAGATGATAATTGTAAACGGAACGCGTCGATTGATTACTTAAATATTTATCGATCGCAAAATACGTAATATTTATTGCGCCTTTAGTTGGAAGATTCAATAGATAGCAGAAAGCCGTGGTTATCCAGATGTTACGTCGGGCACGATGCTGGAACCGTGGGCGCTCGAGGCGATCGGCCAAAATCATCGGCTTGGCGGCTGGAATTCTTCAGCTTTTGCCAACCATGCGTCGAGAAGCCGCGAAATATTTTTAGGCGCGCGTCGCTTTTCCGGCCTGCCAGGTCAACGCAAAATAGACGAGGATCAAAAATCCGTCGGCCGCGACCCAGCTCCGCGAGAAGAAATGCGGCAGCGTGAAACTGATGAAGATTTGCGACACGGCCGCGAACAGCCAGAGCACGCCGCCCCAGGGGGTCGCGAGCCATAGACCAACCGCCGCGAGCAGATCGAGAACGGAAAAGAACATCATGGCCCCCGTGCGGGCGGCCGACTGGCGGTCGAAAATCGCGTCTGGCGGCAGCAGAAACATCGCCCATTGGGCGATCCCCTGGAGGATCCAGAGGCCGGCCAGCAGCCGCATGAAGATGACGAGGATCAAACCCCAGCGCGTTTGACTGGCTTCGTTGGGCGTGATCCCCAAGCGAATGGCGGGCGCGGCCTCGAAGGCCCCGGGCTTGATTCGTTCGCTGGTCGCGTTCGTGTGACTCATGCGCCTGGTCTCGTCGGGAGAGCGCGGGTCGCGAGAGAATTGTATGTGGCCGGCCCCACGGGCACGATGCCGGTCGGATTGATCCACGGATGGCTGCGGTAATAATGGTTTTTGATGTGATCGGTCCTGGTCGTGGAGGCGACGGCTTCGAGGGACGAAAGGTCCGCGAGATAGGCCGCGAGCGCGGGATAATCCGCGATACGGCGGATGTTGCACTTGAAATGGCCGACGTAAACAATGTCGAAGCGCAAAAGCGTGGTGGCAAGACGGATGTCGGCCTCGGTGATCGCGCCTCCGAGGAGATAGCGGCGGGAAGACAGGTGCCGTTCGAGCCAGTCCAGGCTCGCGAAGAGCGGGTAGACCGCCGCCTCGTAAGCCGCCTGGGTGGTGGCGAAGCCCGCCTTATAGACCCCATTGTTGACCGTGTCGTAGACGCGGGCATTGATCGCGTCGATCTCGGCCCTTTGGGACTCCGGGTAATAATCGCCGGGCGTCGCGCCGAGCCCGTCGAAGGCCGAGTTGAACATCCGGATGATTTCCGAGGATTCGTTGGAGACGATGGTCTTGGTCTGTTTGTCCCACAGCACGGGCACGGTGACCCGGCCGACGTAGCTCGGATCGGCCAAGGCATAGACCTGGTAGAGATAGTCCGCGCCGTTGACGGTATCGGGGATGACGTCGTCTTCTTGTTTGAAGGTGATGCCGTGTTCAAGCATCAGCCAGTGCGCCACCGAGACGGTGATGAGGCTTTCGAGACCTTTCAGCTTGCGCATGATCAAGGTGCGATGCGCCCAGGGGCAAAAATAGGCGGCATAGAGATGGTAGCGTCCGGCCTCTGCCTTGAAGCCCGCGCGGCCGCTGGGCCCCGCCGCGCCGTCGGCGGTGACCCAATGGCGGAATTTCGACGCGTCGCGCTCGAAACGCCCGTCATGCTTATCCTGCTCATAGCCGCGATCGTGCCAAATGCCTTCGACGAGGACACCCATGATCAGACCCTTTGCGATCCCAGGGCGCTTTCCATTTGGGTGGCATAACCCAAGTGGAAAGCGCCTCTTTTTAGAAAGTTAGCACATGTCCTCGGTCCAAAGAGACTTCAACGTTTTCGGGACATGTTCTCGCGATGAAGGTTCTAGCGGGATCCGCGCTTCGCAGGCAAATGGAGTTGGGATAAGAGTTCCGGGTGCCAAAGAGCGTCGCGCGCGACGGAGGAGATGAACCATGACCCACGGCCTGCCGCCCGATCTGTCCGAATCCCTAGGTCTCGTCCACCGCCCCCGGCGCAACCGCAAGAGCGAATGGGCGCGCCGCCTTGTGCGCGAGCATGTCGTGACCGCCAACGACCTGATCTGGCCGATTTTCATCGTCGACGGGGACAAGCAGCGGGTGCCCGTGCCCTCCATGCCCGGCGTCGAGCGTTATTCCGTCGACGAGGCGGTGCGGGCCGCGCATGAGGCGGCGGAAGCGGGCGTGCCCGCGATCGCGCTCTTCCCCTTTACCGATCCGTCCTTGCGCGATCCGCTCGGCAAGGAAGCGCTGAATCCCGGCAATCTCGTCTGCCGCGCCTGCCGCGCGATCAAGGCCGAGGTGCCCGAGATCGGTCTCATCACCGATGTCGCGCTCGACCCCTATACCAGTCACGGTCATGACGGCGTGATGCGCGGCGAGGAGATCGTCAACGATCCGACGGTCCGGATTCTCGCGCGCCAGGCCGTCAACCAAGCCTATGCCGGGGCGGATGTGATTTCCCCCTCCGACATGATGGACGGCCGCGTCGCCGCGATTCGCGCCGCGCTCGATTTCGCTGGGTTCGAATCTGTTCAGATCATGTCTTACGCGGCCAAATATGCCTCGGCCTTCTACGGCCCGTTTCGTGACGCCATCGGCACCAACGCGACGCTGGTGGGTGACAAGCGCACCTATCAGATGGACCCCGGCAATGCCGAGGAGGCCCTGCGCGAGGTCGCGCAAGACATCGAAGAGGGCGCCGACATGGTCATGGTGAAGCCCGGCATGCCCTATCTCGACATCATCCGCCGGGTGAAGGAGAGCTTTACCGTCCCGACCTTCGCCTACCAGGTCAGCGGCGAATATGCGATGATCATGGCCGCCGCGCAAAACGGCTGGATCGATGGCGACCGCGCGATGATGGAGAGCCTCACTGGTTTCAAACGCGCCGGATGCGATGGCATTTTGACCTATTTCGCCGTGAAAGTCGCGAAAAGGCTAAAGGCGCAGGGTTAGCGTGCCGCGCTCGTCTTCCCCGATCGAGCGGGGGGGATCAGCGTCCAAGGATGGATTCGTTTCATGACCCGCCTGTCCGAAGACGAACTCATCGCCACGTTGTTTGCGCCGCTCGCGGGCCCCGGCGGCCTGGGGCTGCGCGACGACGCGGCGGTGATCACGCCGAAGCCAGGCCACGATCTCGTCGTCTCGAAGGACATGCTGATCGCGGGCGTGCACTTTTTTGCCGCCGATCCCCCCGATGCGATCGCGCGAAAGGCGCTGCGCGTCAATCTGTCGGATCTCGCGGCCAAGGGCGCGACGCCGGTGGGCTTCTTGCTGGGGCTCGCCCTTCCCACGGACTGGACGAGCGAGTGGCTCAAGGATTTTGCGCGCGGCTTGGGCGTCGACGCGCGGGACTTTGGTTGCCCGCTGCTCGGCGGCGATACCGTCAGGACGCCGGGTCCTTTGACACTCTCCGTCACGGTGTTCGGGATGGCGCCCTCGGGCCGCATGGTGCCGCGAACGGGCGCCGGACCCGGCGATCTTCTCTATGTCTCGGGTACGATCGGCGACGCCGCGATCGGCCTGCGCCTGCGTCGGCAAGACCGGCTGGATACGCCGTGGATCGCGGTGCTCGGCGAGGCGGCGGCGGCTTATTTGCGAGACCGTTATCTCCTGCCGCGCCCACGGCTCGGATTGCGCGCCGCTTTGCAAGCTCATGCCTCGGCGGCCATGGATGTGTCCGACGGACTCGCTGGCGATCTCGGCAAGATGCTCGCGCTCGCGGGCCTGACCGCGGATATATCCGTCGACGGCGTGCCGCTGTCCGAGGCCGCCCGCGCGGCGCTTAAACTGAGCCCCGATTTGATTGAAACCGTTCTCGCGGGCGGCGACGATTACGAAATCCTCTGCGCCGTGCCGCCGATGAACGCCAAGGCCTTCGAGGTCAGCGCGAAAAACGCGGGCATTGCGGTCACGCGGATCGGGACGTCGCATCCCGGCGAGGGCGCGCCCCGGTTCACCGATCCGAACGGCGCCGCGCTGGCCTTGGCGGTACGGAGTTTCGCCCATTTTTAAGATCGGAGGAGGCGTCCAGTCCCCGGCGGCGATGATCCGCGATTCTTTATTTTACAGTTCGCATCCGGACATGGCTAGCCGCTCCGCCGGCTTCTGCCCTCGCTTTGCGCATCTTGCCAGCATAAATCCATAGGTATTTCGGCCATTTGCGAAGGGCGGCGCTTTCCGCCTATGGTCCGCTCAATAATAACGAGCATTTTCCGCGAGAGCTGCTGGCTCGCGTGACCGCGAAAATGCCATGGCATCCTCAGAAGAGAGAGCGGTTTTTGCCGCCTGGGAACACGCCCAGAGGCAGGCTCTCCGAAAATGCGATCATTCCAGGGAGAGTGTGGACGATGAATCCGATTTGGCTGGTCCTTCTTGGTGGGCTTCTTTCAATAGTCTATGGCGTAGTCACCGCGTCGCAACTTTTGGCGGCCGATGCCGGCAATCCTCGAATGCAGGAGATTGCCGCCGCGATCGCGGAGGGCGCGCAAGCCTATCTTCGCCGCCAATATCTGACCATTGCCGGCGTCGGCGTCGTCATTTTCATCGCCATTGGTTACCTCTTGGCTTGGCCGGTCGCGATCGGCTTCGCCATTGGCGCGATTCTGTCGGGCGCGGCTGGTTTCATCGGCATGAACGTCTCGGTCCGGGCCAATGTGCGCACGGCGCAAGCGGCGTCGCTGTCGCTGAGCCGAGGCCTCGACATTTCCTTCAAGGCCGGCGCGATCACGGGCATGCTGGTCGCCGGCTTGGCGCTGCTCGGCGTCGCTGGTTATTACTATGTCCTGACGGGTCCGCTGGGGCACGAGTCCAACAGCCGCGAAGTCATCGACGCATTGGTGGCGCTCGGTTTCGGCGCCTCGCTGATTTCGATCTTCGCGCGTCTCGGCGGCGGCATTTTCACCAAGGGCGCCGACGTCGGCGCCGATCTCGTCGGCAAGGTCGAGGCCGGCATTCCCGAGGACGACCCCCGCAATCCCGCGACCATTGCCGATAACGTCGGCGATAATGTCGGCGATTGCGCGGGCATGGCGGCCGATCTGTTCGAGACCTATGCCGTGACCGTGGTCGCCACAATGGTTTTGGCCGCGATCTTCTTTGGCGGCGCGCCGATCCTCAAATCGGCGATGCTCTATCCCTTGGCGATTTGCGCCACCTGCATCGTCACCTCGATCGCGGGGACGTTTTTCGTCAAGCTCGGCGCCAATAATTCGATCATGGGCGCGTTGTACAAAGGCCTGATCGCGACGGGCATCCTGTCGGTCGGCGGCCTCGCCATCGCGACTTATGCCACGGTCGGTTTCGGCTCGCTCGGGAAGGGCGGCGGCGTCACCATCACTGGCCTCAATCTCTTCTATTGCGGCATCATCGGCCTGATCGTCACCGCGCTCATCGTCGTCATCACCGAATATTATACTGGCACCGGCAAACGCCCGGTCGTGTCGATTGCCCAGGCCTCCGTCACCGGCCATGGCACCAACGTGATCCAGGGGCTCGCCATCTCGTTGGAATCGACCGCGCTTCCCGCGTTGGTGATCATCGGCGGCATCGTCTCGACCTTCCAGCTCGCGGGCCTGTTCGGCTTGGCGATCTCGGTTACGACGATGCTCGGCCTCGCCGGCATGATCGTGGCGCTCGACGCCTTCGGGCCGGTCACCGACAATGCCGGCGGCATCGCCGAAATGGCGGGTCTTCCGAAGGAAGTTCGCCAGTCCACCGATGCCTTGGACGCGGTCGGCAACACCACCAAGGCGATCACCAAGGGCTATGCGATCGGCTCGGCCGGTCTCGGCGCCCTCGTGCTGTTCGCGGCCTATAGCTACGACTTGCATTTCTTCGTCGCCAATTCCGACAAGTTCCCTTACTTCAAGGGGATCGGCGACATCGCCTTCGACCTTTCGAACCCCTATGTCGTCGCCGGACTGATCTTCGGCGGTCTGATCCCCTACCTGTTCGCCGGGATTGCGATGACGGCGGTGGGCCGGGCGGCGGGGTCCGTGGTGGAGGAAGTGCGGCGCCAGTTCCGGGACGATCCCGGCATTATGTTGGGCACCTCGCGTCCCAATTATGCGCGCGCGGTCGACTTGCTGACCAAGGCGGCGATCAAGGAAATGATCATCCCCTCGCTGCTGCCCGTGCTGGCTCCGGCCGTCGTCTATTTCGGCGTGCTGGCGATCTCGGGTTCGAAGGGCTCGGCCTTTTCCGCGCTCGGCGCCTCGCTGCTCGGCGTGATCGTCAACGGCCTGTTTGTCGCGATCTCGATGACGTCGGGCGGCGGCGCTTGGGACAATGCCAAGAAGAGCTTCGAGGACGGCTTCACCGACAAGGACGGCGTCAAACATTTCAAAGGCAGCGAAGCGCATAAGGCGTCGGTGACCGGCGACACCGTCGGCGACCCCTACAAGGACACCGCCGGTCCGGCGGTGAATCCCGCGATCAAGATCACCAATATCGTGGCGTTGCTGCTGCTCGCGATCCTGGCGCATATCGGGGCGCATTAAAGTATTCCGCCCTTCTCCCGTTCGGCGGGAGAAGGGCATCTTTAGTTCTCGCGAAGCAAACACCGTCACGTCGCTGCCCTCGTGGCGACGCGCCCGCTCACGCCTCCATCAACGCCCCGACATGCGCGGCGACCGACTTCGACAGCCCCTCCAAATCATAGCCGCCTTCGAGGATCGAAATGATGCGTCCGCCGGAATGGCGCTTCGCGACGCCGATCAGTTTTTCCGTGATCCAGACGTAATCCTGTTCCACCAGCCGGAGGCCGCCGAGCGGATCGAGCCGGTGGGCGTCGAAGCCGGCCGAGATGATCAAGACGTCGGGGGCAAAATCTTCGAGCGCGGGTAAAATCCGGTCCGACATCGCTTCGCGAAAGACCGCGCCGTCGTCGCCTTCGCGCAGCGGCGCATTGACGATCTGATCGTAGAGGCCGCGCTCGTCCACGGCGCCGGTGCCGGGAAACAGCGGCATCTGATGCGTCGAGGCGTAAAGGACGGTGGGGTCGGCCCAAAAGATCGCTTGCGTCCCATTGCCGTGATGCACGTCGAAATCGACAATGGCGACGCGCTTGGCGCCGTGGAGGCGTTGCGCATGGCGTGCCGCGATCGCCGCATTGTTGAAGAAACAAAAGCCCATGGGCGTATCGATTTCGGCATGGTGTCCCGGCGGGCGCACCGCAACGAAGGCGTTCTTATGCATGCCGCTCAACACCTGATCGACCGCATAGGTGGCGCCGCCGACCGCATGCATGATCGCCGACCAGGTGCCGGGGCTCATCAGGGTATCGCCATGATCGAGCGCGATCGTACCTTGCTTGGGCGCGGCTTTTTCGACGGCCGCGAAATAGCTTGCGGGATGGACCCGCGTGATCGCCCGCGATTCGCCCCACGGCGTGTCGTCGCGCGCGAGCCCGTCGAAACGCGGGTCCGCCATCGCCGCCTGGATCGCCCGCATGCGGTCCGAGCGCTCGGGATGGTTCAGTCCGGTGTCGTGCTCGAGGCTCACGGGATGCGATAGGAATAGCGTGGTCACGGGGTTTCATCCTCGTTTCTGACACTCATGACAGCCTTACCGTCGAGACCGGGGGATGCCCCTGCCGGGAAAGTCTAGCAAAGCCGTCGACAAAGCGCGACCCCGGAGTCTCGAGGACACTCACAAACAGATAAGGGCCGCGGCGCAAGAAAACATGGGCGATCTCTGCGTCTTATGGCGGAAGTCTCGGGCCAAGGGTCTCAAACGAGTTTGATCCCAAGCGGAGGGGCGGGTGTCGCCAGACCCGCGGGAAAGCCAGTCTTTCCCCATGCGCACGGCTGAGCGAGGCGGGCGGGCGGCCAGGCTCGGGGCTACGGCCGAGCCAGGACAACGCGCCGCGGCCTTTCGATAGAAATCGCTCTTACGCGAAAAGCTAGAGCCTTCGCCGATCACGAAAGTCAGCAACTTTCGTGCAGCGTGCTCTCAAATAAAAATTTAAGCGGATGACCGGGTGAGATGGCTCATGCCATCCTGTTTACGCGGCCTTGGCGTTGCGGCGCGCGCGCGCGGCGCGTTTGGGCTTTGCATCGACGCCCGCGGCCAATTCCGCCAAGGCGGCGGGTTCGAGCGCGGCGGCGACGGCGGCGATGCCGATTTCCCGATAGAGGCGGGCCAAGAGATCATGGGCGCCATTCGGGGCGGTCTGCGCGGCGTTCGACGGGGTGGTATCCATGGTCATGCTCACATTACGCTAGAAACTCATGCGGCAGACCTTCATGCCTCCGCATCCCGAACATCCCGCACCTGGGTTAACGTGCCACTAAACGAAAAACCGACGAGGCGTGAAATATGTTCCGCCATGAAACATGTCCATGGTCCGCGCGCCTTTCGTCGGCATAGTGCCGGCTCTTACGGCCCATATCGTTGGGCGCCTTCAAAGAATAAAGAGACCGGCGGCGGAAGAGAGGGAGAGGGCATTCATGCAAGGCTTGATGCAAGACTGGCCGTTGTTGATTCACCGAATCATCGATCATGCGGCGACCCAGCATGGTTCGCGAGAGGTCGTGTCGCGTTCGCTCGAAGGGCCGATCCATCGCACCGATTACGCCACGGTGCGCCAGCGCGCTTTGCGGGGCGCCAAGCGCCTCGCGCGCGAAGGGATCAAGCCGGGGGACCGGGTCGCGACGATGGCTTGGAATAGCTGGCGGCATCTCGAAGCTTGGTATGCCATTGCCGGTGTCGGGGCGATTTATCACACGATCAACCCCCGCCTTTTTGCCGAGCAGATCGTCTGGATCGTCAACCATGCCGAAGACCGGCTCTTGATGCTCGACGCCTGCTTCGTGCCGCTGGTGGAAAAGCTGGCGCCGGCGCTCGCCTCGATCGAGCGTTATATTATTCTCACCGACGCCGCTCACATGCCGCAAACCAGTTTGCGCAATGCCGTCGCCTATGAGGATTGGCTCGCCGAAGCCGATGATGATTTCGTCTGGGCCGCCGTCGACGAGCGCGCCGCCGCGGGCCTATGTTACACTTCGGGCACGACGGGAAATCCCAAAGGCGTGCTCTACACCCATCGGTCCAATGTCTTGCATGCCATGCAGGTTTGCATGACAGGATCGATTGGCCCGAGCGCCAATGATTCCGTTCTCTGTGTCGTGCCGATGTTCCACGCCAATGCCTGGGCCTTGCCCTTTGCCTTGCCGATGTGCGGCGCCAAAATGGTGATGCCGGGTTCCCGGCTCGATGGCGCCTCGGTCTACGACTTGATCGAGGCCGAGGGCGTCACCCACAGCGCCGGGGTGCCGACCGTCTGGTTGATGCTGTTGGATTACATGACCACCAACGCTAAGAAGCCGAGTACGCTTCGGCAGGTCGCCGTCGGCGGCGCCGCGTGCCCGCGGGCCATGATCGTCCGGTTCGAGCGCGATTTCGGCGTGGACGTGTTTCATGCCTGGGGCATGACGGAGTCGAGTCCCGTCGGCACCACCGGCACGATCAAGCCGGCGGTCGGGAAGCTCGAGGGCGAATCGCTTTACGATCAAAAGGCCAAGCAGGGCAGCGCGCCGTTTGGCGTCGAGATGATCATCACGAGTGACGATGGCGTTCGCCTGCCCTGGGACGGCGCGACCGTGGGCCGGCTCAAGGTCCGCGGCCCTTGTATCGCCGCCGGCTATTACCGCCAGGAGACGCAAATCCTCGACGCGGAAGGGTTCTTCGACACCGGCGACATTGCCGCGATCGAAGCCGATGGCACGATGCGCATTACCGACCGCGCCAAGGATGTCATTAAATCCGGCGGCGAATGGATTTCGTCGATCGAAATCGAAAATCTGGCGATGTCGCATCCGGACGTGGCGGAAGCGGCGGTCATTGGGGTGCCTCACGAAAAATGGACCGAGCGTCCCTTGCTCGCCGTCGTCCCGGCGCGCGGCAGCGCTCGCGACCCCGCGGGCCTGCTGCGTTTTTTCGAGGGCCGGATCGCGAAATGGTGGATCCCGGGCGACGTCCAATATCTCGAGGAAATTCCTCATACCGCGGCGGGCAAGATCAACAAGGTCCGGCTCCGTGAGATTTTTCGTGATTACCGCTTGCCGGACGACGGGGTTTGAGGGACACGGGAGCGGTGTATTCCATTAGGATCTTCCCCGGATAACCCCGCATGCGCCGCATCCTCTTGGAAGAGCCGCTCGTGCGGTCCGCCGCATGGAGCCGAACTTGCGCCGTTTTCGCGCTGACGGTCGCGCTGCTCGGCATTTTAATGGCGCGCAAAGGACTCGATCCCACGGCGGCGATCGCCATCGAGGGCGGGGCCGTCGTCATGGCGGGGCTCGCCATCCTCTTTGCCCTTGCCGCGATGGTGGTCATTTGGCGTACTGGATATCGCGGCACCGGACGGTTGCTCGCGGGCCTGCTTCTATCCGCTCTTGTCCTGGCCTATCCGGCCTATCTCGCCGCGAAAACGCGCGGCGTGCCCGTCGTGGGCGACGTTTCGACGGACGCCGTCGATCCTCCCGCCTTTTCGCATGCCGCGCCGGCCGCGTCGGGCCGAAAAGGCCACACGCCGGAAAATCCGTCGGCGGCCAACCTCGAGGCGCAGCGGCGTCTCTATCCCGATTTGCAGCCCGTCGTCCTCGACGAAGATCCGCTCGAGGCCTTCAAGGGAATCGTCAAAATTCTTTCGGCGCGGCACTGGACGATTTTGGAGGCGGTGCCCCCTTCGGTGCCGGCGGTCCCGGCCGCCCCCGTCGGCCGCCCCGGCCGTTCAAGCCGTCCTGGTCCTAGTCGCCCCAGTCCAAGCGGTCCGGTGTCCGGTCATATCGACGCCGTCGCATTCTCCCTCGTGATGGGATTCCCCGCCGATGTCGCGATCCGTGTCCAACCCGTTGGGAACCAGACGAAGATCGACGTTCGTTCAGTCTCCCGCACGAAATGGCACGAGCCTGATGCCGATATGCGGCGGGTGCAGGCGCTCGCGGGCGATATCGAGGAGGAGGGGGAGAAATAGGGCCGCGCCCATGCCGGCTCGGCCCTCATTTCATCCCCGCCCGATAAACGGCATGGTCGTCGCCATGACCGTCATGAACTGCACATTGGCGCCGAGCGGCAGGCCCGCCATGTAGATCACGGCATCGGCGACATGTTGGGCATCGATCCTCGGCTCGGCCTTGAGCGATCCGTCGGCCTGACGGATGCCTTGCGCCATCGGCTCCGTCATTTCGGTCGCGGCATTGCCGATGTCGATTTGCCCGCAGGCGATGTCATGGGCGCGGCCATCGAGCGAGGTGGCCTTGGTGAGGCCCGTGATCGCGTGTTTTGTCGCCGTGTAAGGCGCCGAGAAGGGGCGCGGGGCATGCGCGGAAATCGAGCCGTTGTTGATGATTCGGCCCCCGCGCGGATTTTGCGATTTCATCAGTTTGAATGCCTGTTGCGTGCAGAGAAAAGCGCCCGTCAGATTGACGTCGATGACGGCTTTCCATTGCGCATAGGTCAAGTCTTCGAGCGGAATGGCGGGCGCGCCCAAGCCGGCATTGTTGAACAAGAGATCGAGCCGCCCAAACACGCGGTTCGTTTCCGCGAAAAGGGCAGCGACCGAATCAGGATCCGCGACGTCGGACGCAAGCGGTAGCGCCGTACCGCCGGCGGCCTTGATCTGTCCGGCGACGGCTTCGAGCGGCGCGATTCGGCGCCCCGTGAGAATCATATGGAAGCCCGTCTTCGCCAAAGCCAACGCGCAGGCCTTGCCGATGCCCGTGCCGGCGCCCGTGACGAGAGCAACCCTTCGATGCGCCATTCTTCCCCCCACGCTTCGGTATTTTTCGCGCGAGGGCATGTCGTAACGCGAGGCGGACGGGAATGCATCCCCAAACGAAGCGGTCGGCGGCGCGTTTCGCGCGACGTCAAATTGAAAAACCTACGGATGTCTTGGACATCCGTAGGTTTGCGTGAGGGCTATCGGGTTAGCCGCTCGATTGTCTCGACGCTCGAATCCCGAGCGTCGAGATTTCAAATCCTAGAAGTGCCAGGTCAGATCGGACGAGACGATGACGACTTCATGCTTGGTTCCATTGTCGAAAGCGGCTTGATCGAGCGAATGGTACCACGCGATTTCAGGCCGCATTTCGATCGAAGGCGAGAACCAATGCTGCCAACCAATCGCCTCGTTGACATATCGGGTCGCAAATCCGGTCCGCTGGCCTCTTTCGTCGTTATAGAATTCGCCGCGGAGCGAAAGATTGTTCATCGAGTCGATTCGATAGTTCAGATAGGCCAAGGCCGAGTATTCTCCAGCGGTACATGACGTCTCGCCGTTCGGACATTGCGCGAGGAAGGGCGCATTGGCCATATATTGGAACGGCGTGCCGGTTAGGCCTGGTCCCGCCAAAGACGAATTCACGCCCTTTTGGTATTCATAGTAGGATTCAAACGCGATATGCCATTGCTCGTTGAATTTATGATAGATGGTGCCGCCAAACCATTGAAGATTATTGTACCCCCAGTTTCCTTTGTTGATGCCGTTGGCGCAACCATAGAAATTGTCGTTGGCTGAATCCGTCTGATATTGGAGACAGGCGGAGACGGTGGGTTGAGTACCCGGGTCACGCTGGCCGACATAGCCATTGGGCAGGGACACGGACTTGGCGTTCCACGGCATGGTTTCCGTTCCGTCGCTCACTTCGAGCTGGGCCAACCAGTTTTTGTTGATTTTCAACGTGCCGACGAGACCGGTGTTGGTGTAATTATCGACCGCATAGGTCATCGAGTGCGAATACATGTAATTATTCGGCGCGAGCTGCGCTTCGATGTCGGGGACCGAGATGTAGCGCCCGGCCCGGAGGAGGAGACCTTCCGCGAATTGCGGCAGGTAGAGTTCGCCATAGACCATCGGCATGTCATAACCTTCAAAATGGTTATGAATGACATATTGATTGCTGAAGAGGCCGTAGGCGGTCGTATAGCGATAGTTCTCGCCATAGATGCCGCTTATGCGAAAACCCCAATCCCAGTGCGATTGTTGGACGGTGTCTGGAACGCGCTCGATATAGACGACGGCCTGATCGAGCATGGCCTGGTTCGGGCTATAGGAATAGGCCGCCGGAGCGTTGCCGCCATAGCCGTTCTTCGCGGTACTGACGTTGGCGCCCAGGGTGACCCAGCCATAGACTTGAATATGTTGGTCTTCGAGCCATTTGCCCGGCGCCGACGAGGCCGGCAAAAAAGCCTTTTGCAATGGCGTATCGACGGCGTTCGGGATGGCTCCGCCAATCGTCGAGGCGCCGCCGAAGGGCCATTCGCCGAAGGGGTAGGGCGGCGAGGTCTCGGGCTGCGGCGCGATCTGATCCAAGCCACGACGGGCTGGCGGAAGCGGCGCGGCAGAGGCGTCGGCCACGGGAGCATCCTTGCCCCATTCGTCAGCGTAGGCGTGATAGAGGCGGCCGAAGAAATTACCTCCGAATGCATCAATAGGCGGAGCCGCCAAGATCGGCAAATCCGCCGCGAAAGCCGGGGCCCCGCTGACCAGAAGCGCAACGAGTGCCACCCCTCTGCTTAACTCTCGCATTCTCATATGATTGGTCCCCCTTTATTCTTCAAAGCAAAAGGTCCAGCTTCAGACAACATAACGCCCTTGCCGATGACATTCGAATGTCAGGGGCTTGCCGCGTTGCATGTTCCGGATTGTCTGAACCGTTCGATCTTGCCGCGGATACTCGTCGCGGAGATTCTGCAGTTGCCCGGCACCTTTCGTAAAAGTAGAAAACTTCACTTCGCCGTATAAATTCAATGTGGTTTTCGGAATATTGCCACAATGTCAGCTGCTTCAAATGAGGTTCGACAAAAATGTTACACTATTTTGCTCCGGGTCACGCAGAGAAGAGGACGGTCGAAGCCACGTTGCGATCCTAGTATTGATCGCGCATGCCTATTTCGTAGTCGCTTTTGCTCTTAATTTAAACATTGCGTTCACGGATTGGGCGAAAGGGTTATTGCCTTTAGCGGACTTAATCGAAGACGAGGATGCACTTCGATTTGAAGCCAGCGCGGTGATTTTTTGTCATCGCTGGTCGGGCGCCCGCAAAAGGTAGCCCACGCCGGGCACGGTCAATAGGTAGAAGGGCTGTTCGGGAACGGATTCGATTTTTCGGCGAACCGCGCGAACCAAGACACGAAGGTAGGATTGCGTGGTCTCTTCGGACCACAAGCGCTTCATGATGAAGCCGCATGTGACGACTTTGCCGGCATTCTGGACGAGGATGTGGACAAGCTCGTATTCTTTCGGCGTCAGTTTGACGAGCTTGCCATCGACCGTGACGTTCCGACGAATTTCGTCGACGCAAAGGGTCCCGGTTTGGAACGCCGGCGTTTCGCTGGGGCGGCGGAGGCGGTGGCGGAGCGCGGTGCGGACGCGCGCGAGAAATTCCTCCATTCCGAATGGCTTGGTGATGTAGTCGTCAGCGCCGAGGTCGAGCGCGTTGACGATTCCCGTCTCGTCGCGAATGTTCGAGAGCAAAATAATCGCGGCATGGGGGCTTTGTTTTTGTGCCGCGCGCAGGATGTTCGTGCCGTCGGCGTCGTCAACATTGGTGCTCGCGATGATCAGGTCTGGTTCGTTTGTCAGTCCCGCGAGGTCTTCGTCGCCGCTCGAGAATTCAGCGACATTGAACCCCAGCATGGCCAATTGTGTGCGCATAAGTGTCCGGCTTGCGAGGTCGTTATCAATGAGCACAATGCGGACTGCGCGGGCCGCGATCAAGGAATGGTCCCTGTTGTTCGTCACGCGGGGTCATCTCGCATAGGTCGGCGCACAGGCGTTGTCGTGGCCGGGTTTGGTGGGGGACGGATGCCGCCGCCGCGGCGCGCTGGCCGAGCCAAGGCGTTTGAAGCCCTTGGCCCGAAGGGTTTTGAGACGACCAAACGACACGGGGCGCCCCTCCGCGAATGCGCCGACTTCCATTGGATAGGAAATAGGATGATCTGGTTTTCGTTCGAAAGGTGCGCCGCCCCAGCGGTTTCTTGAGACAATTTGGCGGTCGAAGCGGGTCGCTTCATCGGCCCGGTGCGGACCACGGCCGGTCGTCGATCAGGCCCGGGGAATCCGGGCCTTGCTGCCAGCGAGCGCCCAGCCAGCCAAAGTCGGTTCGGCGTGACGAAGCAGGGCATAACAACCTCGTTGAGAAAACACTTTGGGATGCAAGTATCGAACTATTGTCCATAAGTTTTCGAGATAAGTGTCGCCATGGTGATATATAAATCATGTGGGGATTGCGAGACGTTGCTGTTCCCACGGTGACGCTTGTCGCGCGCCGGTCGGATACCGCGCGGCCCAAACGGATCCTTTGGGAACTGCTTGTTTTCGCAATCCAGTTGGAGGCGATTTCGTTGGCCGGGAAAAACGTTCGGCCGCGTTAATCCCGCGCGCTGAATCTCGCTGTCCGTCCTGGCGGGCCAGTCACGACAACCTCGCCGCGTTCCGCCAAATCTTCCAGATGCGCCAAGACCGAGAGCGAAGCGGCGCGCAGGAGCCTCGGGTCGAGGCCGGCGTACAAGACGGCCGTGATTGTTTCCGCGGCGTCGTCGCCCGCGCGGAGCCGCGCCAAGATCGCGGCCTCGCGTTGCCGTCGATGCTGGAGCAAACCGCGCAGAAAACGTTGCGGGTCGTCCACGGGGCCACCGTGCCCGGGCCAATAGATAGTTTCGGCGCGCCCGCGCAGCTTTTCCAGCGACTCGAGATAGGCGCCCATCGAACCGCTTGGCGGCACGATGACGCTCGTCGACCAGGCCATGACGTGGTCGCCGGAAAACAGCGTGTTCTCCTCGGGCAGCGCGAAGGCGAGATGGTTCATCGTATGGCCGGGCGTTGCCACGGCCTCCAAGGTGAAATCCTGACCTTGCGCGATTTCTCCGTCCGCCATCACGCGGTCTGGCCGGTGGTCGAGATCGTTCCCGCTCTGTAGGTTGGCCTCCTCGTCTGGCGATGGCGCGCGGGCGTTCCAATGCGGGGCGCAGCCGATAATCGGAGCGTCCGTCGCCTCTTGCAGCAGACGCGCGCCGGGGGAATGATCCCGGTGGGTGTGGGTCACGAGAATCTGTGTCACGCGTTCGCCATCGAGGCCGCGCAGGAGCGCGTCGATATGGTCGGGCAGCGCGGGGCCTGGATCGATCACCGCGACCTTGCCGTGGCCGATCACATAGGTGCAGGTGCCGGTGAAGGTCATGGGTCCCGGATTGGGCGCGACCAGGCGCCGGACCAGCGGCGATAGCCTCGTCAGGCGGCCCGCCGGGTCCGCGAAGGCAAGGTTGAAACGGAGGCTGCTGTCGTCACTCATAGGGCACGGGTGGGTTTCCTGAGCCGTCTAGCCGCGTCGGGAGCCCGATCATAAAGGGCTTCGACAAAGCGTGATAGAGACCGTCCTTGCAGATCAGTTTGGAGACCCGGTCGGCGATCAGGGCCGTGACCATCAGCGGGATGACCATGGCATGATCCTGTGTCATCTCGGAGACGATGACGAAGGAGGTAATCGGGGTCTGGACCACGCCCGCGAGGTAGGCGGCCATGCCGATCAGGGCGAGCGCCCCGATCGGGACGCTTTGAAACAACGCATGCAACTCCGCGCCGAGGCCCGCGCCGATCGCGAGCGAGGGCGCGAAAATGCCGCCGGGGATGCCCGAAATGGCCGAAAACACTGTCGCGAAAAATTTCGCGGGGGCGAACGCGAGGGTGAGACTCGTCGTGCCATGGAGAATCCCGCGCGCTTCTTCATAACCGGTGCCATAGGAGGAATGATGGCCGAGCATGCCGCAACCGGCGACGCCCAGGCCGCAAACCATCGCGAAGGGCACGGGATAGGTTCGGGCCAAGCGAAGCACGGCATGGGGGCCGCTTCCCGTCAGGACGGTAACCACGATCCGGCTGAACAGGCCACCGGCGATGCCGCCAACGAGCGCGCAGACCGGTACGATGAACCATGCGCGCCCGAGCGGCAAGGTCGCCGACGTCGACCCGAAATAGGTGTAATCACCGAGAAGTCCAAGCGATGTGACGCCCGCCGCGATGATACAGCCGAGGACCAGTCCGCTGGTTTTGGATTCGAAGGAGCGGCTTAGCTCTTCGATGGCGAAGACGATCCCGGCGAGCGGCGTGTTGAAGGCCGCCGCGATTCCCGCCGCGGCGCCCGCGAGCAAAAGGCCTTGATGATAAACCACGGGCGCGCGGCGGCCGATGGCGCCCATGATGGACGCGCCGACCTGCACCGTCGGTCCCTCGCGCCCGATCGAGGCGCCGCAGAGCAGGCCGATCATCATCACCACGACCTTGCCGAAGGCGACCCGCAGCGAGACCAGCGCGAGACGCGCCGTGGGGTCCTCGATCTGCCGCGCCGCGATCACCTGCGGGATGCCGCTGCCTTGCGAATTCGGAAAGACGCGCCTCGTGAGGAAGACACAAAATCCGAACCCGAGCGGCGTGACGATGAGAGCCAAATAAGGGGAAATATCGAGAATCGCGCGAAACACGTCTTGCGCTCGATCGGCCATCAGGGCCATCAACACCGCCGCGCCGCCGACGCAGAGTCCGCCGATGACAAAGGTCGCGCGCCGGACCCATTGCTCCAACGCCAAACGCGAAAATCCCAGACGGCGAAAGAAAATGCGGCTCTTGCTTGTCATCGTTCCTGACCGGCGCGGCCGTGGACCCTGGTGGCTACGCCGGCGCCTTGGCTTATCGAGTGCCCGGGTGCTTCAGGCAAGACGTTTCAGCGAGAAAATTGGGACAGCAAGTTCTGCCGGGCGCCGCCGCCTTGGTGGCTACGTTCCTTGCGCGGACCGCGATTTGAACTAAAACCGGGAGCGCGCGCAAGAATAGCGCGCTGGAAAACCGGAGACACGGCATGGCAAATCAAGCGGTTGCGATCGGTCTATGGATGATCGTGCTGTTGACGTTGCTGGCCGCCATCCGCTTTGTCTTCACCGCGCTGACCGCGCCCGAAAAAGCTGGGGAACATGACGCCTATCACCAGGATTTTTCGCGGCTCCGAATCGTCTATTATTTCGCGGTTTGGGCCGGCGTCGGGTCGGTCGTCTTCTTCGGCACCCGCGCGATCCTCGGCTTCGTCCCGCAAAGCCTTGGGTTGAGCTTGGTCTCGGGATGGGGGCATCTTTGCGATGCCGTGGCCATTGGCTTGGCTTTTTCCTGTATCTTGTTCATTCATCAGCTCAGCGTGGTCCGGGAATTCGTCACCACGCAGAACCGGCGTCGGCGCGAGGCCGACACATTGCGCGAGAATGTTCAGAAGCTGATCGAGGAGCTTGATTTCATGGATGGCGCGGCCGCCCACGAAATCCGCGCGTTTTTCTATAATTGCAAGGTTGATATCGAAATGGCCGGAAGCGGCCTCACCGCGCAAGACCGTGATCTGTTGCGCGGCGTCCTATCGTTGGCGCGGCGCGGCATTCCCGAGATGCAGGGCATCGAACGGCCGGGGTTGCAGTGAGGGTGGTCAAATCCCGGCATACCAGTCGTAGCCCAAATCTTCCCAATAGCCGCCCTTGCCGCCGCCGATCGCTTTGAAACTCTCGACCAGCTCGATGCTTCGGATATATTTGTTCATCTTATAGCCGAGCTGGCGTTCGAGGCGTAGCCGCAGCGGCGCGCCATGGGCGATCGAGAGCGGCTCGCCGTTCATCTCGTAGGCCAGGATGGTTTGCGGATGCACGGCATCGGCCATGTCGATCGAGCCATAGAATTTCGGTGGCGGACCGTCGAGCGTATTGCTCTCGTCGAGGTCTGGATTGCCCTCGCTCTGATCGGCGCCGAGCTGATCGAAGCAGTGGAAGACGACGTAGCGCGCCTCGGATTTCGGTGCCACGAGATCAAGAACGCTTGAAAGCGTGGGCCCTTTCCATTGGCCGATACAGCTCCAGCCCTCGACGCAATCGTGCCGCGTGATTTGGCTGCGGGCGGGCAGCGCCTTGAGATCGGCCAGCGTGAAGGAGCGCGGCTTTTCGACAAGACCCGTCACCGGCATCGACCAGCTGGCGAATTTCGCCGCCGCCAAGGCCTTGTAGGCGGGGTCCTTCGGATCGATCGACCCATTGGCGCGAAAGTCCGGCGAAAGATCGGAAAGTGCGAATTCCGGCGCCAAGGCTTTGCTGCCCATCACGGCGCGTTGGACCGCATAGCTCATCTCGTTGGCCGCTTCGAAGGCGGTTTGTCCCTCGCGGCTCGCGGCGACGCGGCCGCATCCGCTCAACATCACGTCGGCGGCAAGGCCCGCGGCGCCAGCGAGGAATAGTCGGCGATCCCTATCGAGGCTCGATGTCATGGGGTCTCCTCTTCGATGGCATAGGACCCCGTGATCATGCCGCGCAGATGGTTGAAGACGCCCGATAGCAACACCATCACGACGTGGACGATGACGAACAGAACGAGCAGCGTGGCCATCATGAAATGCACCGTGCGCGCGCTCTGCCGTCCGCCGAAAATCTCGCGCAGCCAGGGAAAGGCGGCATCCAGTCCCGGCGACATTTCGAATCCCGCGAGCACGAGGACCGGCAAAATCACGAACAGAACCACGGCATAACTGATCTTTTGCAGCACGTTATACTGGCGTGCCGCCTCGCCTTGGTGAAAGCGCAGGCGCAGGTGATCGAGAATGTCTCGAGGGATCAGCTTGAATTCGCCGGGACGCGGCAGCAGATCGCGGACGATGTGGCGGCTCAAAATTCCCGAGACGACATAAACGAAGCCGTTGAGGACGAGAATCCAGGCCAGCAGGAAATGCCAGCGTCGTCCCGTCGCGAGATCTTGGTTGCCTGGCAGCGTCGCCCAGCTCGGGAACGCTCGCGGCGTCGGGCCCTCCGATCCTTGCGACAGGCCGAGAACGCCCGTGGTGTCGAAATCGTGACCGAGCAGCGTGGTGACGCCGCGCGTGCCCGTGTCGTCGGTGCCGATGATCAGAACGCCTTGGTTGAAGGTCGTCGCTTGGCCGAAATTGAGGGTGGGATAGGCGTTGAAAATTTGCAGCCCGCTCATG
>JARLIW010000052.1 GCA_031291515.1 Beijerinckiaceae bacterium | reverse complement strand
CGGACATCCCGGATCGTCAGTTCCGCCGCCCGGCTCAGCTCGTCGATGGAAATGGGCGTGGGGCCGAGCATTTCGACGACGCGGTCGAGCGGACGGCGATTGTCTTCTTCCATCCCGCCGCGTTCGGACTCCTCGCCATTCCCATAGACGGCGGAGGGCGTCTCTTTCGCGTTTCGGGCGTTTTTGCCGGCGGGTTTTTTTCCAGCCGCCGGCGCGAGGCCCGATCCAGCCGCCGGCTCGAGAGCCGAGAGATCAAGCTCGTCCCAAAGTGGCTCGTCATCCCGCGCGGCGGGGTCGGAGAAGAGATCGCCTTGCGGTCGCTTGGGCGACGCGCGCCCGGCCAACGCGCGCAAGACATCGTCGACCTCGCAGCAAAAGGTCGCGCCGTCGCGCAGGAGATCGTTGGTTCCTTCGGCGCGCGGATCGAGCGGAGAGCCCGGCACGGCAAAAACCTCGCGTCCCTGATCGGCGGCAAACCGCGCCGTGATCAGCGAGCCCGAACGGCGCGCCGCCTCGATCACGACGACGCCGAGCGACAGGCCCGAGACGATGCGGTTGCGGCGCGGAAAATCGCGCCCCCTCGCCTCCCAGCCGAACGGCATTTCGCTGACCGCCGCGCCATCGTCCAAAAGCTTGTCGAGGAAGGGGCCCTGATCGGCGGGATAGAGTTTGTCGTGCCCGCCCGCGAGAACCGCGATTGTCCCGCTCGCCAGCGCGGCGCGGTGCGCGCGGCTATCGATCCCACGGGCAAACCCCGACACGACGATGTAACCGGCTTGGCCGAGCCCGCGCGCGAGGCGTTCGGCAAAGGCCAGTCCCGCCGCCGAGGCATTGCGGGCCCCGACGATGGCGACCGCGGGGCGGTTGAGAAGATCGACATGGCCGCGCACCGCGATCAGCGCCGGCGGCGTATCGATCGCTTGCAGAAGCTGCGGATATTCGGGCTCCGCCATCGCGATGAACCGCGCGCCGAGCCGCGCCGCCGCCTCGAGCTCGCGGTCGATCGAATCCGCGCTCGCGATCTTGATCGCGCGGCCGGACCGTCCGGCGAGATCGGGCAAAGCCTCGAGCGCGGCCTCGGCGCTGCCGAAGCGCTTCAACAGCGTTTGGAAGGTGCGCGGACCGATGTTTTCGGACCGCCAAAGCCGGAGCCATGCACGTCGGCGCGCGTCGCTGAAGGGAACAGGCGACGCGCCGACGTCGCCGCTCACGATTTCGCGCCCACTTTGCTTTCCGTGCCGGAGAGCAGACGCCGGATATTTTCGCGATGTTTGATCCACAGAACCACGGCGAGACCCGCGTAGAGCAGAGCCGCGCCGCGATGCCCGAGCGCAAACAGAACCATCGGGCTCGCGGCGCTCGCGGCCAACGCGCCCGCCGAGGAAAAGCGCGTTGCCGCGACGACGGCAATCCAGATCCCGATGAATGCCAAGGCCGCCGGCCAGGCCAAGGCAATGAGGCAGCCAAGGAAGGTCGCGACGCCCTTCCCGCCTTTAAACCGCAGGAAAATCGGATACAAATGGCCGAGAAAGGCCGCGCCCGCCGCCACCAGAGCGAGCGCGACAGGCCCCTGCCCCGTATCGAAATGCGCGGCCACGAGCACGGCGCCCGTGCCTTTCAGCGCATCGAAGATCAGCGTGAGCGCCGCCAAGCCCTTGCGTCCGCTGCGCAGGACGTTGGTGGCCCCGATGTTCCCCGAGCCGATGGTGCGGGGATCGGCGGCTCCCCCGAGCGCGCTGACAATGACGCCAGAGGGGATCGAACCGGCGAAATAGCCGAGCAAAAACGCGATACCAGCAGCAAGCACGATCGGATATCCCAGCAAGAACCAGCGGGAGCCTAGCCGCGCGGCTTCGCCGGCGCAATCAGTCCCTCCGCCGGACTTGCCAAAATTGCGGTGGGGTCAACTCGCTTGCTGGATCGCGTCGTCTTCGCGCCAAGCGAAACCCGGCATGTCGCGCGACGGCGAAACCGCGACTTGGTCGCGTCCGCCCTCCTTTGCGTGATAAAGGGCGAAATCGGCGGCTTTGATCAACGAGACCGCGCCGCCCTCGTCCTTTGGAACGCAGGACGCCGCGCCCACGCTGACGGTCAGATGCCCCAGCGGACTCGCCGCGTGTTGCCGTTCGAGACGCGCGATCGCGGCCCGAACCGCCTCGGCAACGCGGAGGGCGCCATCGATCCCGGTATTGGGCAGAAGGATTGCGAATTCCTCGCCGCCATACCGCGCGACGAGATCGGCCGGTCGCTGAATGCTGTCGCGCAGCGCTCCCGCGACCGAGCGCAACACCTGATCGCCCTCGAGATGACCGTAGGTGTCGTTGAATTTTTTGAAGTAGTCGCAGTCGATCATCAGCAAGGCCGCGGGCGCTTGGTCGCGCAACGCGCGGCGCCACTCCGACTCGAGGGTCTCGTCGAACTGGCGCCGGTTGGCGAGGCCGGTCAGCCCGTCGGTCGAAGCCAATTCGGAGAGGCTTCGCTCGGCCAGGGTCCGACGCTGCAATTCGCGCCCGAGCGTGATCGCGAGAATGACGATGAGGCCGCTCAGGATAAAGAACCCCAAGGCCACGACCGACATGCGCCAACGCCACATGGAGAGAAAATGGCTGGTCGGGATGCCGACGGCGAGCGTCATCGGCAAGCGGCCGACGCGTTTGAACAGATAGAGCCGCTCGACGTGGTCGCTATCGGCAACGCCGGTCGCTTCGCCCGAGCGGACCTGCGAGATCTGCCGGAAGATACTGGAGTTGCGAAGAGACTGGCCGATATTGGCATAGGGCGACGACATCAACACAATTCCGTCGTCGTGGACGATCTCGATCGAGCTTCCGGCCGGCAGATCCACGGCCCCGAACAAATGGGTGAAATAACTGAGCTTTAGGGTGCCCAGCACAATGCCATCGAAATTGCCTTCGGCGTCGTCGATCCGGCGGCTGAGGCCGATCGTCCACATGTTTTGTTGCAAAAGACTCTTGAAGGGATGGCTGATGAACAGTTCGCGCTCGAATTTCCCTTCGCGATGGATTTTGAAATAATCCATGTTCGCGCCGTTGAACGAACGCGGCGTCTCGAAGCGGGAATCGGCGACAGCCGTGCCGTCCTTGTCCAAGACGAGGATCGAGCCGAGTCCGGTCGCGTTGGTGGATTGATCGAAAAGAACGCGTTGGCGCAGCTCTGGCGGCAAATTCTCCGCATATCCGTTCGTGTAGCCTTGGGCGGTCGATTTTAGCGAGAGATCGTAAAGCTCGACGTCCCGTGAAATCGCTTGTTCGAGAAGAGAACCGACATTGCCAGCGAACAACGAGGCCGAGCGCCACTCGTTCTGGTAGGATTCGATCAGAATGCCCGCGAAAAGCACCCAGATGGATAGGAGGCTCAAGACCAAAATCGTCGTAAATAACGCGCCGAGCCGCCCTAATATCATAATCCGGCAACCTCTAAACGCATACAGGAAATTACGAAACCTAAACGATCAGTTCCTTTTCACGACAATGCCTTGGGAATATTAAGGGTGCGTAAAATTTCATTTTATTTGTCGGCTAGTCGACGAACTCGCGATCAAGAGAACGCTGGTCCGTGTCCGATACTAGTTTTCAAAGACCACGCGGCCCGCCACCAACGTCAATTTGACGCGACCCTCCATGCGCGCGGCATCGAACGGGGTGTTCTTGCATCGCGACCGCAATTTCGCGGGATCGACGACGAAGGGCTCCTCGGGATCGAAACGGATGAGGTCGGCGGGCGCGCCGACCGCGATCCGGCCTTGCGCGAGCCCCAAAATTTCCGCCGGCCGGCTCGACAGGGCCTGTAGCAGGCGCGTCAGCGGCACCGCGCCCGAGACGGCGAGGCGCAAAGCCGCGGGCAGCATGGTCTCCAAGCCGATCGCGCCCGGCGCCGCCTCCGCGAACGGCAGCCGCTTGACTTCGACGTCCTGGGGATCGTGATCCGACACGATGACGTCGATCAGGCCCGACGCGACACCGTCCACGAGGGCTAGACGCTCGTCCTCGCGCCGCAACGGCGGCCGGAGCTTGAGGAAGGTGCGGTAATCCCCGATATCGTTTTCGTTGAGGGTCAGGTGGTTGATCGAGGTGCCGCAGGTCACGGGCAGACCGCGATCCTTGGCCCGGCGGATAATGTCGAGCGAGGCCGCGGTCGAGATCAACGGCGCGTGGTAGCGCGCGCCGGTCAGCGCCACGAGCTGAATGTCACGTTCCAGAATGATCGTTTCGGCTTCGTGCGGAATGCCGGTGAGACCAAGCCGCGAGGCACGCTCGCCCTCGTTCATCACGCCCTCGGCCGCGAGATCGTGATCTTGCGCGAAATGGATGACGAGCGCATCGAAATCGCGCGCGTAAAGCATCGCCCGGCGCAGGATGCTCGCGCTGCGGATCGATTGCGAGCCCTCGCTGAAGGCGACGGCGCCCGCTTGCAGCAACAGGCCGATTTCCGAAATATCCTCGCCGCGCAACCCCTTGGTGAGGGCGGCGCAGGGCAGGATGCGCACGAGGCCAGTGTCGCGCGCGCGGCGCAGCAGGAAGTCGACGACGGCGGGATCGTCGACGGGCGGATTGGTGTCGGGAAGCGCCAAGATCGAGGTGACGCCACCGGCCGCCGCCGCAGCCGTCGCGGTCGCGATGGTCTCGCGATATTCCGCGCCGGGTTCGCCGACGAAAGCATGCATGTCGATCAGGCCCGGCGCGACGATGTCGCCTTGGCAATCGACGATCTGGACCTCGGCGCGCAGCGTGTCGGGCGTCACCTCGGAGCCAAATCGGCGAATCACGCCCTGCTCGATCAAGACCCCGCCCCTGCCGTCGAAGCCGCTCGCGGGATCGATCAGCCTGGCATTGACGAGCGCGAGCGGCGCGCTGCTCTGAGGGATGGAGTGCGGCGCTTCGCTCATTGGAGCCTCAAACGTTGGGCAAATGGCGCGCGAGCGCTTCGAGCACCGCCATGCGGACGGCCACGCCCATTTCGACTTGCTCGCGGATCAGGCTTTGCGCGCCATCGGCGACCGTCGAGCCGATCTCGACCCCGCGATTCATCGGGCCGGGATGCATGACCAGGGCGTCGGGCTTGGCGAAGGCGAGCTTGGCTTCGTCGAGGCCGTAAAAATGGAAATATTCGCGCATCGACGGCACGAAGCCGCCGTTCATCCGCTCGCGCTGCAAGCGCAAGGTCATCACGATATCGGCGTCGCGCAGGCCCTCGCGCATGTTGCGGAACACCTCGACGCCCATGCGGTCGATGCCGACCGGCAGCAAGGTCGAGGGGCCGATCACGCGAACGCGCGCGCCGAGCGCCGAGAGCAAGAGAATGTTCGATCGCGCCACGCGCGAATGCAGAATATCGCCGCAGATCGCCACCACCAGACCCTCGATCTTGCCCTTGTTGCGGCGAATCGTGAGCGCGTCGAGAAGCGCTTGGGTCGGATGTTCATGCGCGCCGTCGCCCGCGTTGACCACGGCGCAATCGACCTTGCGGGCGAGAAGATGCACGGCGCCGGCCTGGCTGTGCCGCACGATGATGATATCGGGGCGCATGGCATTCAACGTGATCGCCGTATCGATCAGCGTTTCGCCCTTTTTGACGCTCGAGGTCGCGACCGACATGTTCATGACGTCGGCGCCGAGGCGCTTGCCCGCGAGTTCGAACGACGATTGCGTCCGCGTCGACGACTCGAAAAACAGGTTGATTTGCGTCCGGCCCCGCAGGGTCGCGCGTTTTTTCTCGACCTGACGCGAGACGGCGACCGCTTCCTCCGCGAGATCGAGCAGCGCGGTAATGTCGGAAACGGACAACCCCTCGATCCCGAGCAGGTGCCTGTGATTGAAAGGAGGCGTGGACTGGTGAGTCATGGGCGGATGGTCTATCGGGGAGCACGGCCCGAATGTCAAAGGGCCAATTCACGGAACCGAAGCGCGGTCACATAACCAAAGCCAAGTTATAGCCGCCGACGATTCGGGCTTGGCGGTTTTGATACTTTATACCATATGGCGTGCTATGGCTCCCGTTCATGGCATGATTGGTCTTGTCCATTGCCGTTGACAAAGCGGAATGGGAATAACGGGAAACGATGGGATCGGCGGCGCTTGCTCCGGTCGCATCCCTGCCGGAGGCGGCGGAGCGTTTTCCGTCTTGGTGGCTCCACCGAGACGATCGGAATTCGGCTTCGATTTAGGACGTTAGAGCATTTTCTCGATCACGGGAGTCGGTGACTTTCGCGGAAAATGCCCGGAGAACCAAGGGGTCGGTCGGGATGGATATCGTCATCGTCGAGTCGCCTGCGAAGGCCAAGACGATCAATAAATATCTGGGGAAGAACTACGAGGTCTATGCTTCGTATGGGCATATTCGCGACTTGCCGTCGAAGGACGGCTCGGTCGATCCCGATGCCGATTTCGCGATGCTCTGGGACGTCGATACCAAATCCGCCAAGCGGATGGCCGAGATCGCCAATGCCGTGAAGGGCGCGGATCGTCTGATTCTCGCAACCGATCCGGATCGCGAGGGGGAAGCGATTTCCTGGCACGTTCTCGAAGTCCTGAAGGCCAAGAAGGTCTTGAAAGGGACGACGGTTCACCGGGTGGCCTTCAACGCCATCACCAAGACCGCGGTTCTCGAGGCCATGTCCAAGCCGCGCGACATCGACGCGTCGCTCGTCGATGCCTATCTCGCGCGTCGCGCCCTGGACTATCTCGTCGGATTCACCCTGTCTCCCGTGCTCTGGCGCAAATTGCCGGGCGCGCGCTCGGCGGGCCGCGTCCAATCGGTCACGCTGCGGCTGATTTGCGAGCGTGAACTCGAAATCGAAAAATTCGTCAAACGCGAATATTGGTCGCTCGCGGCGCAGCTCAAGACCAAGGACGGGGCGAGCTTTCTCGCGCGTCTTGCCGGGGCCGATGGCGAAAAGCTCGGTCGGCTCGATGTCGGGACGCAGCAGCAAGCCTACGATCTCCGGGACGCGCTCGAAAACTCGGCCTTTTCCGTCACCAAGGTCGAAGCCAAGCCGGCGCGGCGCAACCCCTACCCGCCGTTCACGACCTCGACCATGCAGCAGGAAGCGTCGCGCAAGCTCGGCTTTGCGCCCTCGCGCACGATGCAGCTCGCGCAACGGCTCTATGAAGGCGTCGACATCGGCGGCGAGACCATCGGTCTCATCACCTATATGCGAACCGATGGTGTCGACATGGCGCCGGAGGCGGTCGCCTCGGCCCGCGACGTCATCGGCAAGGAGTTCGGCGAGCGCTACGTCCCCAAGGTCCCGCGCAAATATGTCGTCAAGGCCAAGAACGCGCAGGAAGCCCACGAAGCCATCCGCCCGACCGATCTCGCGCGCCTGCCCAAACAGGTGGCCCGCGCGATGGAGCCCGATCTCGCCAAGCTCTACGATCTCGTCTGGACGCGGACCATCGCGAGCCAGATGGAATCGGCCGAGTTCGAGCGCACCACGGTCGATATTCTCGCGGAGGCCAATGGCCGCAAGCTCGACCTGCGCGCCAACGGCCAAGTCGTCCGCTTCGACGGCTTCTTGAAGCTCTATCAAGAAGGCCGCGACGACGAGGATGACGAAGAAGGCGGCCGGTTGCCGCCGATGCAGGCCAACGAGCGCCTCGACAAGGAAAAGATCGAGGCCGTCCAACATTTTACCGAACCGCCGCCGCGCTACACCGAGGCGACCATCATCAAGCGGATGGAAGAACTCGGCATCGGCCGTCCCTCGACTTACGACGCCACCGTCCAGACGTTGAAGGCGCGCGAGTATGTGCGGCTCGACAAGAAGCGCCTCGTGCCGGAGGACAAGGGCCGGCTCGTGATCGCCTTTCTCGAGAGCTTTTTCGCGCGCTATGTCGGCTACGACTTCACCGCCGACCTCGAGGAAAAGCTCGATCGCATCTCGAATAACGAGATCGACTGGAAACAGGTCCTGCGCGATTTCTGGGCTGACTTTTCCGCGGCCGTCGCCGGAACCAAGGATCTTCGCACGACGGAAGTGCTCGACAATCTCAACGAGGTGCTGGGACCGCATATCTTCCCGCCTCGCGAGGACGGGTCTGATCCACGAAGCTGCACGCTGTGCGGCACGGGCAAGCTTTCGCTCAAGCTCGGCAAGTTTGGCGCCTTTATCGGCTGCTCGAACTATCCCGAATGTAAATTCACGCGCCAACTCGCCAATGGCGGGGAGTCGGGCGGCGAAGGCGCGGACCAAGTTGGCACCAAAGTGCTCGGGCTCGACCCCGCCAGCGGCTTGGAAATCACGCTGCGCGACGGTCGTTTCGGGCCGTATATCCAGCTTGGCGAGGGGGAAAAGCCCAAACGCTCCTCGCTGCCGAAGGGGCTTGCGCCCGCCGATGTGACGCTCGACCAGGCCATCGCCCTCCTCTCGCTGCCGCGCGAAGTGGCCAAGCATCCCGAAACCAAGGAGCCGATCGTCGCCGCGCTCGGCCGCTACGGACCTTATGTCCAGCACGGCAAGACCTATGCGAATCTCGGCCCCGGCGACGACGTGCTCGAAATCGGCGGCAATCGCGCGATCGATCTGATCATCGCCAAGGAAAGTGGCCTGACCGGACGGCGCTTCGGCGGCGAGGCGACGGCCGGCAAGGTGCTGGGCGATCATCCCGATGGCGGCGCGGTCGCGATCAAGGCCGGGCGTTATGGGCCCTATGTCAATCACGGCAAGGTCAATGCGACCCTTCCGAAGGACGTCGATCCCACCACGCTGACGCTCGAAGGCGCGATCGCGCTGCTCAACGCCAAGGCGAGTTCGGGCGCGACCGTCCAAGGACGGCTGCTCGGCGAGCATCCCTCGGGCGGCGACATCACGGTGCGCCAGGGCCGGTTCGGCCCCTATGTGAACCATGGCAAGACCAATGCGACGCTCAAGCGCGACATGTCGCCGGAAAGCCTGACCCTCGAGGAAGCCATCCGGCTGATCGAGGACAAGGAAGGCGCCGGTCCGTCGAAGAGGAAGGCCCCGGCCAAGGCCAAGCCCGCGGCAGCGAAAGCCAAGCCCACGGCCGCGAAAGCCTCCGCGCGGGCGCCGGCCAAGGCCAAGGCGGCGCCTAAAAAAGCGGCGGCGAAAAAGGCTCCCGCCAAAAAAGCTCCGGCGAAAAAGGCGAGTTCGGCTTGAAAACGACTGGGAGGGGGGCATCTAAGAGCATGTCCCCCGCCGAAACCACCTCGCCCCAACCCTCTCGCGAAGAGGTTCTGGCCTTTATCGCGCGCGAACGCGAAATCGCGGGCGAGCGCACGCCGGCCAAGATCGGCAAGCGCGAGATCGCGCGCGCGTTCAACATCAAGGGAAGCGACAAGATCGCGTTGAAGCGTCTGCTCAAGGAATTGGAACAGGAAGGCGCGGTCGAGCGCAAGCGCAAGACCCTGACGAAGCCGGGCCTGCTGCCGCCCGTGGTCTTGGCCGAAGTTTATTCGCGCGACCGCGACGGCGACTTGCTGGCCAAGCCGGTGGACTGGGACGAGGCCCAGGGTCGCGCGCCGACCATCGTGCTCAATTTCCCGCGCAAGGCACGGGTGGGGACGCCAGTGCCGGGCCTCGGCGACCGCGCCTTGGTGCGCACGGAGCCGGTTCGCGACGCGAAGGGCAACGAGCCCGTCTATACCGGCCGCATCGTCAAGATCATCGCCAAATCGGCGGCCCAGGTGCTCGGCATCTATCACGAGCTGCCTGGCGGCGGCGGCCAGATTTGGCCGGTGGACAAGAAGGCGGCCAACAAGGGCGCGCTCGCCGTCCGCGCTGGCGAGGAAGGCGAGGCGCGCGATGGCGATCTCGTCGCCGCCGAGGTGCTGAAAGGCGGCCGCTTCGGTCTGCCAAGCGCGCGGGTGCGCGAGCGCATCGGCTCGCTCGGCAGCGAAAAAGCGGTCAGCCTGATCGCCATCCACGCCCAGAAAATCCCCCATGTGTTCCAGCCGGAAACCCTTGGCGAGGCCAATTCCGCCAAGCCCGCCACGTTGCACGGCCGCGAGGATTGGCGCGAGCTTGCGCTCGTCACGATCGATCCGCCCGACGCCAAGGATCATGACGACGCGGTCCATGCCGTCGCCGACGAAGACCCGGCAAATCCGGGCGGCTTCGTGTTGACCGTCGCCATCGCCGATGTCGCGGCCTATGTGCGGCCCGGCAGCGCGCTCGACCGCGAGGCGTTGGAGCGCGGCAATTCCGTCTATTTCCCCGATCGCGTCGTGCCGATGCTGCCGGAGCGGATCTCGAACGATCTGTGCTCGCTGCGGCCCGCCGAGGACCGCCCCGCGCTCGCGATCCGCATGGTGATCGACGCCAAGGGCCAAAAGCGGCGGCATTCGCTCCACCGCGTCATGATGCGGTCGGCCGCGAAACTCTCGTACCAACGCGCGCAAGCCGCCATCGACGGCGCGGCGGACGACGAGACCGCCGCTTTGCTCGAGGACGTGTTGCACCCGCTCTACGAGGCTTACGCGACCCTCAAGATCGCGCGCGAACGGCGTCAGCCGCTCGATCTCGACCTGCCCGAGCGTAAAATCCTGTTGCACCCCGATGGCACGGTCGACCGCGTCATCGTCCCCGAGCGGCTCGACGCGCATCGCCTCATCGAGGAGTTCATGATCCTCGCCAATGTCGCGGCGGCCGAACTGTTGGAAGAGAAACGCCAGCGGCTGATCTATCGCGCGCATGGCGAACCGAGCGTCGAGAAACTGCACAATCTGGGTGAATTCCTGGCCTCGATCGGGATCAAACTCGCCAAGGGCCAGGTGCTGACGCCGGCGCAGTTCAACGGGATTTTGGCGCGGGTGAAGGGCACCGAGCACGAGCAGATCGTCAACGACGTCGTGCTGCGCTCCCAGGCGCAAGCCGAATATGTCTCGGATAATTACGGGCATTTCGGGCTGCATCTGCGCCGCTACGCGCATTTCACCTCGCCGATCCGCCGCTACGCCGATCTCATCGTGCATCGCGCCTTGATCCGCGCGGCGGGGCTCGGACGCGACGGCCTGCCCGATGTCGAGGCCGATGCGCTCGCCGATATCGCGGTTCGCATTTCGGCGTCCGAGCGCCGCGCCATGGCGGCCGAACGTGATACGGTGGACCGCTTGATCGCCACCCATCTCGCGGGCAAGATCGGCACGATCTTCCAAGGCCGGATCGCCGGCGTCACGCGCGCCGGATTGTTTGTGAAATTGAGCGACACCGGCGCCGATGGCTTTATCCCCGCCGCGACGATGGGCACGGAATTCTTTCGCTACGAGGAAACCCTGCATGCCCTCGTCGGCTCGCGCAGCGGGGATTTGTATCGACTGGGCGATCCCGTCGTGGTCAAGCTGGTCGAAGCCGCGCCCTTCGCGGGCGCGTTGCGGTTCGAACTCGCCGACGGCGAAACGCCGGGGTCCGGCGCGGCTTCGCCGAAACGCGCGCCGGGACGCAGACCCGGGCCGTCGAAAGGGCGTCCCGGGCCGCGTGACATCAGGTCGTCTGGCGCGCGCCGCCGAAAGGTCTAATGAACGGACTTCCCACCACCGCCGATAGAGAAAGAGCCATGCCGGACAATCTTTTCGACGACGCCAACTCCGCATCGTCCGCGCGACCCACGCGCGATGCGTGGGCCGCGCTCAAGCTCGGATTGCGCGGACGCTGCCCAGCCTGCGGCAAGGGCAAGATCTTGAGCGGCTATCTCACGGTGAACCCCACTTGCCCGGTCTGCCACGAGGAGTTCTTTCATCACCGCGCCGATGATTTTCCGCCTTACATCACGATTTTTGTCGTCGGCCATATCCTCGGCGCGACGATGTTCGCCGTCGACGAGACCTGGCCCGATCTCCCGATGGCGATTCACTTCGTCGTTTGGCCCACGCTGGTCATCGCGCTTTCGCTGTTTCTGTTGCCGATTTTCAAGAGCGGATTGATCGCCTATCAATGGGCGCTCCGCATGCATGGATTCGAGACGGCGCATGTGCCGCCGAACTGCTCGTTCGAGCCGAGAAAGCCCCTGCCCCGACCGTCCGTGGCGTGAGGGCTCCTTAAATGTCAATTGATATATCGGCCAGTATAGCCTATTGTAATTATAGGAATTTTCGGCTTAATGGGTTGTGCCGCCGATGGAAAGTGCGATGCCATGAAAGGACATGACAAAGCGAAAGAATTGATCTCGCCCGCCTTGCTCGAACAAATCGAAGCGGTGGCCGCCGCCGAACACCGTTCCGCGCCGGATATGCTGCGCGAGATGATCGAAGGTTATTTGTCGTCGCGGCATGCGGTTGCGGCATCTGGTGTCGGGCAACCACCGGAACGGCGAACCCCACGGGAAGCCGCTGCGCGGATCCTGGAAAGGCGTAAATTTCATCCCCTTCCGGACGGTGCGACCATTCGTGACATGTTGACCCATGGTCGCGCGTGACGATTTTCGTCCTCGATAATTCCGTGACGATGCGGTGGTTCTTCGACGACGGCAATCATCCCTATGCCGATGCCATGCTTTTCGATTTGATGTCGCCCACCGGAGAAGCCGTGGTTCCGGTCCTTTGGCGCTATGAAGTAAGTGCGGTCCTTGCGCGCGCTTGCTCCAAGGGAGCGATTCCGGCGAAGGACGCCATGGATTTTATCGATGATTTGCAGGCGCTGCCCATTCTCGTTGATGATGAAAGCGAAAAACATATTTTTCGGGACGTCCATCGGCTGGCTATCATTTATAAACTGACGTCTTACGACGCCGCCTATTTGGAACTCGCGCTGCGGCGCAATCTGCCGCTTGCAACTCTTGACGATGAATTGAAGATCGCGGCCGTCAACGCGGGCGTGATTGTTCTTTAGGCCGTCTTATGCTCTAGCGCCGGATCCGCGGGCTCCCCCAATGCAGGATAAGGGCTGAATATTGGTTTGCCGGACATCCCCGGATCATTCACCCGCCGCCTCCACGCGCGTGCTGGCGGGCGCGATCGCCACCGCGGCGATCGCGGGCTGCGGCCTGTCGCTCAGCATCGCCCTGCTTTCGGTGCGGCTCGACGCGGCCGGCTATTCGGCCCGGGCGATCGGCTTGAACACGGCGGCGGGCGGCGTCGCCTCCCTGCTTTGCGCGCCGCTGATTCCCTATGTCGCCAAGAAAATCGGCGTCGCCTGGCTGCTTCTCCTCTCGCTCGCGGCGGGCGGCCTGGCCTTGACGGGCTTTACCGTGACTTCCGGCTACATGGCCTGGCTCGTGTTGCGCTTCCTGACTGGCCTGGCCGTCACGGTTTTGTTCGTGCTGAGCGAATATTGGATCGGAACGGCGGCGGCGGCGGGCCGGCGCGGGTTCGCGATCGGTCTTTACGCGACTTGCCTCGGCATCGGTTTCGCGGCTGGCCCGGCCGTCCTCGCTCTGGTGGGCACGCAAGGCGGCTTGCCGTTTTGGGTCGGCGCTGGGCTGTTTTGGGCCGCGATCGTGCCGCTCGTCCTCAACATGAAGGGCGCGCCGCCGCTCGACGAGCGCAGCCGCAAGCCGTTCTGGGTGTTCCTGCGCGAATCGCCGATGGCGACCTTGGCCGGCATGCTGCACGGGGCGATCGAGGTGGCCGGCATCGGCCTGTTGCCCGTCTATGCCTTGCGGGCCGGGGCCAGCGCCGAGCAAGGCGCGCTGTTCGCGAGCCTGTTCGTCTTCGGCAACAGCGCCTTGCAGGTCCCGATCGGCCTGCTGTCGGACCGCGTCGATCGCGTCCGGCTGTTGATCGTCATCGCCATGCTGGGCCTCGCGGGCGCGTTGTTCTTGGGATTCGCCGGCCTGTCGTCGCTGATTCTCTTTGAGGCTGTTCTACTGATCTGGGGCGGGACCGTCGGCGGCTTCTATCCCGTGGGCCTGGCGCAGCTCGGGTCGCGCTACCGCGACGGCGAATTGGCGGGCGCCAATGCCGCTTTCGTCATGACCTATTCGTTCGGCATGCTCGTGGGGCCGCCCCTGACGGGCCTGGGGCTCGATCTCGCGCCACCCGGCGGGTTCTTTCTCACCATCGCCGTCTTCATTGCCCTTTATCTTCTCATCGCCTTCGGTTCGCTCGCCCGAAACCGGACAAACGCCCCGGAAACGGCCCGGACAGAAAGCTTGTCTTGACAGACGGCCGGGCCTGCCTATTGTGCGCCTCGGTTGCGGGCCCTCGTCAGCGAGGAAGACCCGCTTGTTTTGTTTTGGCGAGCCCCTCCCTAACCCGTGGCTCGTAGGTCTAGGTTTGAAGTGCAATGGCTAAAGCTGCGATGATCAAGATCAAGCTCCTGTCGACGGCCGACACGGGCTATTTCTATGTCACCAAAAAGAATGCGCGCACGAAGACGGACAAGCTGTCGTACAACAAGTACGATCCCGTCGTGCGCAAGCACGTCGAGTTCAAGGAAACGAAGATCAAGTAAGCCCGGCT
>JARLIW010000261.1 GCA_031291515.1 Beijerinckiaceae bacterium | reverse complement strand
GTCTCGCGATAATCCTTCAAGGTGATATCGTCGATCCGCGCGCCCTTGAGCGCGATCGAACCCGAGAGATGCGGGGTTTCGATTTTCACGCGCGGGCTATCGGCCAAGGCGGCATTGCGGTCCTTGGTCGCTTCGACGGTTTGCGGGCCGACGCCGCCTTGCGGCGGGGAATTACGCGATTGCGGCGCGATCGCGCCCGGCGCGCCTTCTTTCAGATTGGTGACGGCCGCGATTTGCGCTTGCTCTTGCCGCTGTTTCTCGAGGCGCGGCATCGCGTAAAAATAATTCCAGACGAACACGACCAAGATCGACAGGCCGATCGCCACATAATAATTTCGATTATCGGGTTTCATGGGCTTGGCGTGGTCCTTTTGGGCCGCTTCGTGGCGTCTCGGGGCTTGGCACCGTCACGGGGCCTGGCCTCCGCATGCACGCCGCGGAGTGCGCGGGTCAGATCGTCTTGCAGAGTCGAAAACGGAAGGCGGATGGCCTCGAGACGGGCGATGATCACATAATCATGGTCCGCGCGAACGGGAAGGTCCGGGCAAAGTCGCAGCGCTTCGCGAAGCCGCCGCCGGGCCCGGTTGCGGACGACGGAACCGCCCACTTTCTTGGTGACGGTAAAGCCGGCGCGAACGGCGGGCGCCGCATCGTCGCCCGAGGCGCGTTCTTCCGCCTGGAGGGCTTGCAGGGTAAACGCCTTGCCGTGCCAACGTCGGCCTTTGGCCACACGCAAAAAATCGGCGCGGCGCTTGAGCCGGCCGATCGATTCACTTGCCTTGGGCCCCAAGCTCTCGCTTGCTGGATCGGGGTCCCGCATCGCGCAACCCTCTCTTTCAAACGCAGCGCCAGCCGATTCGAAATCGGCGTGGCGGCGCATGCCGCGATTTCCGCTCAGGCGGAAAGGCGCTTGCGGCCGCGCGCGCGGCGCGCCGCGATCACGCGCCGGCCGCCCACTGTTTCCATGCGAGCGCGGAAGCCATGGCGGCGCTTGCGCACGATTTTCGAAGGCTGATATGTCCGTTTCACGTCTCTAACTCCATCTCGACCGATGCGGCATGCTTCGCCACAGGATGGGTCGAGGCCGATATCGTTGTTGAAAAAGCATGGTCCGGGCCGGGGCCTCGAGCGAAGACACGTCCGGCACCGTCGAATTGCGCCGTCTTATTGGAGGAAGCCGACGCAGAAGTCAATTTCATCGTCGAAAACTCTCAAACTTATGACGGGCCGGCGATAAGGTTTGGTGTCTCCCGCCGCCGCAACGAAGCCGTAGCCGCCGTCAATCCAAATCGAGCTCGAACGCGTTTTCGACATGCAGCGGCCAGCGCCACGGGGCGAGATAAACGGCGTCGGCGCGCAAGGCCATGCGCATCGCGGCCTCGTTGCCCGAGAGATAGGCGCGCGCGGCGCGCGCCATCCGGCGGCGTTTGTCCGCCCCGATTGCGATTTGGGCCGACTCGATCGAGGCGCGCAGCTTGACTTCCACGAAGGCGATGGTCTCGCCACGCCGCGCGATAATGTCGATTTCGCCGCCCTTCACGAGATAGCGCCGCGCGAGAATACGATAGCCCTTGGCGCGCAAATAGATCGTCGCGGCCCATTCCGCGCCATGACCGGCCCAAAGGGATCGGCGCCGGTCCTCGCGCGTGAGGGCCATGGTCAGTCGGGCTCCTCGGTGTCTTCGGAGGAGCGCGCGAGGGCGGCAAGCTCGACGGCGCGCGCATAAACCTGGCGGCGGGGCTGCCCGGTTTCGGCCGAGACCACGGCGGCGGCGTCTTTCACCGAGAGGGATTTGAGCGCTTCCGCGATTTTGGCGTCGAGCACGTCGGCGCCGACCGAGGCGCTTTCGCCGGTGGGCGGCCCGACGAGCAGCACGATCTCGCCGCGCGGCGTCTCCTCGCTCCCGATTTCCGCGGCGAGATCCGGCAAGCTGCCGCGCCGCACGGTCTCGAACATTTTCGTCAGTTCGCGCGCCATCACGGCGTCGCGCGGGCCGAGCACGGCGGCGAGATCCGCCAGGGCCGCCGCGGCGCGGCGCGGTGATTCGAAAAACACCAGGGTGCCGGGAATGGTCGCGAGTTCGGCGATTCGCTGTCGCCGCGCGCCGGATTTGGGGGGCAGAAAGCCCTCGAAGAAGAACCGGTTGGTCGGCAGGCCCGCGATCACGAGGGCGGCCAATACGGCGGAGGCGCCGGGGAGCGGTCTCACATCGATGCCGCGCTTGACCGCCTCGCCGACGAGCCGAAATCCGGGATCCGAGATCAGCGGCGTGCCGGCATCCGAGACGAGCGCGAGCGCCGCGCCGGCTTCGAGCCGCGCCAGCAATTGCGGGCGGACCTGATCGGCGTTGTGCTCGTGATAGGGGAATAGCGGCGTCGTGATCCCGTAGTGGGCGAGCAGGGTCTTGGTGACCCGCGTATCCTCGGCCAGGATGAGATCGGCCGCGGCCAGGGTCGCCAAGGCGCGGAAGGTTATGTCGCCCAGATTGCCGATCGGGGTCGCGACGACATGCAGGCCGGGGCTGATGGGCTCGGCCTCCGCCCTCAGACCGAAGGCGGTGAACGCGCTCGCCCCAGGCAATCCTGAAGAGTTTTGCATGGAAAACGGGACCCCGGTCACGGGAGCGCGTTTGAAAAGGTGGGAATCACCCGGAAACGCGTTCCTTTTGTCAGATGCTGGAGCGGTTCCTCGATCACAAGAGTCTGCAACCTTGTGGGAAATGCTTCATGTGGAATCTACCGCATCAGTTTTGCGCGCCGGCCGCAAGCGCCGGTTATGATCGTTCTCCCGTTCTCCCTAAAACGAACGGGCCTTTTCCGCGCGGCCTGCCTGCGTAATATGATTGGTCTCCTCGCAAAGCGCGAACGCGGCAAGCCGACTCCGAAAGGCTAACGGGTGCTGGCATGACCGAACCGTTTTAATGCGATAGGATGTCAAAGACAAAGATGTGCTATACTGGAGCTCAACGTCCCGTTCAGGCGATGGCGACGGGCGGCGGCTTAAGACGGGGCGATGGGGCTGGTGCAGGCAACAACGGATGGGTATCCAAGCGGGTTTTTGACCAGCCGGCCGTGTCTGCGCGCGGCTGGGCGGCTGGTGATCGTGGGAGCTGTCGCGGCGTTCCTTTCGGCCTGCGGGGCCAATTTCGCGGGCAAGAACACAGGTGAACCCGATCTGCCATTCAACGCGCCGGTCGGCAAGGTCGAAAGCCAGCCGCTCGAGGGCGCTGCTCCCGGAAGTGCAGGCAATACGATCGGAACGGGACCGGTCAAGGTTGCATTGATCCTGCCGCTGACCTCGCCCAACGGTCAGCCGAGCCTTGTTGGTCAATCCCTGCGCAACGCGGCCGACCTCGCCTTGACGGAATCGGGCAGCACGAATTTGACGATTCTCGTCAAGGACGATCATTCGAGTCCGGACGGCGCGCGCGATGCGGCCCAGGCGGCGCTGGCCGAGGGCGCGGAACTCTTCATCGGCCCCCTGTTTGCTGGCGATGTCCGCGAGGCGGCCCGCGTGGCGCGCAATGCCGGCAAGCCGTTGATCGCCTTCTCGACCGATTCGACCACGGCTTCACGCGGGTCCTGGCTTCTATCCTTCCTGATCGAGAGCTATGTCGACCGGATTGTCGATTATGCCGCCGCCAAGGGGAAGAAATCGATGGCGGCGTTGATTCCCGATAATGATTACGGCCGGGTCGCGGAGGCCGAGTTCCAGGCCGAGGCGGCCCGGAAGAATATTCGCGTCCAGGCGATCGAACACTATACGCCACAGACCCTCGATGCCTCGATCAAGAGGATCGCCGCGGTGGGGCCGCAGATCGACAGTCTCTTCATCCCCGAGCAAGCGGATGCGATGACGGCCATGTCGGCGACGCTCGTGGCCAACGGGATCGATGGAAAAAGGATTCAGATCCTCGGCACCGGCCTGTGGAACGATGCTCGCGTGCTCAATCTGCCAGGGCTGCAGGGGGCTTGGTTCGCCGCGCCCGAAAACGATGGGTTCAACAGGTTTGCCCAGCGCTACCGCGCCAAATATGGGGTCGATCCCACGCGTCTCGCGACCTTGGCTTACGATGCCGTGTCGCTGGCGGCCGCGCTCGCCAAAACGCAAGGGTCGCAACGTTTCTCGGAGAGCGTGTTGTTGAATAAAGCCGGGTTCAACGGCGCCGACGGCGTGTTCCGTTTCCGGCCCGATGGCCTGAACGATCGCGGGCTCGCCGTTTTGCAGATCAACAATGGCACCGCGGCGCCAGTGAGTCCCGCGCCGAGGAATTTCGCGCAAAGCTCGGCGATGTGAGGGGCGGCGGCTTCTTGCCGCGCCGGGGCGCGAAGAGGTCAAGTCTATCCGAATAAATTCGGTCAGGACAGGCCTGTCGCGTGATGAATATCTAAAATAATTTTTTTCGATAAACTATATTACATTTGTTTTTTTATATTGTGTTATCGGATGTGAATATCCGAGAAATCCTGCGCTATAATTTAAGTTTGCGCGCGGTAATAACGGTTGCGAGCGATCAGCACAACGGGGCGCAGTCCATCGATGGCGTGTCCATGGGTCGTCTCTTGACGGCATGCGAATAGGAAGCCGCGCGGCAAGCCGTAGCGACGCGCCGCTCGTTCTGCACGGACCCGGACCACGTCCGCGAGCAAAACTCGACAAATGCCGGGAGCCGGGTCGGCAACGAGACTTCAGGGGATAAGGCGGCAATTTCCAATCGCTATTACCTCAGGTTAAATCACGGTCGTGTGAGCGGCGCGAAGGTGATGCGCGAAGGGGATGATGGAAAGCAGATCAATCCGAGAGCTCCTGGATCTGATCGAGGACATCTATGATGCCGCGATCGATCCCACTGGACCTATGCCCTCGGCAGGCTCGCTTCCTTTCTCGAAGTGTCGCAAGCATTGCTCGTGCTGGAAGACGCCGTTTCACCCGAGCAGAGCTTTTTTTATGCGTCCGACGGCAGAGCGATCTCGTCAAACTCGCGGCGGGCGTCGCCAGTCCGTTCACCCCAAGCCGACCCTGACAGGCTCGCGCTGGCCCGGCGGGTCCTTGCGCCTTTCCCTCGGGGGCCACCGTCTGTTGCGCCCTTGCAACTGCGTCGCGGCAAAATTGCAACCGCGCCAACTCATTTTGCGAATCATCCATTTGGGGGAAGCGCCCAGCCATGACCGAAGGCACGCTCCGATTCGTCAATTGGCGCTTGGGTGGGTGCTTGGAGCGAAATAGATGGCAATCGAAGATTTCAACAAATCCGTTTCGCTCCTGCCGCATGGCGCCTCGCGCGGCGCTTTATTTGGCGGCGCCCCGGCGCCTTGCGATGCCGGTGATCTCAAAGCCAGAAAATTATTTTCAGATCGCGGAAACGTTAGCTCCACTGGTCTCTGGATCCTCGTGCTTCTCGCGGGAAACCTTGGCGCGAGCACGAAAGCCGAAGCCGATGTCGTCAACACGTTTTATCCCACCGGTTTCGATGCTCCCATATACGTGGGTGTGAATGTCGCGAGCGCAACCGCCTACGGGCAAAGTGCGACCGTCGGCGATGGCGCGACAGCGGTTGGCGCCTTCAGTAAGGCGGTCGGCGGAGGAACCACCGCTATCGGCTCGTTTGCCACCGCGACCGATAAGCTCGTTAGCCAAACGACGGCCAATCTGGAAGATGTCCTCGCAACCGCCGTTGGCAACGCGGCGTCGGCGACGGGGCTATCGAGCACGGCGGTCGGTCAGGCCGCGGTAGCGAGTGGGGCACAGTCGACCGCGACAGGACAATCGGCGCAGGCCACGGGATATCAGAGCGCGGCTTTTGGCGGCGGTGCCTATGCCTCCGATTTTGCTACGGCAAGCGGCGCGCTCGCCCAGGCCACCGGCGCGTCGAGCGTTGCCGTCGGTGATTTTTCACAGGCGGGCGGTCATGGCAGCATCGCGCTGGGCCAGAGCGCCGACGCGGCGCAGAATAATTCCATCGCGATCGGCCAGGGCGTGACTACAACGCGGGCCAATCAGGTCCTGGTGGGAAACGCGGCCAATACCTATACGCTGCCCGGCATTGCCTCGGCCGCCAGCCTCGCGGCGCAGTCGGGAGCGACGAAATTCGTGACCACGGATGCCGGCGGCAATCTTGCCAGCTCCGCGTATGGTCCCAACGATATCGCGTCGCTCAACTCCAATGTCGCGGCGCTTCAGAGTTCGGTGCGCCGTGCCTATGAGGGCACCGCGATCGCCATCGCGCTCGCGGGCTCGGCTCTGCCCGCCGATAAGCTCTATGCGATATCCGCCAATTACGGCACGTTTCGCGGCGAAAACGGGTTTGGGGCCGTGGGCCAGCTCAGGATTAGCGACAATGTCATCGCGTCCGGCGGCATCGGGGCCGGGCTCGCGCGCGGCGGCGTCGGCGGCCGTGCCGGCGTGACCGTCGCGTGGTGATTTCCGCCGCATGACACGTCTGCTCCGCGTTTTTTGCGTCGCTACGGCGGTTTTGGCGGCCGGGGGTCCAACAGCATTGGCTCAGACGGCGCAAGCCAAGCCGCCGGTCCCGGCGCCGATCGACCGCAACGGCGTGTTGATCCTCGTGCGTCAGACCCTGACCGCGCTCGACCAGGCCAACAAGACCGGCAACTATACGGTTTTCCGCGATCTTGCCGCGTCGAGCTTTGCCAATGTCAACAATGCCGCCAAGCTGGCCGAAGTTTTCGCTGGCGAACGGCGCGAGCATCTCGATCTCTCAGGGGTCCTCGTGCTCGATCCGCAGCTGACCGTTCTTCCGGAAATCGACGAGGCCGGGCGGATGCGGATGGCCGGATTTTTTCCATCCGTTCCGACGCAGGTGAATTTTCGGCTGATCTACGAGCCGGTCGATGGACTGTGGCGGTTGGGAGAAATTGGTGTGAACATCAGCCCGTCCGGGCCGGTGGCCCCCGCTCCTCCGCCGGCCGCCCCTCCGCCGTCCACCCCTCCGCCCTCGGCCGCGAATACGCCACAACAGACGGCACAGCCCGCTCATCCGCCGCAAGTCGCCGGCAAAACGGCGACGCCAAAACCGATGAAGGCAGAACATCAGCGGGCGGATGACGTGGTGGGGCGGTCGCCTGGCATCGCCCGGCCTTGACCATAGAATAACTCACATGATCGAGCCTGTCGGATGCGATCGGGTCATCGCTCCCCGCTCGTCACGCGGCTAAATCCGCCACCACGGCGTCGAGCACTGGGAAGCCGGCCGCGCTGACGCGCAGGCGGCCGTGCTGGGTCAATTCGACCATGCCTTCTTCCATCAGCGAGGAGACGCGGCTGCGGTCGAGCATGCGGCCGGAGAGGGCCTCGAATTGCGTCGGCTCGATCCCTTCCGACAAGCGCAGGCCCATCAGCAGGAACTCGTCGCCCTGTTCCTCGACGGAGAGAAGCTCGTCTTCGACGAGGCCATGGCCGTCGGTTTCGATCACCGTGAGCCACATTTCGGGATGCGGCTCGGTCGCATGCGCGCGCCGGCCCTTGGGCGTGATGATGCGCCCGTGGGCGCCCGGCCCGACGCCGACATATTCGCCATAGCGCCAATAGATCAGATTGTGACGGCTCTCGCTGCCCGGCTTGGCGTGATTTGAAATTTCATAGGCGGGAAGCCCCGCTTTATCCATCGTCTCTTGCGTCACGTCCCACAGGTCGCGGGCCAAATCGTTGTTGGGCACGATCAGCTTGCCGGCGTTGCGCAGGCGTTCGAACATCGTGTCGGGTTCGATCGTGAGCTGGTAGAGGGACATGTGATCGCGCGCGCGCTTGATCGCGCTCTCGAGCTCGGCCTTCCAGCCGGCGACGGTCTGATTCGGCCGGGCGTAGATGAGATCGAAGGAGTAACGCTCGAAGATCGAACCGGCGATTTTCACCGCTTCCATCGCCTCGGCGGCGGTATGAAGCCGGCCGAGCGCCTTCAAATCCGGGTCGTTCATCGCTTGGACGCCGAGCGAGACGCGGTTGACGCCGGCCGTGCGGTAGCCGGTGAAGCGGTTGGCCTCGACGCTGGTCGGGTTCGCCTCCAGCGTCACCTCGGCCTTGGGATCGACGCGCCAGTTGGCCGCGACGGCATCGAGGATGGCGGCCACCGTGCCAGGCTTCATCAGCGAGGGCGTGCCGCCGCCGAAGAAGATCGAGGAGACGGTGCGTCCCGGGGTCAGCTTGGCGCGATGCGACAGCTCGGCGCGGAACGCCGCGACGAAGCGGTCCTCGTCGATCGCCGTCGAGCGGACGTGACTGTTGAAATCGCAATAGGGGCATTTCGACAGGCAAAACGGCCAATGGACGTAAACCGCGAAGCCTGGATTGCTTGCCTTGTAGAGTTGACTTGCCATCTTTGCCCTGTCGCATGCGGGGAACCCCAAGTCACCCCACCTTCTCGCCAAACTCTCGCCCCATGGAGCGGGCTAGTTTGGGATAGACCATGCCATGCCGAGGTTTAAGAATGCGTTCACCACGTTTTCATTAAATGGTGGGGTTCAACGAAAGAGCCCCGGCACTGTTCGCGGCCGACGAGACGGGACCATTGACCTATTTACAACCACCGCCCGCGCCCTCGCCCGTCGTCGTCGTCAAGGACGTCGGCGGTTATGTCGATCAATATGCGGTGCGCACCGCGATCTACCGCGAGACCTATCGCGAGGTGCGCTTGCACGAGTGCCGCTCGGCCTGCACCATGGCGTTGAGCCTGCCGAACGTCTGCGTCTACCCCGATTCGATCTTGAAATTTCATCAAGCCTATGACCCGCGCGACCATTCGACGAATTGGGCGGTGTCGCAGCAATTGTTCTACACCTATCCGCCCGCCGTCCGTGAACGCCTCGGCACGTTGACGAAACAATACAAGGTGTTGCGCGGATCCGAGTTGATCGCGCTGGGCGTGCGTGATTGCAATACGCCGGCCAGCCCGCGCATCATGATGGCGGCCGCGACGATCAAGCCGCTGCCGGAGTCCGGAACCTCCGACGGGTCCATGCTGTCGTCGCTGACGGGAAAGCTCGAGGGGATCGTTTCCGGCTGGACCGCGCCGCCGGAGCAGGGCGCCGCGCCGCCGATGCCGGCCGCCAAGAAACCCGTGCCGGACGAATTGTTACGGACGCAGCTGCCGGTCCCGCCGGAACGCCCGGCCGGCGCTTTGAAGGCCGAACCGCCGAAGCCGCCCATCCCCTATCCCTTTGGCCCCGAGCCATTGCCGCCGAAAAGCCCATTGGAACTGGTCGCCTATACGCCGTCGCTCCCGCCGATTCCGCTCAAACAGCGGATCGACGGCTCGGCCGAGATTTTGCCGCCGAAGTTCGTGCCGTTCGAGAAGGATCGGATTTAACGAATCCGCGAACGCTGCCTAATCCCATGGACAGATGATTGGCGCCCCGGTGGACGCGAAATCGGCCGCGTTGCGGGTGACGATCGTCATGCCATGCACCAGCGCGGTCGCCGCAATGAGCGCATCGCGCTCGGAACGCGGATTGGGCACGTGAAGCCGGGCGCAACGCAAGGCGACGGCCGTATCGACGGCGAGAATTCGACTCTCGAACCGAGGAAGAATTCGCGTTTCGAGCCAGGCTCGCAAGATCTTACCCTGGTCTCTGTCCTTCCGCTCCATGAGCAAGATGCCGAGCTCGAGCTCCAAAACGGTGACGGCCGACAAGAATGTGCTGTCGGCCGGCGCCGACGACGCCCATTTTAAAAGCGTCGGATTGGCTTTTTCCGGCCGTCGAAGTTCGGATACGGCATTCGTGTCGAGTAGAAACATCAGCCGAGATCGGCGGCGCGGAACAGACCTTCCGCGCGCGGCGGTTCGAAGTCGATGTCGGGGGCGTCAGGCTGCGCCAAGGCTTCGGCGAGCGACATGTCCGTGCCCGCGAGTTTCCGGTAGTCGTCGATGCTCAACAAGACATGCGCGGGCTTTCCTCTGTCCGTGATGAACACGGGTCCGGCCTTCGCGGCCTTCTTGGCGCCGCTCGTGTCGTGATTGAACGCGCGGCTGGAAAGGATCGTGACGGTCATGATGGCGCTCGGGAGGATGTGTAGGCACGTTACTACATTTAGAAACGGCCACGCAAGATTGTTCGACACCAGATCCCGTCCATCGATCCGCGCCGTCCGACTTGCCGTTCCCGTCTAGCCAAAAGCGGCCCGGCGTGCTTCAAGGCGCGCCAATACGAAACCCGCCAGACCAACGGAATCGCGCCATGACATATTCCCTGTTTCTTTTGCCCGGCGACGGCATCGGCCCCGAAGTCATGGCGGAGGCCGAGAAGGTGATCGGCCTGTTCCAGGCCGAGGGCGCGGCGACGTTCGCGCTGGATCGGGGCCTCGTCGGCGGCTCGGCCTACGACGCTCACGGCGTCGCGATTTCCGATGCCGACATGGCCAAGGCGCAGGCGGCGGATGCCGTGCTGCTCGGAGCGGTCGGCGGCCCGAAATGGGATCAAGTGCCTTATGACCAGCGTCCCGAATCGGGTCTGCTGCGGCTGCGCAAGGACATGCAGCTCTATGCCAATATCCGCCCGGCGATTTGCTATCCGGCCTTGGCCGACGCGTCGTCGCTCAAGCGCGAGTTCATCGAAGGACTCGATCTCGTCATCGTGCGCGAGCTGACCGGCGGCGTCTATTTCGGCGAGCCCAAGCAGATCATCGATCTCGGCAATGGCCAGAAGCGCGCGATCGATACGCAGGTTTACGATACCTATGAGATCGAGCGGATCGGCCGCGTCGCCTTCGAACTGGCGCGTCAGCGCGGCAAGCGCGTGACGTCGTCGGAAAAGCGCAACGTGATGAAATCCGGCGTCTTGTGGCATGAGGTCATCACCGCCTTGCACAAGCGCGATTATGCCGATGTCGCGTTGGATCACCAGTTGGCCGATGCCTTGGGCATGCAGCTCGTGCGCAACCCCAAGCGCTTCGACGTGATCGTCACCGACAATCTCTTCGGCGACATGCTGTCCGACGTCGCGGCGATGCTGACGGGCTCGATCGGGATGTTGCCGTCGGCTTCGCTCGGCGACATCGATCCCGGCACCGGCCGTCGCAAGGCTCTTTATGAGCCGGTGCATGGTTCGGCGCCCGATATCGCGGGTCAGGGCATTGCCAATCCGATCGCGATGATCGGATCTTTTGCGATGGCTTTGCGTTACACGTTCGACCGCGGCGATCTCGCGGACCGCATCGAGGCGGCGATCTCGGCGGTGCTTGAAAAGGGCTTGCGGACCACCGACATCAAAGGCGGGGCGGCATCGAGCCTTTCGACCTCCGCCATGGGTGACGCCATTGTCACGGAGCTGAAGCGATAATCTGCTTTGAGTTTGGTGGCGGCGCCGGGCGCGCATTGTTGGATTTCAACCCGCGCGACTCGCGCGACGGAGGGTGTAATGAACAAACGTCTTCTTGCCTTGGCGCTTTGCGGCGGATTCACCGCGAGCATGATGGTCTCCGCTCCAGTCGCCGAGGCGGCGCCGGGCGGCTGCCTCAAATATGGCGCGGCCGGCGCGGTCGCGGGCCATTACGCCGGCCACCATGCCGTCAAGGGCGCGCTTGCGGGTTGTGCCGTGGGCATTTGGAAGCGACATCAGTACAATAAAGAGCAGAGAGAGCATCAGGGAGCTCCCACGCCCGGGCAGGGCACCTGAGCGTTTCGATGCTCGGCACGTCCCGAGACGCTGAAGACTTTTTCGATCGAGGACGTCCTCTCGTTTCTTGAACGCGGCGATTTCGTCCACTTGGGTGATTCCACCCAAGTGGCAAGCGCTTGGCGCCGGCTTTTCGGGGCGCCGCTTGGGTTATCCCCCCGCTTTTTTAACCTGACCCCGGCCAGTCTGTTGACACGGGCAAGCGGGTGATTATCACGCGTGTGGAGCGCGCGGGAGAGTCCGAACCGCGCCGGTTGGGGTGGGCGGAATCCATGGCGAATGCCTGTACAGCTGGTCTCGATACCGGCTTCGTGACTCTCGGCTATCTCAAGGTTGCCGTGCTCGGGGTGGTTCAGGGCATCACCGAGCTTTTGCCGATTTCCTCGACCGCTCATATGCGGATCGTTCCCGCCGTGCTGGGCTGGCAGGATCCCGGTTCGGCTTTTTCCGCGGCCATGCAGCTTGCGGCCCTTGCCGCCGTCCTCAGCTATTTTTGGGCCGATGTGCGGGAACTTGGCGCGGGCGCGATCGAAGCCGTCGCGCGGCGCGATTTCGTCGACTGGAATTTTCGCTTCGTCGCCTGGATCGCGCTCGCGACCTTGCCGATCGTGATTGCCGGCGTGATTCTCGCGCCTGTTCTCAATGCCTGCAATTCCCCGCTGCGGACGCTGACCGTGATCGGCTTTTCGTGCGTCGTCATGGGCGCCTTGCTGGCGCTGGCCGAATGGTACGGCCGGCCGCAGCGGACAATGGATAACGTCACTTTGAAGGACGCCCTGGCCGTGGGTTTTGCCCAGGTTGGCGCCTTGATCCCGGGCGTGTCGCGTTCGGGCTCGACTCTGACCGCCGCCTTGTTTCGCGATCTCCAACGCGACGAGGCCGCGCGCTTTTCCTTTTTGCTCGGCCTTCCCGCGATCGCCTTGGCCGGGTTCAAGGAGCTGTGGGAATTGCACAAGGCGCATCTCGACGCCCACGGCTGGTCGATCCTCGCCGTCGGGATCGTGGTCGCCTCGATCTCGGCCTTCGCCGCGATCTGGAGCCTGATGCATATTCTCGAGCGGTTCTCCGCCTGGCCCTTCGTGGTCTACCGTTTTGCGCTAGGAGTCGTGCTCTTGGTCAGCGTCTGGGTGGGCTGGCTGCCCAACTGAGGGCTAGAGGCCGCCCCTCTCAAGAATAATCGCCCATTCCGCCTCCGTGACCGGCTGCACGGAGAGGCGCGAATTGACCACCAGCATCATATCCTTCAAGCGCGGCTCGGCCTTGATGGCGGCAAGGCTCACGGGCGTCTTCAACGCCTTCACGGCGCGAAAATCGACCATGCCGAACTTGCCCGTCTCGTCGCTCGGATCGGGATAATAGAGCTTGACCACGCTGACGATGCCGACGATCTCCTTGCCCTCGTTGGAATGGTAGAAGAACGCTTCGTCGCCGAGTTGCATGGCCATCAGGTGCTTCTTGGCGAGGTGGTTGCGCACGCCGTTCCAATGCGTGCCCTTTGTCCCGGCCGCGACTTGATCGGCCCAGGACCATTTTTCCGGTTCGCTCTTGACCAGCCAATGCGCCATTTCGTTTTCTCTCCGAGCAGGCCGTGAAACGAGACTCCATCTCCGGGCGGGATCCTCACCCGCGCAGCGGGGGAGGGGGACCGCTGGAGGCGGTGGAGGGGGCGGCAGCCGCGGCGATAATTGCCAGCATAAGCCACCGGAGGCAAACCGCACGCCGAAGGTTTCCACCGTGAAACCTTGGCGGCATCAGAGCGTACCGGCCCCCTCCACCATGCTCCGCATGGTCCCCCTCCCCCGCTTCGCGGAGGAGGATTTCATCGGCACGATTGCTCAAAACCGCGCTTCGGCCTTGGCGGGGCGGGCGAGCAAGGCGGTGATGGCGTCCTCGACGCTGGCGCGTCCCGTCAGCACGCTCTCGACCGCCTGGGCGATCGGCATGTCGACGCCCTGACGCCTCGCGAGTTCGACGAGAATGCCGCAGGTCTGCGCGCCTTCGACCGTGCCGGCCGCCGCTTGCGCGTCCTCGACGCTCACGCCTTGGCCGAGGGCCCAGCCGAACGAATAGTTGCGCGATTGCGTGGAGCCGCAGGTCAGGACGAGATCGCCGAGCCCAGCGAGACCCATCAACGTGCCGGGATCGGCGCCGAGCGCCCGGCCGAAACGGGTCAGCTCGGCAAAGCCGCGCGCGATCAAGGCCGCGCCGGCGCTTTGGCCGAGCCCGCGCCCGGCCGCGATGCCGCAGGCGATCGCCAGCACGTTTTTGACCGATCCGCCGATCTCGACGCCGCGGATATCGGCGGTGTGATAGAGCCGAAACCACGGTGCCGCGAAGGCCGCCGCGAGCGCCTCGGCGCCTTCGGCGTCGCGGGCGGCGAGCGTCACGGCCGTCGGCAAGCCGCGCGCGACGTCGTCCGCGAAACTCGGGCCGGACAGGATCGCGGGGGGATTGTCAGGCAGCGTCTGGGCGATCACGTCGCTCATGAAAAGGCCGGTCGCGCGTTCGATCCCCTTGGCGCAGATGATCACGGGAACATGGGCGGCGATATGCGGCCGGGCGCGCGTCGCGGTTTCCCGCAAGGTCTGCGCGGGAACCGCCAGCAGGACGATGTCGGCGCCCTGAATCAGCGCGAGATCGCTCGTCGCGGTCACGTTGGCGAGCAGCGGCACGCCGGGCAGGCGGCGCGCATTGAATCCCGTGGCGGCGATTTCCGCGGCATGGGCGGGATCGCGGGTCCACAGAACCACTTGCGCTCCGGCGCGCGCGGCGAGATTGGCGAGCGCCGTGCCCCAGACGCCGCCGCCCAGCACCGCGATCCGGCGCGGCGGTCGTGCCGGAGTGCTCATCTCAGGCCTTGCCGTGATGCGCGGCCTCGGCCTGCGCATCGAGGGGCCAACGCGGCCGGGCGGCGAAGGTCATGTCGTCGACGAGGCCGAGGCCGAGCCGCTCGATCCCGGCCCAGGCGATCATCGCGCCGTTGTCGGTGCAGAGAATCGGCGGCGGGACGATCAGCTTCAGTCCGGCCTCGCCGCAAAACCGTCCCAGCGCCCGGCGGATCGCCCCGTTGGAGGCCACGCCGCCCGCCGCGACAATCGTCTCGCACGGGCCGATCCGCTCCTGAAACAAGCGCAGCGCGCAGCGCGTGCGGTCGATGATCGTGTCGACCACGGCGGCTTGGAACGAGGCGCAGAGATCGGCGACATCGGTTGCGGTCAGCGGCGCGATTTTTTCGGCCTCCATCCGCACGGCGGTCTTGAGGCCGGAAAACGAGAAATCCGGCTTCGGCCGCCCCAGCAGCGGGCGCGGAAAGGCGAATCGTTCGGGATTGCCCTCGAGCGCGCGTTTTTCGATCAGCGGGCCGCCGGGATAGGGCAGGCCGAGCATTTTGGCGATCTTGTCGAAGGCTTCGCCGACGGCATCGTCGAGCGTCGCGCCGAGCCGGACGTAATCGCCGACGCCCTTGACCGCGACGAGCTGGGTATGGCCGCCCGAGACCAGCAGCAGCAGGTAGGGAAAGGCGGCGTTGTCCGTCAGCCGGGGCGTCAGCGCATGGGCCTCGAGGTGGTTCACGGCGATGAACGGTTTGCGCAGCGCCAAGGCGATGGCCTTGCCGGCCGTCAGACCCACGATGACGCCGCCGATCAGGCCGGGGCCGGCGGCGGCCGCCACCGCGTCGATCTCCTTGATTCGCATCCCGGCTTTCGCGATCGCGCGTTCGATCAGCCGGTCCAGAACCTCGACATGGGCGCGCGCCGCGATTTCGGGAACGACGCCGCCATAGGCCGCGTGTTCCTTGATCTGGCTCATGATTTCGTTGGACAGAATCTCCCCGCCGCCCTCCGGCTTGAGCCGCACGACGGCAGCCCCCGTCTCGTCGCAGGTGGTCTCGATCCCCAAAACGCGCATT